>JBNMFK010000105.1:0-11673 GCA_051269965.1 Algoriphagus sp. | reverse complement strand
CACATATATATTGAAGAAAAACTGGTTTGATAAATTACCGAAAGACTCATCTTAGGTCACCTCTTGCTGCCCTCTCGTTATGGAAAGGGTTCTTTTTTAGTTGATGTCCGCAAAAAAGAATATACAAAAGGATGTAGTAAACATTTTGTTTGACTTTACAAGATAAATAGAGCTATTCAAACAGATGCCGAAAATCTTCTTTGGCAGTATCTTAGGAATAGGGAAATTAAAGGGCAGAAGTTTAGGCGTCATCAAAATGAAAATGATAAAGCTAACGATGCTCGAAAGAACAAATATTTAAAAAGCTTGGGAATCGTAATCCTTAGATTTGCTAATGAAGATGTAATTAGCAAAACCGAATGGGTTGTCAGTGAAATAGAAAGAAAAATACAAGACAAAGACTCATGGCGTTCATAAGATAAATAAATCATATTCGTCTATCCACCTGCTCGAATGAGGAGAAGGTGTCAAGTAGTGCTTGACGGATGAGGTTAGTAGAAGGACGAGGCGAACAAACAGCAATGAAAAAATTTCCTAAAGACTTTACTTGGGGTGGAGCCACCTCTTCTTATCAAATAGAAGGTGCTCATGATGAAGACGGCAAAGGGCCATCTATTTGGGATGTATTTTGTATGATTCCGGGTAAAGTAGCCAATGGAGATACTGGTAATATTGCCTGTGACCATTACCATAGAATAAAAGAAGACGTAGCTCTAATGAAGAAACTAGGCTTAAAAGCCTATCGTTTTTCCATGGCATGGCCACGTATAATGCCAGCTGGAACAGGGAAAGTAGAAGCTAGGGGCATTGCTTTTTATAATCGATTAATAGACGAATTGCTTAAGAATGATATAGAGCCGTGGGTGACGCTCTATCATTGGGATTTACCGGCTGCTTTAGAGTTTGAAATAGATGGCTGGGTTGGTGATGGCATTTCAGACGCATTCGCAGCTTATGCCGACGTTTGTTTTAAGGCCTTTGGTGATAGAGTGAAAAATTGGATTACAATAAATGAAGCTTGGGTAGTGGCGATTTTGGGTTACGGACATGGCGTTTTTGCTCCAGGGAAGAAATCTGGCTATTTGCCTTACATAGCAGGTCATAATTTATTGAAAGCTCATGGGAAAGCCGTGGATATTTACCGTAAGAAGTATCAGAATTCTCAGAAAGGAAGAATTGGTATAACCAATAATTGTGACTGGCGTGAGCCCTTAACAAACTCTAAAGAAGATAAAGATGCTGCAGAAAGAGCAATGGAATTTTTCATAGCTTGGTTTGCCGATCCTATCTATAAAGGAGACTATCCAGCTTCTATGAAAGAAAGGCTGGGTGATAGACTACCCGCTTTTACTAAAGAGGAAATTGGGATGATCAAGGATTCTTCAGACTTCTTTGGTCTTAACCATTATACAACGATGTTCGCAGCTGATTCTACAGGAAAAGTAGAAGAAGGCTCTGTCTATGGAAACGGCGGACTGTCAGAAGACCAAGAGGTGAATTTAAGTATAGATCCAAATTGGAAGCTAACAGATATGAAATGGGCGATAGTACCCTGGGGCTGTCAAAAGCTGCTAGAATGGTTGGCTGCGAGATACGATAACCCTGAGATTTATATTACAGAAAACGGCTGTGCTTTTGATGATAAGTTAGTTGATGGCAAAATAGATGACCAAGACCGCAAAGAATTCTTTAAAGGCTATTTATCTGCTGTACACGGGGCCATGATGAATGGTGTAAATATGGGTGGCTATTTCATTTGGTCATTGATGGATAATTTTGAGTGGGCTTCGGGCTATGATAAGAAATTTGGCATAACTTATATAGAAGAGGGAACATTGAAAAGAGTCCCTAAAAATTCTGCTTTGTGGTATGCGGAAATGATTAAAAATGATGGATTTTAATGAGTGATTTAACAAAAAAGTTCTTCTGGTCTCTTTAGGAAATGTCTGATGGCAAAATAAAATCTCTTCCTTTTTTTATGGAGGAGATAGAAGTTGAAGTTTTAGGATATGTAGATCCAAAATCTAGAAAAATAAATACACCAATAAAAAAGAGCTAGACTATTTCATTGGGCATCACTTTTGATGGTTACTCTGGCGTTCTTTTTGATATCGTTCTTGGACCATTTTCAACTTTCGCTGCTAAAGCACCAAGGACTACTCTAGATTTAAATATTTGTTTTATAAAGTCCGTTTCTCAAGAGGATGAAATGGTTTTAGTTGAGACAAAAGGAGTAGGTTTGAGTAAAATTAATTGTTATTATCTGCTGAAGCCAGGAAGCTTTCTGGCGAATTAGTGGCTACGGCTGCTTTTGATGGATGTTAATAGGATGAAATCTTAAATATAATAAAAGGCTGTGGAGTTACTTATTCAAATCATTTTTGCTGTGGCTATTACTATCGGAATCTATAAAACCCTTCAGCATAGTGCAGATTCTGTTGCCGATGATGTTAGTAAGCAGTTTAAGAGAATAGGTCTTAGTTTTTATAAACTGAATTCAATTCAGCTAGATATACTTCAGACTAACTTTGGTAGCCATCTCCGTTTGTTGTCGCATGAAGACAAACTTATTTTTGAGCAAAAAGTAGCCAAATTTATAAAGTCGAAGATATTTATAGATCGTGGTGGAATGGCTGAAGTATGTTTGTACCAAAAATTAATGACGGCTGCGTGTGCCATTCAGATTACTTTTGGTTTTCCAGATTTATTTTTGAGACAGTATAAAAGTGTCATACTATTTCCTACTGATCTAGGTCCTACAAATCTTGGACCTTATGAAAACGAGCCTGACAATTTGAGAGAAACGCTAGTCCTTTCTAGAGATAATTTTCTAGAAAACTCCACGGGAAGTAGGAATTTGGGCCTTTATGAAATGGCACATGCCTTGGCATATCAGAATTACATGGGCAATAAAAAGTATAATTGCTTGAGCGAAGAATCATTAAATGACTTAAGACATTTAATGATTGTTTACAAATCAAGCCTGAAACAACCTGTCCATCAATTATTGGGACCAGATGCCTTCGGAAGTATCTATGAATTCTTCGCCACAGCTGTTGAAAACTTTTTTGAGCGACCTCAAACTCTCCGAGAGTGTAGTCCAGAATTACACCTATGTATTTCTAAAATACTTCGACAAGACCTATCTCACATTAATTGAGATAAAGATGTGTCATGTGATATAGGTCTTTTCGTTAATTCTAGTTAACCCTTAATGCTCTCCTACCTTCAGTAATTCGGGAAACTTTGCTTTAAACCTATTTAATCTTGGTATAGATACCGCTCTTATGTAAGCTTGATTCGGATTACGTTTTTCGTAATCTTGATGGTAGTCTTCGCCTTTCCAAAATTTCACAAAAGGGACAATCTCTGTAACAATAGGCTCTTTGTAATCTTTAGCGATGGCCGCCTTTGCAGCTTCGGCGATGGCTTTTTCCTCTGTATTTTTGAAGAAAATAATGGAACGGTACGAATCACCGAAATCTGGTCTTTGTCCTACTGTGGTTGGGTCTTGTGAACCATAAAATACTTTAACCAATGTTTTAAAGCTTACTACCGTTGGATCATAATAAACTTCTATCACCTCGGCATGACGTGTTCTGTGCGATGCTACTTGCTGGTAAGTCGGATTGGCTTCTTTGCCCCCAGCATAACCAGAAACGACTTCTTTTACACCTTCCATACTTTCATAAATGGCTTCGACGCACCAAAAGCACCCTGACGCAAAATAAGCTGTTTCTAGTCCAGCAAGTTCTGTCTCGTCTGTTGCTTGATAATTATCAGGATTGCTTTGGCACTCCTGCATATTAAAAAGAAAGAATAAAGCAATAAATAAGGTTTTCATTTTATCAATATGTTAAATAACACCACTCTTCTCTGGAGAATGGCTTAGGAATTCTTTAGTATCTACTATTTCTACTAAACGCAAAACAGCTTCATACAATTCTATAAAACTCAGGTATAGCGGTGTCAAAGCAATTCTGATGATATTAGGCGGGCGATGATCCGTTATAAATTGTTTCCTTGGTATACGAGGATCAATGAGAGAAAGATTGATCCTGTACGCTTCTTTGTGCGTTAAAGCTATATGGGACCCTCTTTGAGTTGCTTCTAAAGGTGTTTCAATGCTAAATCCTCTTTCTTTCAGAAATAATTGAAACAAATGAATAAAGGTGTCAAATAGTTTTATGGACTTTTCATGAATATTTTCCATTCCAGCTTCTAAGAACAAATCAATTCCAGGTTCTATACCCTTGGCCGAAAGTATAGGAACGGTGCCCACGGCAAAATTTCTGATAGTGTTGCTAGATTTAAATTCTGGACTAAAGTCAAACGGGTTCTCATGTGAAAACCAGCCGGCTATTGGGTTATTGAGTTTAGTTTGTAAAGCTTTTGACACATAAAGAAAGGCTGGAGAACCCGGTCCGCCATTTAAGTATTTGTAGGTACAGCCTACTGCCAAATCCATTTTCATACTTTTGACGTTGATAGGCACAGCTCCTACGGAATGACTCAAATCCCATAGGTTTAGGGCTCCATGTTTTTGGCAAGCTTCATTTATACGTTTTACATCGTATTGAAAGGCACTTTTATAAGCTACATGACTTAAGCTAAGCAAAGCGGTTTCCTTAGAAATTGATGAAAGAATATGCTCATTTATACTCTCAAAAGTTCCTTGGTCCGTTACCTGTAAGTCGTGATTTTGAAACGATTGATGACAAAGTTCTTGGAGAATATATAAGTCGCTTGGAAAGTTTAAACTATCTGTAAGTATTTCCTTTTTCGAATCTTGCAGTTTTAGGGCCGTGAAAGCCAACTTATAAAGATTCACAGAAACACTATCGGTAATTAGAACCTCATCAGCTTCCGCATGTATCAGTTCAGCTATTTTGGCAGCAATACGTTCTGTACTTTCTAGCCAATCTTCATTCCAACTCCTGATAAGTCTGCTTCCCCATTGGTGTTCAATGGCTTGGTGAAGTAAATCCTTGGTTTTTAGTGGAAGTGGCCCTAAAGAATTACCGTCTAAATATACCGTATCAGGGTCTAATTTAAATTTACCTTTAAATAATTTTAAGGAATCTTCCTGGTCAATTTTTTTTATTTGGTTTAGTATATCAGTCATTTCACTAATTTTTTTAAAATATCGTCACCAATGAGTGCTACCCACTGCCCATACATTTTCCCTGAAGGGTGTAATCCGTCTGATGCCACTAGACCTTTATCGTAGATAGCCTGCCTGGAGATAGGGGTAATATCAAAAAATGATATTCCTTTGGCATCACAAATTATCTTTTTAGCTGCATTATAAGCGTCTATTTCTTTTCCTATCTTTTCTGAATTCTGAGTTTGGCCAAAGGGCGTTACACCATAATCAGGAATAGAGACTACGAAAACCTTAGATTTATCATTGCCGGCAAATCCAATAGACCTTTCCAATAAAGCCTCAAACTCCATCTTAAATTCCTCGATAGATAAGCCTCTGAATTGGTTATTTACCCCGATAAGTAGAGAAACTAAGTCATAATTGCCATTTGGTAAGTTGTTATTAATCCCTTCATTTAATTCATTTGTGGTCCAGCCTGTTTTCGCAATGATTCTCGGCATCTCTATTCCAAGGCCTTCCGCAGAAAGAGTTTTTTGAAGTTGATTTGGCCATCTTTTATTCTTAGAAACACTTTCTCCAATGGTATAAGAGTCGCCTAAGGCCAAATATGTCAAGTTGTTCTGACTTTCTGACTTCACAGTTCTTTTCGAACAACCAACAGCTAGTAAAAATGGGAGTACGATTAGACTTAACCTCGTCATAAGTACTGTGCTTATTTTGATTCAAATATTTCTTGAAGAAATTCTCTTTCTAATCGAATGACAAATTCCAAAACCTTAGTCTGTTTTTTAGGGCTTAACTGAGCAAAAAGGGCGTCACCATTGACAATAATTGTTCTTCCTATTTGAAGACCTTTTATGTCTTGTGGTGTATAAATAGTGCTTTTTTCTTTCATTATCTCAATCAATCCATCCATTAAAAGAATGATTTTTCCAACAAGTTCTCGGTCATAAAGGGTTTCAAATAGATTTTGAGCACCTTGAATAAATTCTTCAATTTCGTTTGCTTGTAAAGCTTTAATAAGCTCCTTGATTTCTAACGTTGCCTTAGGCTCTTTTTTTCTTAGGACTTTGGCTCGTTCAATAAGCTTATTTTCAAAGTTGTTCGCTCCGCGAAAGGAGCTCAATGCTTTGAGCCCAGCCTTAAATATTTTAGGAAGATGTCTCCCAAACTTAAAGAGCAGCTTTGTAGAGTCCATTAAAACTTGAAAAAGTTTACTGGGATGTTTGATGTAGCCGTCTAGAGCCTCAAAGGCCTCATTTAGCTCTTCTCTTTTTAATGGATTTGGGTATAAATAGTCTAAAAAGAAGGCTTTAAAAGAATCTACTTGTTCTTTTGAAAACGAATCTGGAAAATCTGCTTTTAGGCTGATTTTATCAAAATCATACCTTTCTGCTATTAAGGCCCTGTAACCAACAATAACTTCGTTTAGTAGCTCTTTCTCTAATCTCATAAATCAATTTACTTTCTGCCAGACGGCATCTTTGTAATTAAACACCCTCCCTGATGTTTTAATTTCTTTAGTTCCGGTATTTGAAATACTTAATTGTGTCCAAGAATAGTCCCCCTTCTCAAAATTAAAGGAAACGCCATCGTCATCATATAGCTTGAACGTATTAGCGGCGGTACCATAATGTTTAAGGATCAAAGGCAATTTCTCATTCGGTCTTGGACTATGAAGTCTAGGCTCAATCATAGGAATAATACCACCATCTTTTACGAATAGTGGAATTTTAGAAAGTGGTGTTTCTATTTCTATCAGCTCATTTTGACCTACATACAGCCCAGTGTAGAAATCATACCATTTACCTTTTGGCAAAATTACAGTACGATTTGTTTGACCCGTAAAAACAGGAGCAACCAAAATGCTTTCGCCAAAGAGGTATTGGTCCTTAATGTCTTTTTTAATAGCTAGTTGATAAGGGTTCTTAGTGTCATCTAAATTGCTTAAACTTTCTGATGTATCATCTATAAAACCATCTAGTAATTGCATGGGTCTGATAGGAGGTTTGCCGTTAAATTTATAGTCGGCAAAAGTGCTATATATATAAGGTAATAAGGCCATACGCAGCTTAGCTACTTCTCTTACATCATTATAAACTTCTGGATATGACCAAGGTTTTGTGCCGCTAAACCAAGCATTTATCATTGCCATGGGCGAAAAGCAAACAGACTGCATTCTACGCAGCCATTCTTCAGCAGTATCAGATTGTCTAACTTCTGGTGTCCACAAAAGACCTGAAAAACCTGAGTTAATAAGTGCCGTTATAAAGTCCTCATGTTTGTAGTAATCATTATAAATGACAAAAGGTAAATGTGCAGACCCTGCATTAGATGCTCTTACTAGTCCGTAAGTTCTTTCATTTTTAGCATGGTATAGGTCGGCGATCATAGTCTGCATTTGAAGCCCGTAGGTCTGCCTCATTTCGGTCGCACTTAAACCAGAAGGGAAAGTTGCGGACTTAGGCCAAAGCCAATTATCATAACCGTCTACTTCGTCTATTTTGAGTCCAGATACACCTATATCTAGTTGATTTTTTGTATAAAATTCTGAGAAAACCTTACGTGCCTCTGGCATACTGTAATCTGGTACAATGCCATTCCAGACTAGATGTGAACCTGCGTAGGGAAGTAGATCGTCATACAATTTAGCTTTTGGTGCGATATAGGGATTTATCCAGAGATTAGTCCGTACTCCTTTATCTAGTAAAGATTTGATCATTTTCTCAGGTTCATGAAACCGTATTTCATCCCATTCATACGAACATGGATAAGACCTGTTCATCCATCCCGGCTCTAGTCCTATGAAATCCAGTGGAAAATCTCGTTTTGCAAATTCAGTCACCTCAGCTTCTACTTCTGCTGCATCATGTAAGGTATGAGTACGATATGTAAAGCCTAACCCCCATTTTGGAGGAAGATAGCCGCCGCCACAATAGAGGTTATACTTCTGAACAACTTCCATGGTACTGTTTCCAGAGAAAAGAAGGATTTCCGCATTGCCTGCCTCAATAACCATCTCTATGACGTCTGAAGGTGGCTGCGAATCCCAGCTTTCATCAAGGTTTCTGTCTTTTACTGGAGGTTTGTTCTTACTGTCTAATCTAACTGAACTACCAACATAAGCAGTGATAACACTGGCAGAATTTATTAGTAAACCATATCCTTTACTTGAAACATAAAAAGGTACGGGAGCGTGGGTTCTTCCGTCATCTCTACCACCGTAATGATCCACCTGTAAATTTAAAATCTGAGAACGGCGATTGACCGTTTTGAACTGTAAACCAAGCCCATAAATCTGTTCTTTGGAGTCTAAAGGGATTTGAATAACAACATTGTCTTTATCTTTTCTGATTTTGATAGCTTCTAGACTAAAAGGCAAACTAGCACTTTCAAAGACACTTAATCTTTCAAGTTTTGGCTTGGCATTAGCCGCTTTCAGGAGATTGATTTTTGGTTCATCACCTATGCTTAGACTCCAGACATCTTGGGCTTTTTGAACCCATAATCTGTGCTCACTTTTTTCACAAGTAATTAGACTCAGGCAGAGTAGTATAAATGAGGTTTTCAAGTTATTAAAGTAGCTTTAGGTTTATGAATTCTTATCTCTTTGACGCCAAGCTCTCCAAGCACCCGTCGACCAGAGTACCCAAACGATTAGAGCGGGCTGATAAAACAAGCGTCTTAACCTAGTTGTGTCTGAATTTAATGCTCCAAAGGCATCTGTTCCATTCATGTATTGAGCAATATTACCAGGAAAAATAAGGATGAAAAATAAAGCAAGAGCGAGGCCTACTTTTGTTTTTTGCTTCAACCAGAAAATCATAACTAAACCAAAACAAATTTCTATTGCTCCAGAGGCTAAAACTACAAAATCTTTTTCTAGCGGAATCCAGTCTGGCACTTGAGATTGAAAATCAGCTCTTAGGAAACTAAAGTGTCCTATTCCAGCAAAAAGCATAAAGCAGCCTAGGAGTACTCTAAAAACATTTTGAAGAATACTTGTTTTGATTCGGTTTGTCATTGGTAAATAGGATTTGCAAAGATTAATACCAATGTAGTTAATTCTGATAAATTTTTTTCTAAAAATAAGTTGTCTAACCTTCTATGGAATTAATTAACATCACGTAGCTAAGGTTTTAGCCTGAATGACTACCTTGAGAAAGAAGAATATTTAAAGATCAACAAATGACAAAATTGACTATAAATGGGCACTACACAGAGCTAGAGGTGGATGCTTCAACACCCTTGCTTTGGGTTATAAGGGAACAAATAGGCCTTACTGGAACAAAGTTTGGCTGTGGGATGGGACAGTGTGGCGTCTGTACGGTGCATATGAATGGCATGGCTATCAGGTCTTGTATTACTCCCTTGAGTGTTGCCGAAAATCAAGAAATAACTACCATAGAAGGGATTTCAAAGGATCAAGAAACAAAGCATATCATACAAGAAGCTTGGATAGCCGAACAGGTGCCCCAGTGCGGATATTGTCAGTCTGGTCAGATTATGTCTGCCGTGGCCTTATTAAATGAAAATCCTAACCCTACCGAGGAAGATATAGATATAGCCATGAGTGGAAATATATGTAGATGCGGTATGTATTCGCGTATTAAAAGAGGAATTCTAAAGGTGGCCACCGATTTACATACTTCTAAAACTGTAGAGATATGAAAAAGTGGACACGAAGGGGTTTTATCGGTGCGGGCGTAGTAGCAGGTGGAGCGGCTGTTTTTGGGGTTGCTATCAGGCCGGGGAATAGAGCAGGAAAAGTAGCCGACTTCATGGCAGGAAGGGATACCCTGATGAACCTTTGGCTGAAAATAGGTACTGATAACATCATTACGGTTATTGTTCCGCATGCAGAAATGGGTCAAGGGGTGCATACTTCTTTGGCCATGATGCTGGCCGACGAACTAGATGCCGATTGGGATAAAATTAAAATAGAAGAGGCTCCTTCGCACAAAGAATACGCTACTGGAGGGGTTATAAGAGGCTTTATTGGTGGAGGTAAGGAGTACTCTAAAATTATGCAAGATACGATGAATGGTATATTCAATACCATCAGTAAAGTGATGAATATGGAGCTCACTGGAGGTAGTGCATCGGTTCGTTTCACTGGAAAATATGTTATGAGAATAGCCGGAGCAGCTGCTAGATCTATGATAAAGGAGGCGGCGGCTGAGGAGTGGGATGTTCCCGTGTCGGAGCTAATCACAGAAAAAAGTGTAGTCTCTCATCCTGCATCATCTAAAACAGCTCCTTATTCTCAGTTTGCTGCTAAAGCCGCTGAATTGAAAATGCCAGTTCAGCCCGTTTTGAAAAAGCCAGAGGAATTTAAAATCATGGGCACCTCTCCGCAAAGGAACGATATCCCCGCCAAGGTGAATGGAACGGCTCAGTTTGGCTTAGATGTCAAACTCCCTGAGATGAAGTATGCGACAGTGATGGCCTCTCCTGTTTTTGGAAATAAAGTGAAAAGTATTGACGATAGCTCTTTAACAAAGAAATCTGCTTTTCAACAAGTTATTAACTTGGAAGATGCAGTAGCCTTAGTTTCTGATGGTTACTGGTCGGCGAAGCAGGGATTAAATGAACTTAAAGTAGAATTTGAAATCTCTGAGAATGATGCGGTAAATACTGAAATACTTTTCGCACGATTTAAAAGTGCTTTAGATTCTGGAGAAAATCTTAAGAAAGATCTTAAAGAAGGAGATGTAGAAAAAGCCTTTGAGGCAGCAGATGCACTTGTTGAAGCCAAATATAAAGTGCCTTTCCTAGCTCATGCGGCTATGGAACCTATGAATTGTACGGTTTGGCTTCAAGGTGATAAATGTGAAGTTTGGCTAGGTTGCCAAAACCCTTTAGGTGCTCAGAAGGCCGTGGCCGATATCATGGATTTAGATATGGATCAAGTACAGGTTTACAATCAATACTTAGGTGGAGGTTTTGGCAGGAAATCTGAAACTGACATTGTAGAGCAAGCTGCCAAAATAGCAAAGCAAGTGCCTTTTCCTGTCAAATTAATCTGGTCTAGAGAAGAAGATGTCCAACATGACAAATACAGAGAAGGCAGTTATAGTCATTTTAAAGGGGCTTTGGATAAAGATGGAAATTTAACAGCATGGCAGAATATCTATACCATTCAAACGCACCCGAATGAAGCATCGCTGCCGCCTTATGAAACAGCTAATAAAAATATAGCTCATGTAGACTGTGCCTATCATGTGCCCTGGGGGAATTGGCGAAGTGTAGCTCATTCAAAACATGGCTTTTTTATAGAATCTTTTGTAGACGAATTAGCTACTAAGGCCAATATGGATCCTTTTGAATTTCGGAATGCCTTTTTGGTAAATAGTCCGAGAATGCAAAAAGTGCTAGCCTTGGCCGCTGAAAAATCTAATTGGGGAAGTGAAATGCCTGAGGGTAGCGGTCGAGGGATATCGCTATGCGAAGGTTTCGGAAGTATTGTAGCAGAAGTAGCCGAAGTTACAATAAGCGAAGATGGTCAACTTAAAGTAGATAAGGTCATATGTGTAGCAGATGCAGGTTATGCTATGCATCCGGAT
>JBNMFK010000104.1:0-11779 GCA_051269965.1 Algoriphagus sp. | reverse complement strand
CCCTTATATCTTCTATATCCTTTATCACTTCTCTTATGAGCGTTATACCAAAAGCGAAAACAGCATAAATATTAATCAAAAGATCATTCTCTGTAAAATAAACGGCCATCACTACTAAAGATGCCCCCGTGAGGCCTGCTACTAAAACATTACCGATTATAGGTTTCTTTTTAAATACGCTGGCATAAATCCATAGGAGTGACATAGCCATAACATTAACAACGAAGACCTTGAAACTAACCGTGTACGAAATCACAGCAGCACAAATATTTAATACTTGATGAGCAAAAATTGCATGACGCCTCCTAATAAATCTACCGATAATGACCTCTTCAGGCTTATTAACCTGATCTATTTTTACATCAAAGTAGTCGTTTATAATATAGCCTGCCGCAGCCACTAGAAGGGTGGTAACCGTAATTAGAAACTGTTTCTCATCTAGAATTGCCACGTCAAAAGACTCCTCTTTTCCCACCAAAAAAATACGAGCCATGTATTGCGTGAGCACAATAATGAAGAGGTTTCCCGAGCGAATGAGCTTAAAAAAATTGAATATTAACAATGTCTGGTCAAAATTGATTACAAATAAAACGATGAACTGATCAATTATTATAATAGTCTACCTCCTTTTTTGGAATTAATCGCTAGGCTATTTGCGTTAGTAGTTCGTAAACGGCCAAAAGAGGATTCACAAGGTTAACAACACCGCTTTTATTGAACGTTTTCTTATGTTAATTTTTATAAAAGACGTCTAATTTGACGGACAGCAGACCAAAATAATTAAATGAAAATTGGAATTGTATGTTATCCCACCTTTGGCGGTAGCGGAGTTATAGCGACGGAACTCGGGAAACAGTTAGCCCAAAATGGACATCAGGTCCATTTCATGACCTACACGCAACCCATTCGACTAGATTTTTTTAATGAAAATTTATTTTATCATGAGGTAAACATTTCCAACTACCCACTTTTCGAATATCCGCCTTACGAGTCTGCCTTGGCAAGCAAAATGGTAGATGTGGTTCGCCATGAAAAGTTAGATGTGCTCCACGTGCACTACGCCATTCCGCACGCTACTTCAGCATTCTTAGCTAAAGAAATCCTAAAGACACATGGCATTCATATTCCTGTCGTGACCACGCTTCACGGAACAGATATCACTGTAGTGGGTCGGGATGCCACTTACAAGCCCATGGTCACTTTCAGTATTAACAAATCTGATGGTGTCACAACAGTTTCTGAATCTTTAAAACAAGAAACCTTCGAAGCCTTTGATATCAATAATGAAATCGAGGTTATCCCAAACTTTGTGGATATGCAAAGATTTCACAAGCAGAAAAAAGAACATTTCAAAAAAATAATTTGCCCTGAAGGTGAAAAATTGATTGTCCACATTTCTAATTTCAGACCAGTAAAACGCATTGCAGACATTATCCATGCTTTTGGAAAAATAAAACAGACTGTAGCATCAAAACTACTTCTTATTGGTGATGGTCCAGAGCGTGTTAAAATGGAAAAACTATGTAGGGATCTAGAACTCTGTGATGACATAAGATTCGTTGGAAAATTAGATGCGATAGAAGAGGTTTTATCGGTGGCTGATCTATTTTTCATGCCTTCTGAAAAGGAAAGTTTTGGTCTGGCTGCTTTAGAAGCCATGGCATGCGAAGTCCCTATTATTACAAGTAATGCTGGTGGACTTCCTGAAGTAAACATTCAGGGAGAAACAGGTTTTATGAGTAGTATTGGAGACATAGACGACATGGTTAAAAATGCTCTTTTTATACTAAGAGATGAAAACTTACCTGGATTTAAATCAAGGGCATTAAAAAAAGCCAAAGAATTTGATATCAAAAATATCGTCCCTCACTATGAGGCTTTTTATAGAAAAGTGATTGAAAAAGTAGCACTCGAGCAGAAAAATTAGTTCGCTATCTTCAGCCTTGATGCTAGCAATGCCTCCTATCAAAAAGCCCGTTCAAATCAGAACAAAGTAAATGTTTGCAAATATCCCCGAAACTAACCAAAAAAGAATTGTCATTGTCGGAGCCGGTTTTGGTGGACTTGTTTTAGCACAAAAGCTATGTAAAAGAGATGTTCAGGTTGTGCTGATTGATAAAAATAATTACCACCAATTTCAGCCACTTTGTTATCAAGTAGCAATGGCAGGGCTAGAGCCTAGCTCCATAGCCTTTCCGCTCAGGAAAGTTTTTCACGGCAAAAAAAATATTCATGTAAGAATTACCAAGGTAAATTCGGTTAACACAAAAATTAAACAGCTAACAACGGACATTGGTGTGGTCAACTATGATTTCTTAGTTTTGGCGATGGGTGCAGATACAAACTATTTCGGTCAGCAAAACATTATGAAAAATGCACTCCCGATGAAATCAATTTCTGAAGCCATTGCTTTGCGAAATACTGTTTTACAAAATTTTGAAAACGCTCTTTCAGAATCAGATCATCAGGAAAAAAAAGGAATGATGTCTGTAGTGGTAGTGGGAGGTGGGCCCACAGGGGTTGAGATTTCTGGAAGTTTAGCGGAAATGAGGAACGTCATCCTACCTAAAGACTATCCAGAAATAGATTTCGCAGATATGAAAGTATATCTATTCCAGTCTTCCAATGATCTTCTTCCGTCAATGTCGGACCAAGCCAGCCAAAAAAGTGAAGATTACCTTAAAAACTTAGGTGTTGAGGTAAGACTCGGAGAAAGAATCATAGACTTTGATGGAAAGTATGCTTTAACAAGTAAAGACGAGAAAATAAGGACGAATAATTTAGTTTGGGCGGCAGGTGTTAAAAGTAATAAGATAGAAGGAATAGCTCCGGAATCTTTCGAAAAAAATGGGAGGCTGACAGTCAATGAAATAAACCAAGTAACAGGTTATGAAGATATTTTTGCAATAGGTGATTTAGCCCAAATGACTTCCTCAAAACTTCCTTATGGTCATCCTATGATAGCCCAACCTGCCATACAACAGGGAGTACTTCTGGCCAATAATCTTTATCAGATTATTAAGGGTGAAAAAATAAAGCTATTTTCTTATGTCGACCTTGGCTCTATGGCTACGGTTGGCCGACATCTAGCCGTGGTGGATCTTCCTTTTTGGCGTTTTCAGGGCACATTCGCTTGGTATGTGTGGATGATGGTACATTTATTATCTATTCTGGGAATTAAAAACAAACTTTTGATATTTATCAATTGGGTCTGGAATTACATAACCTACGATCAGTCTTTAAGATTGATCATTAAACCTAAAGTAACAGGAAGCAAAAGCAATACATGAAAAACTTAGCTTATCTTAATAAGTATCTCCTAAAATACAAGTGGTACCTCATCCTCGGTGCAATTTTCACTTTGATCTCAAACCTTTTTGGCGTGATTCCAGCACAGGTAGTGCGTCATGCATTGGATTTAGTCAAAGAAAATATTGATGTCTACTTTATGTACGCAGGCACTAATATCCAGAAAAACATGTACGATGTGTTCTTGTACAGCCTTAGTGTATATGGAGGCCTCATTTTGGTCATGGCTATATTGAAAGGAGTTTTCCTCTTTTTAGTACGCCAAACCATTATTGTGATGTCTAGGAAAATAGAGTTTGATATGAAGAACGAAATCTTCACTCACTATCAAACTTTGCCATTAAGCTTTTACAGGCAGCATTCCACAGGTGATTTAATGACTCGAGTCTCGGAAGATGTAAGTAAGGTAAGGATGTATTTTGGCCCGTCAATTATGTATTTGTTAAATATGCTTACGCTAGTCGTTTTGATATTAGGCTATATGTTTTCGGTGAATGCAAGATTAACTTGGTGGGTTTTAGTACCTATGCCTGTTCTTTCCTTAAGCATTTTTTTTGTGAGCAGTATCGTTAATAAACGTTCCGCCTTAATACAGAAAAGCCTGTCTAAGCTTTCCAATTATGTGCAAGAGGCTTTCAGTGGTATTCGTGTTTTAAAGGCTTTTGCTATGGAAAAAGGTTCTTTGGAGCGTTTTAAATTAGAAAGTGACACATACAGGGACAAGCAATTAGACCTTACCCGAGTAGACGCCATGTTCTTCCCCTTGATTATGTTTTTGATAGGGCTTAGTACCGTTATTTGTGTTTACGTAGGAGGTCAAGAAATCATGAACGGTACCTTAACTCCAGGCAATATAACGGAGTTTATCATGTATGTTTTCATGCTCACTTGGCCTTTAATAGCCTTAGGGTGGACTACCAGCCAAATCCAGCAGGCTGAGGCGTCACAGGCAAGAATTAACGAATTCCTAAACATCAAAAACGATATTCTTTCTAAAAAGAATTTAGAAACTGAAATAGATGGTGCTATAAGTTTTAAAAATGTTAACTTTTTATACCCCGACTCTGGAATTCAAGCATTGAAAAATTTCAATATGGAAATAGAGCCAGGAGAATCTGTAGCTATTTTAGGTACAACGGGCTCTGGGAAAAGTACTATGGCCAATTTACTCTTGAGAATGTATGATGCAACAGAGGGCGAAATACATGTAGATGGCATTAACATTAAAGATTATAATACACAAATACTTCGCTCACAAATGGGCTATGTGCCACAAGATGTTTTCTTATTCTCAGATTCCATAGAAAATAATGTAAAGTTTGGAAGTCCCGAATTAAGCCATGATGCCGTTATTCAAGCCACTAAAGACGCTGATTTATATCAGAATATTATTGACTTCAAGGAGGGTTTTGAGACTCAGATTGGAGAGCGAGGTGTAACACTTTCCGGGGGACAAAAACAGCGTTTATCTATTGCCAGAGCGATTGTCAGACAGCCTAAAGTATTAATTCTAGATGACTGTTTGTCTGCAGTAGACACTAATACTGAGAATATTATCCTCGGCAATCTAGAGCGAATTATGAAAAATAGAACTTCCATTATCATTTCTCATAGAGTAAGTTCCGCTAAACTTGCCCAAAAAATCATTGTGCTAGATCAAGGTATTATTGTAGAAGAAGGAACGCACGATCAGCTTATTTCTAGGAGAGGGGTTTATAAAGAACTTTATGATAAGCAATTAAACACCGAAGAATAATATTCCTATGTTTCTAAATACACAGCTAGTAAAGGCTTTAATTTTTGATATGGATGGTCTGTTGGTAGACTCTGAGCCTTGCTGGCATAAAGCAGAAAAAAGTATTTTTGGCAGCATAGGAATAAAGCTGAACACAGCCATGTGTATTGAAACCACCGGTAAACCAGTGGCAGACGTAATCCTCCATTGGTATGAAAAAAAGCCTTGGAAAAACCCTGATTTTGATAAACTTGAAACTGATTTATTCATGGAAGCTACAGCAATCATTAAAAAAGAAGCTCAACTTATGCCTGGCGTTTTAATCGCCTTAGAATGGGCAAAAAGTTGTGGCTTTAAAATAGGATTAGCTTCTGCTTCACCCATTTCTCTGATAAAAATGGCCTTAGAAAAGTTTACTATCCAAAATCGATTTGACTTTTACCACTCGGCTGAAAGGGAAGAGTTTAACAAACCTCATCCTGCAGTGTATTTGACAGTTGCCAAAAACTTAGGTATCCCCATTGAAAACTGTCTAATATTGGAAGATTCTGGGAATGGCATAAAAGGTGCTTTAGCCTCTGGTGCACAAGTTATTGCCATTCCAGCAAATGAAGAATTCAACAAAGAAAAATTTGATAGCGTACACCATAAACTAAGTTCTCTTGTGGAGTTACCCAATCTGTTCAATTAAATAAAAAAAAGGCAAGCTAGAAGCTTGCCCATTTAACATAACTCAAAACTATTGCTCCTTATCTTCTGTGTCTGTATTCGGCGTTTCTATTTCTCACATCCGCTCTAGAACGCTCCCTATTTCTTAAATCTCTCCTAATCATATTGTCTAAGTCGGTTAAGTCTTCCTTAAGAACTCTAACCTGATGACTGCTTAATCTGCCGTTCCTCGAGAATCGATCTTCTTTTATTTCTATTCTCTCAGAAAAATCCAGCAACCTTGTAGCCTCTCTAAAAGTGATAGAACCATCAATAATACCATAAGCTATCTGCTCCCTTGCCTGCTTCTGAAAGGAATTAATTCCTCTTTTTGATCTTCCACTAATTGCTCTATCTCTATTATCATTCCACCTTTCTGTATATGTCTTACCATTTCTAGCGGAGGCATTATTTTCATAATATTGGGCCGTTGATGTGGAAACTAACATTACCATTGCTGCCATTAATACCAATAAATTTTTCATAACCTTGTTGTTTAAAAGTGAAAATTGAAGAGACCCAAAAGGTTTCATGTCTCTTAGATGTCTAATTCTTTATCAAGGTTTATCCGTCATTTTGTTAACAATTGTTAATGAAATCAAACTTGTACGACCCGCTGAAAAAAAATTAAACACACGACATTTTTTACTTATTCACCTTACGTTATCAATGTTTGACATGTATTCAGGAAGTAATTTGCCAGAACGGCTTCCTTTATAAAATCTTAAAATAGTGGTTTATTTTGGGCTGAGATAAGAGCTTAGGAAGTTTTTTCTTTGATAATAATTACGCTAGAAAAACCTAAAAAGATCGATGTGGGCCTTTATTTAAAAGAACAACTATCAAGTTGTTAGTTCTTTTCTTTCTTTAATTATGAATATAAGTTAAGTTATTCACGTGTAAATGTCTCTATTCGGTCTTATTTCAAGAACTTTCTTCCAGTCCAAAGTCATAAATCAGAATAGCCGAAACGCAAGGCATGGCAATTATAGTTAGTTTTCACGCCATGTATTTTTGGACCTATTCTCTTTCCGCTTTCGTTTATATTCTAATTTTTTTGGTCTTCGTACTCTAGGATCTTTTATAGCTTTATAGGTGGTTTTAATATAATATCCTACCAGTATAAATAGCACGAGAATACTTAAAAGAACAGAAATGACCACTTCAAGTAACTTAGACTTGGCTTTACTAAAATTTTCAAAAACATCTATCTAGACAAATGCTTTCGACACAACTAGTATGAAGAAAATCATCATTGCTAAAATAGTATAGACCCCTACTTTTTTATCTGGCCTATGAGCTTTTTAAAAGTCCGTCTAATGCTACTTGGTATCTTCCGAAATATTCATTTTCTTCATTTTACTAATGAAATTATAAAAAAAAGAATACCCGAAAATATAAAGATGGCCGCACTAAAAGAACCCCAAAGGATCAACTATCAAGAGCCCTGTTTACCAGAAAAACAAAAAACCAAAACACTCAAAAAAAGGCCATAGCCATACCACCGATGGACTCTATTCTTTTTCGTTTATCCACGCTAAATTTACTCTTTTCATCAGCCATCTCTAAGATAATGGCATTCGTGAGTTTCTTTTAGTTCGCTAACTTCGGTACTTAAGTCGTCCTAAGTTTTTTTTCATTTCTTTTAATTCCATTCTATTGATGAAGTCTTAAGCTTGCTCTTTTTTATTTTACCTTTTCTTTAATTCTTGATATCTCTGTTCCAACATTACTATGATATAGTCTAGAAATCTCTGTGTAGTTTTTGTCTTCTAAGAAAGAGAGTCCCTCAGCTTTGTCTATTTCATTCAATTGAGAAATATGAGCATGGAGTGTCTATGTTCTTTCATCACGTAGGGTATCAGAAACTTTTGTATTATTGAAATATTTCACTAAAGGAGATTGTTTAAGTGTTTCTTTTAGCAGCCTGCTTATTGCTGTATCTAAAGCTAACCTATATAACCCATTAGAAACTTGAGGTGGTTTCTTGAACTTTTTAAAAGCCCGCTAGAGTTGAAGCACCAGCTCCTGATATAGCACCTTCCTGTCTTCGAAGTCATTTCCATGCATCGTAGCAATCTGAAAAATCAGGCCTTCATTCTCCTTAATTGTTTCTATGAATGTTTCTTCAATTCTTATATTTTCTAATGCCTAAGGATGGTTATCAATCCATTCGAAAAGTCACACCAACATTATTATTTAAGTGCTTAAATTCTAGCTTATATTTACGTTACTTATAAAAAAACTATGACGTCAATCTCTTCTTCCAAAATTTATACATCAGGTAAAACATTATCAAATGTAAGCATCTCATTTAACAACAACCACATCACTTCTATCCAGCCATTTGAAGGCTTTCCAACGTACAAAAACATCTGTGCACCCTTTTTTGATACGCACATAAATGGCGGAGAAAAGCTTTATCTAACCCAAGACAATAGTGAAGCTGCCATTGACGACATTTTTAAGGCCTCTTATCAAACAGGAACATTCTATGTGCTACCATGTATCATTACTTCTTCTCCTGAAAACATCCTTAAGAGCTTTGAGG
Source organism: Algoriphagus sp. (assembly GCA_051269965.1). Taxonomy (GTDB): domain Bacteria; phylum Bacteroidota; class Bacteroidia; order Cytophagales; family Spirosomataceae; genus Arcticibacterium. The sequence continues at coordinate 3,476 of JBNMFK010000104.1, read as the reverse complement.
TGATGCGTAGTTACCAGAAAAAAAATCCGACTTCAGGAGTTATTGGTATGCATCTAGAAGGCCCTTTTCTCAATCCCTTGAGACGAGGAGCACACCTGGCAAAATATATTAGAGTACCAACCGATTTAGAAATAAAAAGCATTTTAGAAAAAGGAAAAGACCTGATTAAAATATGGACTATAGCTCCTGAACAGTTCTCTCAATCACAAATCGAAATGATTCAAGATGCAGGTGTCTGTATCTCTGTTGGACACTCAAATGCAACCGTAAATGAAGCTAAGTCTGCTTTTTCAAAAGGAATAAACCTGGTAACGCATTTGTATAATGCCATGTCTGGTTTACATCACAGAAAACCGGGCTTAGTAGGTGCTGCACTTGCCAATAAAGAAGTATGGGCTCCTGTTATAATTGATGGTAAACATTGTGATTTTGAAGCGGTCAAACTAGCATTTAATGCTAAACCAGAGCGACTATTCCTTATTTCAGATGCCCTTTTCCTAGGTAGACAGAAAATAGAGTTTCAATGGGAAGAGTTTGATGCTAAACTCATAAATGGAGAATATGTAAATTCTGACGGAAACCTCGCTGGCTCTGCCATCTCCATAGGAGAAGCTATTAATAATGCCGTGAACGAGGTAGGTATCCCTCTAGAAACAGCCATTGAAATGAGTACAGAAAGACCTTTTAATGCTTTGGGACTTGACCCAAAATTCGGCCAAATAAAGGAAGGCTCTCCGGCAATCTTCACCTCTTTTGACGAAGAACTTAGCACTTTTGAAGTTCTCGACCTCAGAAATTAATTAGACTTTAACAAATAAGCTTTCAATACCTCCAGAAACGCGTCTTCGTCATTTTTAAAGTTTTCAAGAGTATATTTCACAGGTAAGTCTGGTAGCACAAAAAAATCGTTATGTGACCTCCGGCCTCTATTATGAACTATTCTAAATTCAGGAATCCTGACTCTTATTTTACTGTTTGGCAATTTTGCAGTATACCAGTTTCCCGCATGGCTACCCCAGTTTGCTCCGCCAGGATGCTCTCCAATAAAAATAGCTCTATCCATATCCTTAAGTATACAAATTGTGATAGCTGTGGCAGAATAAGAAGCCGCATCCATGAATACAAACAGATTTCCGTCAAAAGCCAGTCTTGAAGGCTTTTTCTTTGGAGGTTTAGAATTGGCTTTGAAGCGATAAAGTGAATCTCTTTCATTGAAAATTAAAGGAGCAAATAAGGGTACTGCACCTCTATAAATAGGGAAAACTTTAAAATAGGCTGAACGTCGAAAGGCCATTGTATCTATCATTTTATAAGGCTCAGTAGCTAAATACTTCAAAAGCTTATGAACATTAGGAATGTATCCCCCACCATTTCCTCTTAAATCAAGGATAAGGTTCTGGATGGAGTCTTTTCTTATGGTTTTAAAATTTCTTTTCAATTTCCTTCCAAATTTCATTTGAAAAAGATCGAAGGGTGAACCTTTAAAGACAAAAGAGCTCACATCTAGCTTTGCTAAAGAATAGGTGCTGTCCACAATTTCATAACTTAAGTTTTTTCTGATGTTATCAGAATACCTTAAGGCCAGCCTCTCTCCTATTTGTTTACTACTAACCGTAGTCAAATTAAAGACCTGTTTAGAGTCATTTCCTAGCGTCCTTGTCTCTATTCTCACGGAATCTCCCAAATCATAAAATTTAGGATAGTATGCAAAAAAAAGCCTACTAGCGTACAACTCTTTCGCAGGTAGATTACCATTATCTGTACCTATATTACGTTCTAAAAATCTTTTTATCTCCTCTATTTGGTGACCATCAATGGAAAGAATTTCAATACCACTACAGAAAGTTGTATCGGAAGACGTGTTGTATTTGAGAATATTCCTACCTTCTATCTCCGCAAGTATAAAGGGCAATTTTAAATTATGCTCTTTTAAGTATGCTTTACTATGTCCATAGTTCGTATGTAAATCCTTAATCTCATAAATCATAGGAGATAAGCCTTTGAAAAAATCTAAATAGCCTATCGAATCTTTTAAGCTTCTCTTTATACCATCCTTGAGCCTTTCATATACTAGCTGTTCTTGATATTTATATAGCCCTGGATGAATCTGGAGAAGGTTCTCGTACAGAAAGTCTATATCTTCCTTAGCTTCTAAAACTGATAAGGTTTGCTGCCCAAAAGTTTCACCAGAAAAAAAGAGTAAAATACTGCAGATGATTATGGTAAAAACGGACTTCATATAAGAACAGAACAATTCTTAGATTAATTATATACCTATCTTTCAAAAATAGCCTCTAATAGCGACTTATCTTCAAATGCTTTTATTTATCTTTGCCATGTACAAACAGTTCTTTGACCAAATATGCTGAACAGACGACTCATTAGAATTAGAGCTATGCAATCTTTATATGCATACGAACAATCTAGACGAGCTAATTTTTTATTAGCCCAAGATTTAATTCATGCAGAGTTTGCTCCTAATTTAAACTCTATGGAGTTTCAAGACAAATCCAGATTAAAGGGCTTGTCTAAACTGGCCCTCCATCAATTGGCAGATGATTTCTCAATTTATCCAACCGAAGATGATTTTGAACAGCCAGATCAGGTTAAAAAAATTGTCAAGGAAGCTTCTGATTTCTATGTGGATAAAAATAGAATTGATTATCAAGGACTGGTGATTAGAGTAATTAAAGAGGCAGATAAGGTTTTTGATATGTACATTATGCTTTTAGGACTCTATTTGGCTCTAGCAGAAATGGCTGAAAAGGACAAAAATTTTGATGGGAAAGCTAAACTGGGTTCTAATAAATTATTAAAAGAACTTAAGGAGAATAAAGCATTAGAGCTTATGGTTATAAGGCAGAGTTTTCGATGGGAAACAGAAGTCGACTTCTTAAAAAGTTTATATAATCAAGTTGTGAAAGTAAATGGTAAATACATAGAATACTGCAGTAAACGAAATCATACCCTTGAAGAGGAGATTGCTCTATTGAAATACATGGTTAAGAATATCTTTCTTAAGAATGACCTCTCTTCTGACTTTTTCGAAAAAGAACATTTGTACTGGTCCGAAGATAAAGAGACCTTAAGAGCTATGGTGGCTCATACTTTTCAAAACTACGAGCAGTCTGGAATAAATATAGCCGCTCCTGATGAAGCCTGGCAGGAACGAAAAGATTTCTTATTGACGCTATTTAAAAATAGTATTAATGAAGAAAAAGAACTTATGGAGTATATAATGCCAAGCCTAAAAAACTGGGAGTACGAACGTATTGCAGAAACGGATAAGGTTCTCTTAAAAATGGCATTGGTTGAAATGAAAGAATTCTCTGCCATTCCGATTAAGGTCACCATCAATGAAATTATTGAGATCGCTAAAGAATACAGTACACCTAAAAGCGGATTGTTTGTCAACGGTGTCTTAGACAAATTATCCAAACAGCTAGTGGCGACTGGAGAAAGAAAGAAATCCGGGA
>JBNMFK010000103.1:0-11795 GCA_051269965.1 Algoriphagus sp. | reverse complement strand
TTTAGCAATATTTTCGGCTACTTCTATAATTCTTCTATGGACCAAGACTCTTTGCTCAGGATCTAAAGTTCTGATGGTTCCTACTAATTTTACTTCTTCAGGAATGATATTATGCCTATTACCTCCATGGATAGAACCTACGCTAACTACCGCAGGATTTTCCACTAAATCGACACTTCTGCTCACGATAGTGTTTAGTCCTAGCACGATTTGCGAAGCCGCACTAATAGGATCAATCCCCGCCCAAGGCCTAGCACCGTGAGTTTGTTTGCCTTTAACGTCAATATAGAATTGATCCACACCAGCCATTATGGGGCCTGGTCTATAAGCTATTTTTCCAGCAGAAATTTTGGAGTCTATATGTAAGCCAAAAATAACTTCCACATCAGGATTTCTCAAAGCACCTTCTTTGACCATCAAATCTGCACCAAATTCTATTCCTTCTCCAAAAACGCCTTCTTCAGCTGGTTGAAAAATAAATTTAACAGTCCCCCTAATGTCCTTTTTATGTTTTGAAAGGACTTCGGCAGTAGCCATTAAAATGGCCATATGACTATCGTGTCCACAGGCATGCATCACGCCAGTTTCATTGCCTTTATAATTAACTTTCACGTCAGATTTGAAGTCCAAAGGAGTTCTTTCTGTAACTGGGAGTGCATCCATATCTGCCCTAAGAGCCATCACAGGACCAGGTAAATCTCCTATCAGAATGCCGATAACCCCAGTTTTAGCGACATGCTCCTGAACATTCATACCTAAGGTTTTTAAATGTGCGGCAATTATCCTGGACGTTCTGACTTCTTGATTTCCTAATTCTGGATGGCTGTGAAAATCTCTTCGCCATTCAATCAGTTTGGGTTCAATTTCTGAGATTGTTTGAGTCAATGAAGGCTCCTGAGCATAGGCAGCACCTAGGTTTAGGAGCAATAGAACTAATACAAATATTGATTTCATTCTTAATCTAGCGTTTAGCTTTAGGCCAATATAAAACTTCCTTTTAATGGAAATTCTTATTTGAAGAAAAAATGTTCATTTCTAGCCGTTGAGCAAACGGCTCCTCGAAATATATCTGCTCAATTGCCCAATTTATTGGGTTTAATTTAAGAAATTAAATTTTCAAATAATTGTCAAGAATGAGTGTAAAACTAGTTTATGGAATTCTTTTTTTTATACTAACGAGTCTTTGTGTAAAGGCACAGGTCACCACATCGGCTAATCCCCCATCAATTAAGTGGCAGCAGATTGAAAATGACAATAGTACGGTGATCTTCCCAAAGGGTCTCGAAAGTCAGGCTTATAGATTCGCCACTATCATAGATTTAATTGATAAAAATAAAAGACGATCCATTGGCCCAAAAGCCTCTAAAATTCCTATTGTAATGCATGGTTTGAGTATGGAACCGAATGGTTTTGTGGCAAGTGTGCCTTTTCGATCCGAAATTTATACGACTCCTTTTTCTGATTGGAATGTTTTAGGGCAGGTGGATTGGTTAGATGTTTTGGCCATTCATGAGTACCGTCATGTGCTTCAAAACGACAATGCAACCGTCGGTTTTTCAAAATTGGCAAAGATTATTACTGGAAGATCGGGCTGGTCAGCAATCCTTGGTTTGACAGACCCCGCATGGTTTGCGGAAGGTGACGCTGTAGTTTCGGAATCTTTATTAACCAATGCCGGTAGGGGAAGGTTGCCCTCTTTTACAGAAGAAGTACGGGCCAACATGTATGCAGGGAAGTTTTTTAGTTACAATAAGTCTCGGAACGGCTCTTTTAAAACACGTATGCCCTCTCATTATCCGTTCGGATATCTGCTAAACCTAAAAGCAAGGAAGGATTTCGGAAACGATGTTTGGGCTTCTGTGATTCATGACGCCAATTATTTTAAATCTTTGATCTATCCTTTTTCAGGAGCCATCAAAAGAAATACGGGACTTAAAGCAAAAAAGCTATATACGGCCGCCTATTCTGATTTTGAGGCACAAAATAAGTCGATTTTAGAAAGTTCGGATTTAATGCCCTTTGAGAATGTCAATCAACCACACAAGAAGGAGGTAGAAAACTATACCTATTCTCACGTTTTAGGAAATGGAGATTTGGTTGCTAGAAAATCGACATATAAAGAAACCCCACATCTATTTAGGATGAAGGATGGCAGACGCTTGGTGGACATTGGCCATTCAAACAATAGTTACATTTCCTATTCAAGAAAATCAGCCATTTGGCTTGAGAATCAAACTGCTCCAAGATGGGATAATGTAGACTTAGCGAGAATTGTTCATTTTGATTTTTCTTCTGGTGAAAAGACAGTACTACAAGAAAAAGAGCGAATTTATTATGCGGCTATTTCGCCTGATGATATGCGTTTTATCAGTGTTAACGTTGATCTAAATCTAAATTACAGTCTATGCGAGTATGAGAAAGAAGGCGGTGCATTCATTAAGACTTTGTCCAATGAGCAAGGCTGGGAAATAGGATATCCTTTATACGACCTGACAAATCCCATTTTATATTACATCGTCAAAAAGAATAGTCTACTAGCCATAATGAAGCACAACTTAGACACCGATGACAAAACGTTTCTAACGGATTGGGAAAATAATGTCATGGTAGAGCCTTCTCAAACAGAGGATTATATTCTTTTTAGAGGAACATTTTCAGGCATAGATAACGTTTATGCCGTTTCTAAATCTGGCGACAAACAGATTCGGAAGTTAAGTTCTGTGCCTGTGGCTGCTGGATACCCATCTTACAATCATACGAGTAAAGAATTAATTTTCAGTAATTCCACCAATACAGGGTACCATTTGGCAAAGTCCAGACTTGACGTAGGTTCTTCTTCTGTGATTAAAACAAGGTCTTCTAAAAAATCACTCGTTTATAAAGATTTAAACGAACTGCCAGAGAATGATAACATTTTGGAGAAACTGCCAGATACCTCTTATGAGGCTAAACCATACAATGGCTTTTTCAGGGGATGGAAGTTTCACTCATGGGGCCTACTACCAGCTTTTGGCTCATCTAGCGAAAATTCAAGTTTACCGAGTCTCACTAGTTCCACCGCCTATTTAAATATGGATGATATTCTTGGGGCCAATAGCCTTTACTTTGAGTATACCAGATTTATAAGTGAAGATGAAAACGCCTACAGCGTAGCTTACATTATGGGTAAGTTTTTCGCGAAACTTAACCTAGGTTACGAATACCGAGGTAGAAAAGTAGAAGCGATGAGAGGCAATAGAATACTAGAGTTTGATGAGCAAGAAGCTACAGTGGGTCTTTCTGTGCCGTTGGAAATTATAAAAGGCAATTATACTTGGAGAACTAACGCCGCTGCCAGTTGGAAAGGTATTCAGCAATTCAGGGCCAGTGAGTTTTTTGGCTTTGATAATTCAAAGTTTGGTCTGTATGACCTTAGCGGAAATATTTCTGCCATTCGCAGACGAGCATATCAAAACCTTCAGACAAGATTTGGCTTTACGCTAGGGGCTAATTATGCCAAATCCTTTAGAGTGGATATAGCCGAACGTCTTATTTTAAGCAATACCATTTTTCTACCAGGTATCGGGAAAAACCATGGTTTAGAGCTCCAGCATGCCTACTATACAGAACCTTTACCTGAGACCATTCCAGATAATGTGTATCGTTTTCCAACTCAGTTTTCTGTGGGCAGGGGTCGTGAAATTATTCCGTTCTTTCAGCAGGCCTACAGGACCTCCGTAAATTACAGAATGCCGCTTCTGTATCCAGACTTTGGATTGAATGGGATTACTTATTTTAAAAGGTTGAGAATGAATCTATTTTTTGACTATGCTCATATCATGGACAGAGAAGGACAAACGAATTTAAAATCAATAGGTGGGGAGTTTAGGCTAGACCAAACGCTCCTAAAGTTTGCCGATATACCAGTAGGAATAAGAGTGGGCTACAGATTCAAAAATGAATTCTTACCAGATTTAAGTCCCGTTTTTGTCAATTTTATTATTGGAGAGTAGTGTAAAACTAGGTCTAGTAATGTTTTAGTTCTTTTAGCGGGCTGGATTTACAGTACTGAACCGAATTGATGTTTAAAAGAACATCTTCAATCTATTCTGCTACTGTATTGGATAGAGCTAAATGGCTTTGACTAAGGTTTAGGCAATACAGTTGTTTAAATTAAGCCATTTTAAACTAAATTTAACCAATGTAGGATGCCACTAAGCCCTATCCAAAGTTCCAAACACCAAACCCTCCAGAAAGCTTTCCAGCTCTTTAGGATCTTTAGACTCCGAAAAGTCGCAGAGTTTTGGCAGGTGGTGCATGAAGAAGTATTGAAAGTGAGAGGCTTCAATTAATGTACTGGCTAGTGTGTGGCCGTATTTAAAAGTGGGTTTGTATTCTATGAATATCTTGGCAATCATGCTGCACAGGTCTTTATAAGGCTTGTAGAGCATTTCTTTGTTGTTGTCGTCTACTTCCTTGGAAAGGTAAGTTTTACTGCCTTCTGCAATGACTAAATAGTACAAGTCTTTAGGATCTAACCAGCTTAAAAAGCTGCTAGAATTGTCCTCCCAAACTAATAAATCTATAATCTTTTTAATTTTTGCTTTTGACTCCTCAATGTTGTTCAGGTTGAATACAACCTGAAACTCAATAAATGCCCAGTACCAATCCACCAAATAAATGAGAAGCTTATGTTTGTTCTCAAAATACCTATAGATGGATGCTTCAGTTGTAGGTATTTCTTTGGCTAGTTTTTTGAACGTAAAAGCTTCATAACCCATCTCAGAGAGCATTTTGAGCCCTTTCTGTACTATTTGCTCACCCAAAGGAGTTGAATGAGGGTCTTTTAAATACAGTTTGCTATTAAGCTTTACGTTAAAATCTACTTCCATTGATATTATAATCGAACTCAAAAATAAGAGTATTCGTTTAGTTATCAAACAAAAATAACTATATGTAATAGTATTACTATTATATATATGAGCTTTACTATATTTGTTAAAATTTATACTATGGCGAAGAGCAACAGTAATGATACGGAAATAGGGGCGGCTATTAAGAAGATATTTAAACTTCTTTGGCTGGATAAAAAAGACATTACTGATATCTATGTATATTCCATTTTTGCAGGGTTGGTGTCTCTTTCGCTGCCTTTGGGTATACAGAGCATCATTGGTTTTGTGATGGCGGCAGATATGTCTACTTCCATAACTATCTTGATTGTGCTTGTTCTTGTCGGAACATTTTTTAATGGCTGGTTACAAGTAAAGCAGCTAGAAATTATTGAGAAAATAGAACAGAAGATATATGTAAGGTATGCGATGGAATATGCTCATAGGCTTCCCAAGCTCGATATTTCTAAGCTTGACTCCTATCATTTACCAGAACTAGTTAATCGCTTTTTTGACGTCGCGAGTCTTCAGAAAAGTTTGCATAAATTATTAGTAGATATTCCAACTTCAATTATTCAAATACTTTTCGGTACAATTCTGCTCGCTTTTTATCATCCCTTATTTATTGCATTTGGTTTGATGTTACTACTGATTGTCATCATTATACTGAGGTTTACTTCTGCCAATGGTTTTAAGACTTCTATGGAAACCTCCGATTATAAGTATAAGACCGTAGGATGGTTTGAAGAAATGGCGAGGAGTATCAAATCGTTCAAATACGCTAAAGAAACATCGTTACATTTAGAGAGAACAGACAGTATTCTTAGTAAGTATTTAAGAGCAAGAACTTCACATTTCCGAATACTCAAAATCCAGTATTGGAGCATGATAAGTTTTAAGCTTTTGATCATAGCGGCCATGCTCATTTTGGGTGTAACCTTGCTCTTAAGTCAGCAAATCAATATTGGTCAATTCATAGCATCAGATATTGTTATTATATCCATAATTGCTTCCGTGGAAAAGCTTATTGTCAATATGGATCAAGTCTATGAAGCTTTAACAGCCGTAGAGAAAATTAATAAAGTTGCTCTAGCCGACATAGAGCCAAATGGAAGTCTAAAGCTGAAACCAGATGCCAAAGCTGTTTCTGTTAGGTTTGAAGATGTTTCTTTTGGCTATACTAAGGACAATCTTCAGCTTAAGGAAATCAATTTAGATGTAAAGAAAGGAGACTGGTTAATGATTCAAGGAGGAAGTGGAGCTGGAAAGACAACACTATTGAGATTGCTAACTGGGGCATTTCAAGACTTCTATGGTAAAATTCTTATTGATGACATTCCAATTAGAAATTATGATTTTCAGTCACTCAGAAATCAAATGAGTATGCTTCTGGGTCAGCAAAATATCTTTCAAGGCACTGTTCGCGAGAATTTGAGCTTGAACAATGCTGATATGGATTTCGACAACATCAAAGAAATGTCTGAGCTGACAGGTTTACAAAGCTACATAGAAAGTCTTCCAAATGGCTATGACAGTATATTAGATCCTGTTGGGAAGCGAGTTCCTGCTCAGATAAGGCAACAATTATTGATGACAAGAGCACTTATAGGCAAACATAGCTTGGTCCTTATGGAAACACCATTTAAATACCTAGATCAAAAACAAATTGACAAGCTTGTTAAGAAGCTCAAGGAAGATGGAAGTACTGTCATCATCACATCAGAAAATACCTATTGTGAGAAATTCGCTGATCAAATTATAGTTTTAGAAAAAGGGAAGTTAAAATTATGAAAAAGGAATACAAACAGACTACTTTTTTGACAGAGGAGCTAAAAGGAAGTGTGAATTCTTTTAGTGAGATTTATCAGATTGATAAAAAAAGTACTGCTTTAAAATGGTTCATGGGACTTTTTGGAATTAGCATACTTTTTTTGTTTCTGCCTTGGACACAGAATATCCGTGCTAAAGGTAAAGTGAGTACACTGAGACAGGAAGATAGGCCCCAAGAGCTTAATACGATTATCCCTGGTAAAATAGAGCAATGGTATGTCAAAGAAGGTGACTACGTGTCTAAGGGAGATACTATTCTAAGACTAGGTGAGGTAAAGGTTGATTATTTTGATCCGATACTTATTGCTAGAACTCAAGAGCAAATTACGGCAAAATCACAAAGTATTAATGCCTATGAAAGCAAAGCCAATACGGCTAACAGCCAAATGGACGCTATGCGTGAAGCTCGAAAATTTAAGCTGCAATCTATTGATAATAAATTGCTTCAGCAGAACATGAAAATATCAAGTGATAGCGTAGATCTGACAGCTGCTAATAATGCCTTATTAGCTTATGATAGACAGTACAAGGCAGCTCAAACGATGCTGGATAGTGGTGCTATTTCTATTACTGATTTAGAAAAAAGGAGAATAGCCTATCAAGATGGACTTGCCAAGGTTAATAGTGTTCAAAATAAATTGTCACAAGCAAGACAGCAGTTTTTAAATTTCCAGATTGAAAAAAATTCAGTAATTCAGGATTACTTAGAAAAGTTATCAAAAACAGAAGGAGATCGCTTTAGCAGCTTATCACTTGCGGCCAATGGAGCCGCTGAAATTGCAAAACTAGAGAATCAAGTCGCAAACTACGATGCTCGTAGACAGCTTTACTTTATCCTAGCTCCGCAGGGAGGGCAAATAACCAAGGCTAGAAAGTCTGGAATAGGGGAAATACTAAAAGAGGGCGAAAATATTGTGGAGATTGTACCTATAAACCCTGATTATGCTGTCGAGCTGTTTGTAGAGCCAATGGATTTGCCATTGATCCAAAATGGGCAGGAGATTCGCTTTGTATTTGATGGCTTTCCAGCCATTGTCTTTAGTGGCTGGCCAGGAAGTAGTTATGGTACTTTTGGAGGTATAATAACGGCGATAGAAACTTCTGTAAGTTCTAATGGAAAGTTTAGAGTTTTGGTAGCAGAAGACCCTAATGACAGGATGTGGCCAGAAACACTTAGAATGGGTGGTGGTGCCAATGGCATAGCTTTATTAAAAGATGTCCCAATCTACTATGAGCTTTGGAGAAATATCAATGGATTCCCGCCAGAATACTATCAAGTAGAAAAAGAAGTATCAAAAGAGTATAAAAAATGAGGTTGACTTTAATTATAAGTTTGATGCTACCCATGCTCTCTACTGGGCAAGATCTATTTCCTTATGAGAATTTTCTAAAAACTTTTGAGGCAAACCACCCAGCATTTAAAATTTCGGCTGCTAATATTGGTCAGTCTGAGGCCGCTTTATTGTCTGCCAGTGGGGCATTTGACCCTACTTTTTCCATGTCTTCGAACAATAAGACTCTTGATGGCAAAACGTACTATAACGAGCAGAATCCAGAATTTAAATGGCAAACCCCGTATGGCCTCAGGATAAAGGCAGGGAATGATTATAACATGGGAGATTTCCTAAATTCTGAAGTGACACCAGGAAATCTTTCTTATATGGGCTTGGAGCTACCTTTGCTTAAAGGTTTATTCATTGATCAAAATAGAGCGACTAGAAAACAGGCCTCCATTATGATTTCGCAAAGCACAGAGGAACAGAGGAATTATCTGAATGACGTTTACTTAGATGCCATAGAGCACTATTGGCAATGGGCAGCATCTTATCAGATTTATGCTCTTTTGCTCAATCAAGAAGGAAATGCTACAAGAAGGCTAGAGATTACTAAAGTAGGATTTACAAATGGAGCAAAATCTCAAGCAGATACGGTAGAAGCGTCTCTTCAGGTTCAAAATATTGGTCTTCTTCAGCAAGAGGCTTTCATTGATTTTAGAACTAAATCTATTGCTCTATCTGCTTTTTTATGGGATGAACAAGGGGAGCCTTATTTATTGAGACCTGACTTAAGGCCTCAGATCATGCCCAAGGATCTTATTGTGATAGATACAGAGGAAATGGTTTTTCAAAGCAGAATAAATCATCCTAAGTTGGCTATATTTCGTTACAAACTAGATGGATTGGCAGTCGAGCGTTTGCTTAATCGTCAATCTGTTTTACCAACACTAGACTTGAAATATAACGTTTTGGGGAAAGATTATTTTTTTGTGGAGTCTGCAGCTAACCCATATTTGAGAAATAACTATAAATTTGGTTTTGACTTTAAAATACCGCTGCTGTTAAGGGAAGGCCGCGGTAAGTTTGAAAAGACTAAATTTAAAATCTTAGAGAATACCCTTCTTCAAAAACAAACGACTTGGAATATTGAAAATAAAGTAAGAGAGTGGGGGACTGCTACAGAACTATTGAATCTTCAGCTTAGTGCAGCTGGCCAGCTTGCAATAAATTATGAGTTCTTACTCAAAAACGAAGAATTGAAGTTTAATCAAGGGTCAAGCTCACTTTTTCTTATTATTTCAAGAGAGAATAAGCTCATTGACGCCCGTCAAAAGGTTTTGAAGGTAAATTTGAAATATATAAAGGCCTATTATAAACAACGCTGGGCAGCGGGTCTTTTGGCTCCGCCTCCGGCATAAACGCTATTCGTATGGTACTTGTTCATTTGCTAGTGACAAAAGAAGAATCACTAAATAAAATTGCAAATTGGCTTCTTGAAGAAAGTCAGGCCGTTTCGGTAGAGATAGATTGGAGTCGTGAGCACTATATTATGGAGGGTGGGGAAATAGTGAAAGAAAGAGTTCACAAGCTCACTTTTATAACCAAGGCAGCTAATTTCACCTCCATAGAAAAGTCTATTCAATTTGAGCTTGGTGCTCAATTAAAAGAGCTTTACTCTGTTCCTGTAATCTATCAAAACTGGAATGCCGTAAAACAAAATGTTTCGGAGTAAAATACTCCGAAACATTTTAGAACTGTATACTGTTTAGATCACCACATTGACAATTCTCTTAGGGACAACAATGATCTTTCTAAGAGGTTTGCCATCCATCCATTTGATAACTTCTTGATTGGCTAAGACGGCCTCTTCAATGTCTTTTTTTGAGGTTTCAGCGGGGAAACTTAGCTTAACGCGAACTTTTCCTCCTATTTGGATTGGATATTCTATGGAATCTTCCTTCAAGTATTCCTCATTAAAATCTGGGAACGTCTGAGAGGTGACAGAGCCAGCTTTATTTCCCAAGGCAGCCCACAACTCTTCAGCTACGTGAGGAGCGTATGGAGATAAAATGACCATAAGATCGTTTAATATATCCTTCTTATGGCAGTTTAAATCAGTGAGTTCATTCACACAAATCATGAATGTACTTACGGAGGTATTGAAAGAGAAATTCTCAATATCGGAACCCACTTTTTTTATAGCCTTATGAAGAGCTTTGAGCTCTTCACTTGAAGGTTTTTCATCTATCACCAAGGAATTACCATCTTGGTCAAAGAACAACTTCCAAAGCTTCTTTAAAAAGCGATAAGTACCTTCTATGCCTTTCGTATCCCACGGTTTAGCCTCTGTTAAAGGACCTAAGAACATTTCGTATAGCCGAAGGGTGTCTGCTCCATAGCGTTCCACCAAGGTATCTGGGTTCACAACATTGAACTTGGATTTAGACATCTTCTCTACTTCACTTCCACAGATGTATTTACCACCATCATCAGTAATTATGTCATCAATGAGCAAGTTTTTGTATCGATTACTAACTTTAAATTCTTCTAAATTCAATTCATTAGTAATTGGATTTACAAGTTCTATATCAACGTGAAGTGGGAAGAATGTAGAAAGTTCCTGCTTTATCTCTACTTCAATACCGATTTCTTTAAACGTTTTAACATGTTTTGAAATAAGTAAATCCAAGATATCGTCTTTGACACCTTTTTTAAAGTTATCGTAAGATGATTTAGGAAGAATTAATTTGGGTAAAATTTTAAAGCCATCCGGAATTTTAGCCAAATCAGAACTGCCAAGATTAATATTCATGCTGTATCCATATACAAAGGCACTTACACCCTGAATCATCCCTTGATTGAGGAGTTTCTTGGCGAATTCTTCCTTTTTAACAAAGCCTTTGTCTTTCAAAAATTTATTCCAAAAACGGCTGTACAATAAGTGACCTGTAGCATGTTCTGTACCACCTACATATAAATCTACATCCTCCCAATAATCCAAAGCTTCCTTGGAAGCAAAGGCATTGTCATTCTTAGCATCCATGTAGCGGTACCAATACCAGCTACTCCCAGCCCAGCCCGGCATCGTTGACATTTCAAAGTCGAACTTATCCTTATATTTCCAATCTTTTGCACGTCCTAGGGGTGGCTCACCGGTTTCCGTGGGTTTATATTCGTCAATTTCGGGAAGTATGATTGGCAAATCAGATTCATCAACTAGATAGGGTAGACCATTCTCCTTAAAATAGACAGGTACTGGCTCTCCCCAGTATCGCTGGCGAGCAAAAACGGCATCTCTAAGTCTGAAATTAACCTTTCCTTTTCCCGCTTTATTTTCTTCAATCCAGTTTATCAAGGTATCAACAGCTTCTTGGTAACCCATGCCGTCAATCATGCCGGAATTGATATATTTTCCTTCTTTTGAAGCGTCAGCCGCTTCGTCTAGGTGGACCTGAACGTCAGAAATAGCTGGAATTGGTAAATTAAAATGTTTGGCAAAATTCCAGTCTCTTTGGTCACCGCAGGGAACGGCCATCACGGCTCCTGTTCCATAACCTGCTAGCACATAATCAGCAATCCAAATTGATACCTGCTCGCCATTCACTGGATTAACACAATACGATCCGGTAAAAGCCCCTGAAACCGTTTTAACATCAGACATACGGTCTAATTCCGATCGTTTTTGGGTCTCTAATTTATATGCTTCTATCTCGGCCTTTTGACTTGATGTAGTTAAAGTATCTACCCATTCATGTTCTGGGGCCAATACCATGAAACTTACCCCATAAATGGTGTCAATTCTGGTGGTGAACACTTC
>JBNMFK010000102.1:0-11850 GCA_051269965.1 Algoriphagus sp. | reverse complement strand
GTAAGACGTTTTTGACAAAGGTATCGGAGATATATTTGTCGCTAGAATTATAGGAAATTTTATGAACGAGGATATTTTGGGAGGTATGGAGTTTGGCTGTAAGGTTGCCGGCTCCATACTTATCCTCGTAAGTTGTGGAGCGGCACAACTGGCTATAGATAAGATTGAGCTTGGAACATATGCGGTATGTTATCAAAAATAAACCCTGCCGTGGAGATGAGCCAAGAATTTCAAGGTAAAAAAGAGTTCAAGTCTTGAATTTGTTCATATCAGTTTGTGAGAATAATATTCTTAATACCATGAATCAAATAATACAAAATAGTCCAATACCTAAAGAAATGCGAGAGATCATGACAGTAGGAATGGAATACTATATGAATACCGGCATAGTAACATTTCTATAAGCCTAGAATATTACAAACCGATTTTAGATAAAGTGAAGCATTCTTAACAGAGAACTTAAAAAAGCTTTGAGGTATTCAAACAAAGAAGAATTTGAACTGCTCAAACATTGGTATAAATATACCTTCCGGGAGAGTCACTTGCTGGACCTCCAATAGTAAAAAGACTGTTCATTCAGCTGTTGTAAAGGTTTAATATTAATGAAGTAGCTAGGTTCTTGGAAACAAACCTAGCTGCTTTGTTTTTCGGTATCAACTTGTAAATGGAGTATTATCATACTCAACTTTTACCTGCTAAAGAATAGCTTTACTTCCCAAACTTTTAAATACTCCCGTGTCCCTTTTAGGAAATATTGGAAGTGGAAAAGAAAACGTACGAAGCGAAAATAAATCCCCTTTCAAAACAAAAAACCTCGTGGTCGCTAGGAATAGCCCTTTAAAATGATGCTTCAACTCGAACACATACAATCGTTATAATTCAGATACGGATAGCTTCAAAATCAGTTTAAAAACAGCTAAATACAAGGATAACAATACCTCTTAGAGCCAGACGATGATTTATTCTAATTCCTTTATTAGTCAATGATACATAAAAGTTGGCACAGTAGTTTTTGCAATAAGGCTTTTACTCACACTTGGCTTAAGAAGACCATCTAAGAAGTCCCTATGGTGAGAAGCAACTACGAAAGCCGTGTTTACCAGTACCTATATAGCTTCTTCTATATCATTAGAATTTATAGACGTTGTCTTCAGGTCCTCATAAGGAAAGGCTTTTTTCATACCTTTTATGAGTTTACCATTATCGATGAGAGTGAGTTGCTTATCAGAGGAGACATTGACGATCTCTACTTCAGCTTCAAGTTTTCGACCGACGACGAAGACTTTCTCCAACATTTCTTCTTCATCATATTCCAATTATGTAGCGTATTGAATTCCTTCAAAAATGATGGATTTTGCCATTTCAGGAACAACATGCAGTGGAACCTTAATATTCATGATGATATATTCCGCAGTGCTACCAATGAATTTATCCAAAAAACTTGTTTCACCCGTTTTTCCCATGATAACAAAATCGGCTCCTTCTTCAAATAAATACACCCATTGTCCGCTTGAGAGAGCGGCCTGCGTCCAGGCGGCCTGCGTCCAGGCGACCTGCGTCCAGGCGACCTACGTCCAGGCGACCTACGTTCAAGATCAGAATAGTCTTTCCTTATTGCAATGCTGTTTAATAAAACCGAATTTCAGGAAAAAACACTTGCATAACCCTTATGTGAAGCCCGATTTCTCCACCGCTAGGAGGAAAGGTAGGTTTAATCCCGTATATTGAGCTGAACGAATAACAAATAAAATTCATCAAAACTTAGCTGTAAAATCAACAAATTAATACTAATAAGGAACACCTAAATACCGGTCTATCACATACTACGTTTGAAGACCTTAAAACAAGTGCAAGTCAAATCTGGCTATCTCCAGAAAGTATTACCGACACCGCAAAATAAACGCTGAAATCCGAATAGAGTAAGCAACAAACAAAAACAATGAACAACTTTAAATTCTTTACCATCCTATTCACATCTATTATAGTATTTAGCTGTAATGACGATAAGACTAGCGACAAGAAAACTTTTGTAAAAATAACTCAAGAACAATTAGATACTGTTGAAAAGCAGTTAACTACGAACGGTTATTTTTGGCAAAGTGAAAATAGCCTAGCGTGCCGTGTTGAAATTTTATTTAGGGAAGATGGAACTGCCACAGCATTAGGTCAAGACAACAAGACCTATGTCAAGGGTAATTGGACTTTTGACAAATCCACTAACAAATTACAAATTGCTTGGGAAAATGCAGATCAAGTATTAACCGAAGTTGTTTCCATAAACGCCGAAGGAACAGAAATATCGTTCTCTAACCATGTTTACTTTGTTTGCGGTACTAAACTTAAAAGATTGAATCTTTTAGATAAGCGATTTGATGAAAGGCTAGAATCATATAAAAAAATAGATGTATAATGAAAATGTTGAGTAATCAAAACATCAACCTCACGCTCTTATTTCATTTCTCTATTCGCGAGGTTCATTAGATTATCACATTCATTAGCTACGACTGCCAAGGAAACACCTTCTTTGAATTCATTAACAAACTAATGTCTGGGTCATTGGGCTGAAAACGCCACAAAATGTACCGTCTTCAAAATATAGTTATAATCTTGAGTATCTAGTTTAAAGGATTCCTTATATCCTCTTACAGCGACATATACGGCTATCAGATCGGCACTGTGGTGACAATCTCTATTCCAACCTCCTAGAAAAATGTCATATGACCTGGCAACAAGATCAGTTTTAGACTTATTGTTAAAAAAGAGACTTCCGGTCGTGATGAGGGCGGCAAAGTTTCCATCACCAATAACTATGATGAGCGTTGGCCTAATTTTGCTCACTTTTAAGATCGCAACAGGATCTACCTTAAAATCATCCCATATTCCAGTGTCTTGAGAAAAAGGGCATCTGCCACCCAGATATCCAAATGTTTTACCTTTTGTTTCACTAGTTCTATACCCTTTAGTGGACTTACATTGTCTGGTGTACCTGATAAGAAGGTTTGATAAACAGCCTACCGTTAAAGTCGCGACACTTGTGTCTTATTGAGTACTCAATAGTTCTATATAAAGTACTAAAGTGTCAAGGGTATTTACTCCTAAGTCAGAGTCTTTGAGGAACTTCCTCCGATCTAGTTTTCCGTACTTAGGGTTTCTATAAACCCCAAATATTTTAACCGCAACGATAGAATTGTCCGTTTGCTTGAAATTGGGATAAATAGCATCAACGGTTAGCAAAGCTCAAGTATTCAAACTACAAACCATTGTTTCCAGTATTTTAGCTTCGCCGTTAGCCCCGAGTCCATACAAGTGCATCCACATCTGATTCCATATCTGTATCAAATATTATTTGAGCCTCTGTGCGGAACTGGAATAAACACCCAAAAATACGGCTATAAAAATTGAAATATAGGTATTTTAATTAATTATCATTTTATGATTTTTGGGCTTTTTTTGCAATAATTCCAAGGGATAATGGCAAACTATTTGAAACAAATTCCTTTCTCTTTGGATTACCGCATTCAATAACTGGATGTTAACATGCACTTGCAAAAGATTGCCAAAAATCGGTCTTCTTTACGGCATAAATTCTATCGCTAAAATGGCATTCATATTAGACGATTCCATTCGCAGCCTCTCGCATTGCTGCCCCAGCGGCCTTTCGCTACTAAACAATTTCCTAATACCGAAGCAGCGTTCTAAATCCTAATCATTACAGGCCTCCGTGTCCCCTTCAAGATAGATGAAATGACTGAAGACGTCGTTTTTGATTAGACAAAAGACATCACAAGAGGTTAATCTGACCTATAAATACCCGATAAATCCGTAGGCTTGAAGGAATAATTTAGAGTGTCCTACTCATACTATTTGATTAATTAGTGTAAAAAAGCTAATTTGATGTTTTAGTTAAAGCCCAAATCAACCTTATTCCATCATGAAAAGAAGATCAATATTAAAGTCTATGGGCGTAGCTTCGCTTGGAGTAGTTACACCATCTTTCGCCAATAAGGAATCCTTAGTTCCAACATATGCAGTAAAGCAACAAAGTTTAACAACAGAGGTTTTAATAGTTGGCGGTGGTACTGCCGGTACCATAGCCGCGATACAGGCTGGCAGAGCTGGGGCAAAAACCACTTTGATAGAAAGTGGAAGTCAGTTGGGTGGCACTACGACTACTGGTGGAGTTTCATTTCCCGGTATTTTTCATGCTTGGGGAAAACAAATTATTGGGGGAATCGGATGGGAGTTAGTGATGGACTGTGTAACGTTGAATGGCGACAAATTGCCAAATTTTTCAATTGTCCCAGATCGGCATTGGAAACATCAAGTAACGGTAAACGCTTCCCTATATACTTTACTTGCTGAAGAGAAGTGTTTGGACGCAGGAGTAAAAATCCGTTATTACGAGACACCAACAAAAATTGAATTTCAGAACGGAAAATGGATTGTAGAGACCGTTGGAAAAGGAACTAAAACAACCATTTCTTGCAATCAAATAATTGATTGTACAGGAAATGCCTTGATTGCCTCCATGGCTGGTTATGATGTGCTCAGAGAAGAGGATACGCAGCCAGGCTCCTTGGTCTTCCGATTGGGAGGATATGACTATAATTCGCTTGATTTAAATAAAATACCCAAAGAATACCAAAGCATTTTAAGACAAAATATGCTAGAAAATTCGGAAAGAGAAAGCCGAGAACATACATACGTACCCTATAGCTATGTATATGTCAAAGGAGCTGATTCTACCACTTCAGAAAGTCATACGGACGCCAATAACATGGGTAGAAAAACCTTGTTAAACTTGGTAAGAACCCTTAAATCCTTACCAGGGTGTGAGCATTTGAAAATTGTAGATTTAAAAACGGAAACGGCAGTGCGAGAAACCTTTCGGATAGATGGTTTGTACAAAATAAATCAAACAGATTATACGTCAGGAAGGGTGTTTGATGATGCGGTTTCACATTCTTTTTATCCTGTAGATTTACATAGAGATGGTAAATCTATCTATCAGGAGTTTCTTAAACCAGATGTGGTAGCCAGTATCCCATTGCGATCATTGATACCAAAAGGAAGCCAAAACTTTTTGGTAGCAGGCCGCTGTGTGAGTAGTGACAGATTGGCGAATTCAGCTTTAAGGGTACAAGCATCATGTATGGGAATGGGCCAAGCTGCCGCTGCGGCAGCTGTGCTGGCGAGTAGACAAGGAATCTCTCCTCAAGAAGTTAATTTTAATGAAATCAAAGAATTGTTGGAAAAGCATGGAGCCATTGTTCCCTTAAAATCTTAGAGATACTTAATGATGAAGATATCTCTTTCAAACTTTTTAAAATACTTATTTGTGGGTATACTTTTGAGCTCTTTTTTGCAAGAGTCCCGACATATAAAGTACATGAAAGCTTCTACCCTAAATGCGAGCTTTGCCACTGAAGGTTCGTTCCAAGAAACTATAAAAGACAGCATTACACATGAATCCGTTTATCTTCAAAAATCTAAGGAGGGTATTCCACTGCATTACCGCAAAATAATAAGGGACAATGTTTGCTTTGATAAAGAATGTAGAAAGCTCGATATCATTATTTATTGGAATATTACAGGTCGCTATTTAGGCTTTGAATTGCCTGAAGGAGAATTTTTAAGTAAGCAAGACCATGAGCCATTTGTGGAAAGCGAATATCAAAGACTCCATGCTTTATTGGCGAATTCTTCAATTCCCCTGGATGCTGTTTCATTTGAAGATCTCATAGAAAAACCAAGCCTTAAACATCAAGATTTGGATGCAGTTTCAGGTGCGACTTCAAAAAGTTTGGCAGAAATGGTGGTGAAAGGTGCGGCCTATACAACTTATAAATTATGGAATATTGTAAATGGTCCAACTATGGATTTCGTCTCAGATTATACAGAAAAACAGTTAACCCCCAACTTGATTCATCTAATCTTACAAAGCCCAGAAAGCTTTGATAGGATTTGGGCATTGCATAAAATGGATAGCTCTCTGCCTATTACGCCAGATTTAGAAAAAGAATTATTAAAAATCATTACTTCAGACGATTTTTATTTGTCTTATACTGCCATCCATGCTATTAAAGCTGTTCATTTAAATAGTTTTAAATTTCAAGAGCGTTTGTTTTCTCTTTATAAGAATGCCAATCACAGTATTCAAAAAGAGTTGCTCAAAACATTGATGCAGTCTCCTCTGCTCAGTCCTAAGCTTGTAAGTTCCTCTAGAGAGCTTTTGAAACAAATAAATGGACAGCAGTTAGAGGACATTCTAGACTTGTACTCCCTACATAGTATCTATGACCTTGAAACTTGTAGGGCAGTGGCGAGTATTTTGGATAATGAAAACCACTTTGTCTCAAAGAAAGCTTACTATTTCTTAAACCGAGTAAAGTCAAAAGATGAATTTGTTCAAGATCGTCTCAAGGCATATAAAAACTAAGGTTTTTATAAATGTAAATCGTATACATATCATTTTGAAAATTTCAACCAAATAATGCTTAAAACCCAAAAGGGTTGCCATCATCTGCTTAATTCTATTTCTCATTCAAATGTAGCATTTAACTACTTTCAAGGCAGTTTGAGATAGCCCTTTGGTGGGCACTATAGCCGCCGCTGTATTTGCGTTTTTCTTTATAATTATGGTCGGACCAAAGTTAGACCTGGCGAACTTGGTAAAATCTCATTATAGACTTTAACTGGAAATGAAGTCTGAATTTTTGTCCCATGAACTGTCTGAATGACCTTGTTTTGCAAGATATGGACTATTTTTTAAAAAGTTCTGGTTGGGTCCGGATTCGAACCAATCTTCCGAGGCAAAAAACTGAAATAAATATTCTCTTGAAGTCCTACATATTTGACCTGCGGGCTGTCTGACAGATAAAACTAAGAGGAGGGTAGAGGCTCTCGACCCACATTTCGACCAAGCTTAATATTTGTTTTTAAAACAAGCGCAGTCACCGAATAATAACTTTAAGTTTGTTAACTTAAGATTACTGATTTAGGCGACTAAATCCCTTGTTTCAACATAAACTGAGAAGTTTTGCAGTCGTAATTCACAAGAACATATTAAAAAAACTTCCCCAATAAATACAGCTAAACAAAAATTCCGTAAGTAAAAGCTCACGGGTTTAAAAGATATTTTCTTTTGTCCTAAAAAAAGTCTGCCGCTGTTTTAAGCATTCAATTCCAAAGGCAATTTCCTGTGTCTTTCGCCGGTTAAATTATAAATGGCATTTCCTAGAGCTGGAGCTATTGGCGGTAAACCTGGCTCCCCTACGCCTCCAGGTGCTTCTAGGTTTTCTATGATGTGTATATCTACTTTTGGCATTTCTGCTATACGCATAAACTGATAATCATGGAAATTACTTTGGTCGCATTTACCATTGGTGAAAGTTATTCCGCCTTTTACAGCTGCAGAAATCCCCATCACTATATTCCCTTCTGTTTGAGCTTTTACATGGTCGGGATTTACGTACTGACCGCAGTCTATTACCGAAGTTACTTTGACGATTTCCACACCATTTTCGCCTTTTTTTACCTCCACAGCAGCTGCACTCATGGTAGCAAAAGAACGGAACATAGCCACACCTCTGGCATGTCCTGATGGTAATTCTCCGTAAGTGGTCAAGACATCCTCTAGCTTTTGAATAACCTTTAAATCCCTTTCATTACCTTTTAACAATTCCTTTCTGGCGACAATGGGGTCTTTTCCAGCCTTATGAGCCATTTCGTCAATAAAGCACTCTTGTCCCCAGCCAAAGTTGGAAGCATACACAGATCGCCACCATAAAATAGGAATAGACGTTTCTACTCTGCTGTAAGTTACTTTGTGTACACCAAAATTATATTTATGATTTTCTTTAGCCAATTCTCCCGCGAGCCATCCATCCGCTTGATAAGGCATCAAAGCGTTCCAATGCTGCCCTTGGATAGACTCACCAATGGCCTGATGACTTAATGCCGCCAAACTATTTCCTTTGCCAATCACACCTTGCATTTTGCTTAACATGGCTGGTCTGTAAGGTCCCTGAGCCATATCTTCTTCTCTAGCCCAAATTAATTTCACTGGGGCCTCCACTTGCCTAGAAATATCAATGGCCTCTTTCATGAAATTCATGAAGGCTTTACGCCCAAAAGAACCTCCCAAAAGTGTTGGGTTAATTTTTACTTTTTCTGGTGAAATACCCAATACTGTAGCCGCATCTCCTATGGCTCCGTCTGGCCCTTGAATAGGTGCCCAAACCTCCACAGAACCATCTGGCTTCACATGAGCCGTTGCATTAACGGGCTCAATAGCCGCGTGAGCTAAAAATGGTGTTTCATAAATACCTTCTAAGGTATTTTCTGAAGCCTTGTAATACGCATTGAAATCACCATCCTCTTCAGAACGAACTCCTTCGGACTCGGCAGCTTTGTACATGTCTGCCACATACTTGTTAGAGTCTAAGGTTTTCGCCAAATCAGCATTTGACCAAGTGATATCTAGTAATCTACTGGCTTTAAAGGCCGACCAATAATTGGTGGCCACCACTGCTACAGATTCATTCTCGCCACCGGGGTAAAAGCTTTTTGAACGTACTATATGCTTCACACCAGTCACCTCTAAGGCAGCGGAATCATCTATACTTACAATTTCCCCTTCAATAGACGGAGCATGCACACTGGCTGCATAAAGCATGCCTGGTACCACTACGTCAATTCCGAAAACGGCTTTTCCTGTCACACGGCTAGGTACATCTAATCGCTTATGGAATTTGCCCAAATATTTAAAATCTTTCGAGTCTTTTAATTTTGGATTCTTTGGCACTTCTAGAAGGTTGGCTTCTTCAGCCAATTCTCCGTATGTAAATACCTTCTCAGAGTCTTTAAAATACACTTTGCCCATTTCGGCATAGCACTGGTCTATAGGCACTTCCCACCTTTTGGCAGCAGTTTCTATCAACATCTCTTTGGCGGCAGCACCTGTCTTACGCAAATTAGTCCATAGCCCTCTTACTGTGCTACTTCCTCCAGACTGCTGTGAACCATATTTAGCTCTTCCATCTGACTGAATTATTTTAACCTTACTCAAATCTACTTCCAGCTCTTCTGCCAAAATAGACGGCACAGCTTGCGTAGAACCTTGTCCCATATCTGGCCGACTATTAACCAGCGTAATGGTATCGTCTGTAGAAATAATAATGAATGGATTTATCTCTAATTCCATCACTTTGGCTGTCATTTTCTTTACAGGAACAGCATTAGCTATTGAATTAACGCCTAAAACCAATCCTAAACTACCGATGGATGAAACTTTCAGAAAGTCTCTTCTTGTATTTTTATTATTCATGATTTTATCGTTTTCCCATTTCTTCAGTTGATAACTGACCCGATGCTCTATTGATAGCTTTTTTGATTCTATCATACGTACCACAACGGCATAAATTTCCATTCATATAGCCTGTAACATCTTCCTCTGTTGGTTTTGGCGTTTGCTCCAAAAGAGCTACAGCAGACATTATTTGGCCAGATTGGCAATAACCGCATTGTGGCACTTGCTCTTCTACCCAAGCATCCTGTACCGCATGAAGAGTTTCCTCGGAGCCGATACCTTCTATAGTTGTGATTTTTTGTTTCTTAGAAATAGAGCCCACAGGCATTTGACAGCTTCTCACTGCCATGCCATCTAAATGAACAGTACACGCCCCACACTGAGCTATTCCACAGCCATATTTTGTTCCTTTAAGACCCACCAAGTCTCTAATTGCCCAAAGTAAAGGCATATCTTCTTCTGCCTCAATTTTATAACGGGTGTTATTTACAGTTAAATTAATGTTTGCCATGGTTGTAATTTACAGGACTACAAATATAGTTTTTTTAGATTAAATACTTTGTATTCAAGGAATGAGCATTTAAATAATAAATTAAGCTTCTACAAGAGACATTTTAATAAGGTTCTTTTTGTGTACTAATCGAATTTAGTGTAGCCATAAAATTGATTATAATTCTATGTTTGGTCTTTTAAGATCAAGTTCTTGAACGTCTAAAGACCTTAATTCTTCATTTCTGATGCTGGGAAGTGAATCCAAACTTACTACTAAGCTATCTACTGCTATAGAATCTATCACCAGGGACACGTAATGGCAATTTAGAAGCTTATCATAATTCCCTGGTTTTTCAAATTTGACCTTAGCCAGGCCTACTTCTTTATCAGCATAAACCGCTTGCATGTACCTGCCAAAAATAGGTAAAGCGGCTCTTCCCCCTGCTCCATTTCCAGAAGTAAAGTGTATCCGACTGTCGTCACAGCCTACCCAAACCCCAGTTACTAAATTTGCCGTAACTCCAATAAACCACGCGTCTACATAGTCGTTTGTCGTACCTGTTTTCCCTCCAATTTCACTACCATTTGGGAGTCCATAATTATAAAGTCTTCTAGCTGTGCCACCGGCTTCTTCCACAGAACCTCTTAAGAGGTAAGACATTTCATAAGCCTTATCTGGAGCCATAACCTGTTTCATAGCAGGCTTATGCTGGAAAACAGTTTCTCCATTCTTATCCTCAATTCTATCAATCATGACAAAGTCACCACTTTTCCCCTGATTAGTAAAGGGCACATATGCTCGAGTTAATTCCATCAAAGTAACATTACTACTTCCTAGGGCCAGAGAAAGGTTATTGTCTAGTTTTGACTGAATCCCTAGTTTCTTTGCCATCGCAATGACCCTATCTGTTTTTATATCTTGCATCACTCTTACAGCAATAGAGTTGATGCTATTGCCTAAAGCCCTTCTCAAATGCACCGGAGCATACGTATAGCATCCACTAGAATTTTTAGGAGCCCATGTAGCTTCCTTACCTCCAATAGTAGTTTCAATACTGAATGGCCGATCTATAATGCTGGTACAAGGCGGATAACCATTCTCTAAAGCAGCAGCATAAATAATAGGCTTGAAAGCACTTCCTGGCTGTCTACCTGCTTGAGCTACATGGTCGTATTTAAAATAATCATAATTACTTCCTCCTACGTAGGCTCTGACATAAAGATTTGTAGGATCTACACTTACTAAGCCAGCTTGTAAAAACTGAGACATATACTTTACAGAGTCCAAAGAAGAAATAACCAGTCTCTTTTCTCCGCTATGTGTAGCCATTACTGTGTTATGAGGTTTAGCCATAGCTTCAATGATGTCTTCTTCGCTAAGGCCAGCTTTTCTTAAGCCTTTATAAGTAACAGAGGCTTTAACAAGCTTTTCCAAAACTAACTCACCGGCTGTTCTGGGTATATCCGTCACTTTCGGATTTTCCCTTTTATAAATAGCTCTTTCTTTCGCTATTCTCTTATCAAACGAATATTTATAGAACCCTTGCTCACTATCTAATGTTCGTTGAATTTCTGATAGATGCTCTTCCACGGCCTTTTCTGCCATAATTTGCATTTTAGAGTTAATGGTTGTATAAATTTTTAAACCATCAGCAAACAGGTTAAAATCATTTTCTTCGCACCACTTCACCAAAATAGGACGAAGCATGGTTCTAAAATAAGGTGCACTGGACTCCGTTTTGGTGATTTCTGTAATCTTGAGACCCAATGGTTTTTTTATCGCTTTTTTGAACGTTACGCTATCAATATCGCTATACTTCAGCATTTGCTCCAACACCACATTTCTTCTTTCCAATGCTCTTTCTGGTCTTCTTTTTGGACTGTAATAGTTTGTTCCTTTCAAAATACCTATCAGAAGTGCTGTTTCGTGTAACTCTAAATCCTTCGGCTTTTTTGAGAAAAAATGCTCAGAAGCCAGCTTAATACCAAATGTGTTATCTCCAAAATCTACTGCATTTAAGTATAAAGCCAAAATCTCATTTTTCTCG
>JBNMFK010000101.1:0-11871 GCA_051269965.1 Algoriphagus sp. | reverse complement strand
TGAAAACCTTGTTTACCAGCTGCTCCAGGGTTTATAAACACCATACCGGTTCTTCTATCTTTTTGTACCGTTTTTTGATGGGAATGCCCACAGATTAAAACATCGATACCTTCCTCTTTTAAGATTCTTTCAGTCTCTTTAGTATATTTAGGTGGTTTGCCTGCGATGTGTCTAAGTAAAAAACGAAGACCTTCGAGCTCTATTATTTCATTCTCCTTATATCTCCACTGAATTTCCTTACTGTCTATATTACCAAAAACAGCCCGCATAGGTTTTAAGTTTTGCAAAGTGTCCAATATTGCCTGATCGCCTATATCGCCAAGGTGCCAAATTTGGTCGCAGTCTTGAAAATGAGAAAGAATCGTAGGGTCTAGGTAACCGTGTGTGTCAGTGAGAAGACCAATGAGAGCCATTAATATTTGACCTTTATGCCGTGGTATTTTTCTTGTTCTACATAATCTTTTCGGAGTGGATAGCCCTCCCAATCAGCTGGTAATAGAATCCGTCTCAGGTCTGGATGGTTTAGGAAATTTATTCCGAACAAATCGTAGGTCTCTCTCTCATGCCAATCCGCCGTTTTCCAAATGCTTTCTAAAGAGTGAATAGTGGGCAGAACGTCTAAGGTACGCTCTATCAGTACTTTAATTATAAAGGACTTTTCAAATGGAATAGATGTCAAATGATACCATAATTCAAAGGTACCATCCTCTTCGCCATTATCTATGGCCGTGATACAGTTTAAAAAGTCAAAGTAGTATAAAGGATCTTTATACAAAAAATCACAAAAAGCTAAAATATGGTTTTTGTCAATAATTATATAAGGCTGGATGCTCTCAGATTTATTAGTTAGAATACTTTCTTCTCCAAATTTACTTTTGAGTCCTTCTACTATGTGTTGGTGTGCTGAAAAATCCATTTAGTTTTTTTGAGCTAATAAGTAAAGTACAGCCATTCTCACAGCCACACCATTTTCTACTTGATTCAAGATTATCGAATGCTCAGAGTCTGCGGCGTCAGAGCTTAATTCTACTCCTCTATTAATAGGGCCTGGATGCATGAGGACTATTTTTTTATCTAGTTCATCTAGCATGGCTTTATTGATACCAAAAAAAAGGGTGTATTCCCTGAGTGATGGGAAGTACTTTATTTGCTGCCGCTCAAGCTGTATGCGTAGCACATTGGCAATATCACACCAAGCTAAAACCTCTTTTACGTCGTGCATTACTTTTACACCTAAGCTGGGCAGGTGTTTAGGAATAAGTGTATTTGGACCACAAACACAAACTTCAGCTCCTAGCTTTTGGAGACAAAAAATATTGGAAAGAGCTACTCTTGAATGAAGAATATCTCCAATGATAGCTACTTTTTTACCACTCAAATCACCTACCTGTTCTTGCATGGAGTAGGCATCTAAAAGGGCCTGAGTAGGGTGCTCATGAGTACCGTCACCAGCATTTATGATGTTCGCCTTAATGTTTTTGGCCAAAAAATCTGGAGATCCTGGGCTACTGTGACGCATCACTACCATATCCACTTTCATAGCTAAGATATTTTTGACAGTATCTAGAAGTGTTTCCCCTTTTTTTAAAGAACTAGAAGCCGAAGAGAAATTGATAACATCCGCAGAAAGTCTTTTCTCTGCTAATTCAAAAGAAAGACGCGTTCGAGTAGAATTCTCAAAAAAAACATTAGCAATAGTTATATCTCTAAGAGAAGGTACCTTCCTGATAGGTCTATTTATAACTTCCTTGAATTCCTTAGCTGTTTCCAGAATAAGCCCAATATCAGATGGCTGGAGATGCTTAATTCCTAATAAATGCCGTGTACTTAAAGTTTGCATTCGGAAGGTTATTGTTTTACAAATTTAATTATTTCCTGTTCTTACCGAGCATAAAATTCCATCATCTTCTGGAAAACGAATGATTTAACTCCAAAGACCTTGGCTTCTTTACTTAAAGGAGATATAAGGACTTCTAAATTTTGTTTAAAAGGGACAAGACAATATTTCTGAATTGACTGTTTGAGAGTAGAAACTATTAAATCTCCGGCGGTTTTAAGAATGCCATCTACTATGATGATTTCTGGGTTAAAAAGGTGAACGGCGATGGAGAGTCCTTTGCCTAATTCACGGCCTATATCATACATAATATCAATACTAAATTCATCTCCTTTGTTAGCGGCATCTATAATATCTTGAAGTTTTATCTCTTTTCTTAGATTCAATAGGGAAGTGGCTTTTCCTTCACGGATACCTTCGTGAGCCTTTCTAATTAAGGCAAAAGCTGATGCCACTGTTTCCAGACAGCCTACTTTTCCACACTGGCAAAGTACGCCTCCTGGATCCACTTGAATATGTCCTATTTCACCCGCAAAGCCATCTGCTCCTTTAACGATAATACCATTATGCAAAATCCCAAGCCCAACACCCCAATCTAAATTTACTAAGAGGGCATTATGTTTGTCTTTAGCAAGTCCAAAATGGTGTTCACCAAGCAGTGAAGCTCCAGTATCATTAGTGCTAAAAACTGGAAAATTATATTTGTCGCTTAAGAATTGTGAGAAGGATCGACCATCTTTATTTAGATTTTCATAAGAATGATTTATTCCTCGTGTGGTTTCTATAAGACCTGGTACAGAAATACCAATCGCCCAAGTTTTACTATTTGTCTCTAATAAATCATCTAATTCCTGATAGATAGATGTCAAATAGTTTTCTTCCTGAATATGAATTTTAAAGGCGGTCTTAGAGATAATTTCGTTTTTGAGATTGACAAAAATAAAGTTAGTAGCATAAATGGTTACATCAATAACTAAGATAACTTTTTTGGCACCCTGGATATCATAAAAAACGGGCCTTCGCCCAGATTTTGTTTTGGCAGATCCGGTCTCTTTTACCCAATCGTTTTGAATAAGTTCAGCCAGCATAGAGGTTACAGAGGGGACGCTAGTATGAAGCTCTTTAGCCAAAAGAGCAATAGAGCTGCTCCCGTTTCTATAAAGAAAAGTTAAAATCTGAGTATAACTTCTTCTCTTCTTTAGGTCAACTAAAGTCTGGGGAGACTCGAAAAGCGTATCTGAGAGCATAGTTATTAAAATAATTTAGAAAAGAGTCCTCAAATTTACGAGATATGTCGAATTGATTGCCAAGTAAATGGTAATTATAGATATTCTTTAATATTCCTTTATTGCTCTAATGCTATTGACGCCTCTAGGGACATGAATTTTCCCTTTTTGGGGTGTCATTATTTCTTTAGAAAGAGGATCGAAGTTCAAGAATTCAATACCTCCAAAAGAAAACCCGAATGTCGGGTACTGATATACGGAATATGCAATGTTTTTTCCTGTCTTATCGAATACAGCAGAAGCTGGTAAAATACCTTCTAAAGGATATTCTTTGATGTTTTCAATGGAACCATCATATTCGAGTCGGAGTATAGATAGCGAAGCTTCTCCTGAGGAAGCATAAGTTTCTGGAGAGTAAAATGATCGTTCGATATTGTTAACTAGAATGTAATTTCCGTCTGGGTGTATATCAAAACCTACAGGGTTTTCTCCTACACTGGCTTTAGCAATCAGAGAGTGCATTTGTTCTTCTGAGGTATTAAATCGAACAACAAACAATTCACCTTTCTCATTTAAGTCTTTATCTATCCAATCTTTCTTTTGATCGAGAATTAGGAAATATTCGCCATCAGGCGTAAACTTTCCTAGCGTAGGTTTACCTCCAATTTTAACAGGGGATCCCATAGTTTCTAACCTAATAATTTGTTGTGTAGGACCATCTCTCAGTACTCTGACTAGGCCACAGTTGGCCTCATCTTGATTTATATAGGCTAAAAACTGCCCGCTAGAATGCCAAGCTAAATCTACAATACGACCAGGAGCTAAGTTTTGAGGTTTTTTAATTATTCGTAGAGGTTTACCCATTTCTCCTTGACTTATTTCATAAATCTGAATTTCCTTCCCATACTCTTCACAGGTTATTGCCAAGTATTTATTATCCGGACTAAGGGCTATGGACGAGGGGTTTTCACCTACAGGAAACCTATATAAAGAAGTAGGTTTACTAAGGTCTTCAATATTTATTACGGTCACATACTTACCAATTGGGAATCCCTCAGGCATTTTTTCTATAAATGTTTCATCGTAATCAGTTTCTCCTTTGGTTTCTAAAACATACGCGAGTCTTTGGTCGCTTGTGATGGCAACCGTTCTCTTTGTTCCTATGATAGAATTAGAAGCCTTATCACTTTTTATTTGGTCTGATTCAACATAAGATAATGGAAAAGTCAAGGTTGAAATTTGGTCTTCGTTTGTGCCTGATTTTTGAAGTTTTCCATCCATTAGTGCAAAGGCAGACATATCTGCGTCAGATAAGAATAGCAGGCCTTTGGCATCAAAGGTGACATTTTGGGCTTTCGCTGAATGAGAAAGGAATGCGGCAAAAATGAAGAGGAAAAGCTTCTTTGTCATTTTAGGGTTTGTTGGGTTTTTAATAAAAGCAATGATAGAAATCTAACTCTCTGCATCATAGACTACTACTCTTTCCCAATATTGAGCACAGGTATCAATAAATGCGAAATGCTGAGGATGAATTTGGTACGTATCTTGGTCTGCTTTGTTCTTAAAAATGAGGGTAATAGAAAAATCGTAAGAAGAGTCTATCACGGTTCTATCTGTTTTGGCCGGTTTGCCAACATATGAATCTATCATCAGTCCGTTATCTGCTAATTTTAGTAGCCCTTCGTGAAGGTTGTTATAGTGATCTAGATTAGACTTTTCTTTTAACCAGAAGAAAACGGTATGAACAAATCCTTTTTTGACTATCGACATTTTTTGTAGTTTTATTTCGACAAAAATAGCGACTCTCAGTCAATCCAAAAGAAAACGAGTCATAAACACGATATGTTTGTTCTTAAGTCGGACTTAATCTCCTCCTTTATTAATGGTAAACTGCTGGAGCAATCCAAGGAAATACGTTTGTATAGAAGTCCCATGATCACCCCCATCTATAGAAATGAGTTCGATATCCGAAGTTCCATACCTTTTCATAGCATCAAAAGCCGTTTGAGAATTTAAAAATGGGACAAAGGTGTCGTTATCGCCATGATATAATTTTATACTTGCATTAGGTTTCCAGTCAAATATATCATTATCTGCCACCGCTGCTGTCAGTTCAGGATAGCCGTTTGTATTAAAATCTGTTTTAAATTGGTCTGTAATAATGGTATCAAAACTTACATCAATTTCAGTATTATAGCCGTTTTTTTCTATTAGGGAGGCATAGGGCTCTTTGAAAAAATAAGAACTAGGCTTATCTAAACTATAAATCTCTCTGTAGGTTTCTAGAACCCATAGGTATGAACTATTATTCCCTACACTACCGCTACTGCTTTCATTCAATATTTTTTTAAACGTAGCCGTTTTGTTATAAGATCCTGCTCCTAAAACGGCTATTTTGACCCGAAGTTTATTACTTAGGTTTTCTTGAATCCATTTGTGGGTAGCCATTGCAGCATAACCTCCTTCAGAATAGCCACCAAGCATTAAAGTTCCGTTCCAGTCTATTTCCGAATCTTCAAGAAGTTCTGTCACGGCTAAAAGGAAATCCGCATTAGGCTCTGCCAAACCTCTATTGTGCTCATATGGATGAGGAAGGTTCTTACTTTCGCCATAACCCACATAGTCTGGCATTCCAATAACTATACCCGTAGATGCCAAAAATGACCCAAGACTGGTTTCTGTATTTAGTTTAAAATAAGAGGGTGCATCGGCCTCGTCATTTAAAGTGCCGTGGTGTAAGCCGCCAATTGCTAATCTGCTATTTGGGAAGTCTGTGGGAATAATGACTGCCCCGGAAGCTAAAATCGTATTTCCGTTTGCATCTTTCGTTTCATATGTAATTCTATGTTGTTCTATGCCTGACTGAACAAAAAGAAGAACCTGACTCGAATTATCTCCAAAAGCACCTGAGATTTGACTTTTAAAGGCTTCTTTTTCTAAGGTGCTTACCAACACATCAGACTTGAGGTATTGATTTTCAACAGCAACATCCTCTTGGGAGCATCCCGATATATAAAAGCCGACAAAAAAGTAAAATACTATTCTAAAAGTTTTTTTCATTTTTCATAAAATCCTCTGAATTTATCCAGAAGAGTGTTTAACGTTTCTAACTCTGCTTCTGACATGTCGTTTGATACAAATTCAGACAAGTTCATTGCGTCATTTACTTTTTTTAAGAAACTTGTTCCTTCTCCAGTAATAGTGACGTCACATGCTCTCCTATCGTCTTCTCTAAAGCTTCTCTTAACAAAATTCTTACTCAATAATTTATCTACTAACCTAGAGGCATTTGACATCTTATCTAGCATTCTTTCTATGATGCCATTAATGGTAATCGGTTCTGGAGAATGTCCTTTCAAAATTCTAAGGACATTAAATTGCTGATACGTGAGGTCAAATTGTTTTAAAGTCTTGTATTGATTATTGCTAATTTTGTTATTGGTAAACATGATGTTTACAAACGTCTTTTCGATTGGATTTTTAAAGGACCGAGTTTGCTTTATATCTTTTTCTAATGTCATAACTTTGTCAAATGTCTAGAAGACTTCTGATACTCGAGGTATCAGGAAGAGATGTGTCTTCAAGTTAAATTGAAACCAATAAACGAATAAAAGCACTCCTTTAGTTCTATATATGCTTACTTTATCCTATCCCCTTATTTTAGGTTCTGGCTCTCCTAGAAGGCAAGAAATAATGCAAAACGCTGGTTTTAGTTTTTCTGTGGTGGTAAAGCCTACAGATGAAGCTTTTCCAGAAGATATGCTTGCTGAAGAAATTCCTGTGTTTTTAGCCAAGCAAAAACTATCCGAATTTGGAGAAGAGTTTAGGGATAAAATAGTGCTCTGTGCTGATACTGTTGTTATCGTGAATGGCCAAGTGCTTAATAAACCATCTGATGAAAGAGAAGCCAAAGAAATGCTTCAAAATCTTAGCGGCAACAAGCACACCGTGGTCACGGGAGTCGCTTATAGACTTGGACTAGAAGTATTTAGTTTTAGTGATACCTGCCTAGTCGATTTTAATAAACTCACTGATGCCGAGATAACTTATTACATTAAAACCTGTCAACCTATGGACAAAGCTGGAGCATACGGGATCCAAGATTTTATAGGGATGGTTGGAGTCAGGAGTCTTGAAGGTTCATTCTACACTGTGATGGGGCTACCTATTCATAAGGTTTATGAGCATTTGAAGTCTTTCATTTCTTTCTGATTTTACTTTTGCCTAGAGCTTGGTAGGTAATACAATGCTCCAAATTGTTGTTAGTTATTCGATTATCGTCAATCTTTGCCAATTCAAGTGTATAATATGAAAAAAGACGACGTGGTCATTTATTTAAACGAGGAAGATGCCAAAGTATATGTGAAGGTGCCTGATGGCTTTGAGACCCTTTTTCAATTGCAGGACTTACCAGGAAAAATCCTTCAAGAGGCTGTTCATAACAAGGGATTACACGACTTCGATTTGACGGGCCTAAAAGACGGTAACTATTTCGTTTATGTGCATCAAGAAGACTATATCCGATCTAAAAAGATAGTTTTGGGATATCAGCCTTAAGGTTGATGTCAATTTTATGCACAAGTTAGCCCTACTTCTTAGTCTCATTTTTTATGCTAGTTTTGCTCAAGATAGCACGGTCAATACTTCCAGAGGTCTTTTGAAATGGAGGCATTTGGGAGAGATATATTACCATTGGGATTTTTATACTAGACCCTCTCTTAGGTCCTGAAGCTATTTATTCTGAGAGGCTTTATCTTAATCAAAGTCTCAAGTTTTCTGTAAATCCACAACTGAGATGGTATTTTCTTTAAAAGCGTGATTTAGCAAAGGGTAAAAGAATAGGTCTGCCAGAAGGTTTCTATATTTCTGCTGATGCCTCAGGTTCTTTAGAAGTATTTAGAGATGCTTGGAGTTTTGATAGGGGTAGTGCCTTTGTTTTCGGATGCGGGATGGGATATCAAAAACTACTGTTCCAAATTTTTTTAATGGAGTTGAGTATATATATGCTTTACGGCAATTCATTGTTCATTTCAAAAAAAAAGAGCTTCAGAGAAAAGGAGGTCTTAAGTTTTACTGGGTTAAATAGCGAAGGAAAAGTATCCAGATTTTCTCAAAAGCATTATCTTTAAGAAAAAACTAAATGCCTGAAAAGAAAGTACTTTTTTTAGATATGGATGACGTGATGGCAGATACAGCTTTGGCATTTCTTCAAACCTACAATGAACATTTTAGTACAAGTTACACCAAAGAGCAAATTAAAGAAGGAACTATCTGGCAGGATGAGATAGCAGAGAATTATAAAGAGATAAGAGGAGTTATTTTCAAGCCTGGCTTTTTCAGGGATATCGCGGTTATGCCAGGGGCCGTGGAGGTAGTCGAAGCTTTACATGACAAATATGATGTCTTTGTAGCTTCTGCAGCTATGGAGTTTCCTACATCACTAAAAGACAAGCATGACTGGTTAAACGAGCATTTTCCTTTTATTCACTGGAAAAATATGATTATGTGTGGGGCAAAGAGTATTCTGAAAGGGGATATTCTTATTGACGATCACCTTAAAAATCTAAGTGTATTTGATGGACAGGCCATTCTTTTTGATGGTATTCATAACCAGCATATAGATGGCTACAAACGTGTGTTGGATTGGAATGAAGTTGGTGAATTACTCTTATAAAATACCTTTGGATGAAGAGGTCGGTTCTGTTTTTTGTAGTCTTAATCATTCATATTTTAGCAGCTTTACTTTCTCTAGAAAGTTTGGAAATAGGTGCTAAGGTGCTATTGATGCCTATTTTGATTTGGACCGTCTTTGCTGAAAGGAAATCATATCCCCATGTCATTCCATTATTCTTGGGATTACTTTTTTCTTGGTTTGGAGATGTTCTACTCATTTATGATGGCCAGCTATTCTTCATCTTAGGTCTTGGATCTTTCTTAATAGCACACCTAGCTTATATCTTCATTTATACCAAGCGTATGGGTTTAAAGGTGCTCCGTTTATGGCCATTTCTGGGTTTTGCAGGATTGTTCTGTTTTGGCGTTTTAAAGAATGGACTGCCTCCAGATTTAGCTTTACCTGTGTATGTTTAGATGGGGATGATTTCTTTGATGGCCTTCATTGCTTCATGCCGCAAGGTGGGCGGAGCTAGTTATGAGTATGTTTTGATTGGGGCGGTTTTATTTATCATTTCAGATGGTTTTATTGCTGTTAATCAGTTCCTTGTGCCTGTTCCCTTTGTGGTCATTTGGGTGATGAGTACCTACGGTCTTGCTCAGTTTTTGGTAGTGAATGGTTTATTAAAAGAAGATTTGAAGGTCTCCTAGATGAATTAAGAATCGCACATAGATTAATTCAGGAATCGGGGTTTGAATTAGAATTGAAATAGCGTACTTTTGCAATCCAATTTATAATTTAATAAAATAAGCAATGTACGCAATCGTAGAGATCGCAGGTCAGCAGTTTAAAGTAGAAAAGGGCCGTTACATCTTCACTCATAGATTAGAAGGTGATTCGGACGCTGAGCTTGTATTTGACAAGGTACTCCTTGTAGACAATAATGGTACGGTCACTGTAGGTGCCCCAACCGTAGAAGGTGCTAAAGTAAAAGGCACTATTCTAGAACATCTTAAGGGCGATAAAGTTATCGTATTTAAGAAAAAGCGTAGAAAAGGCTACCAAAAGAGTAATGGTCATCGTCAGTATTTGACGAAATTAATGATCAATGACATCGTAGCTTAATTTAATTTTCACTCAAAGGTTTTTGGTCTTCTTATAGAAAAAACCCTTAACCACAAATATTCAATACAATGGCACACAAGAAAGGTGTAGGTAGTTCGAGGAACGGGCGTGAATCGGAAAGTAAGAGATTAGGAGTTAAACTATTTGGTGGTCAAGCTGCTATCGCGGGTAATATCATTGTTCGCCAGCGAGGTACTCCTCATAATCCAGGTCAAAACGTAGGTCTAGGTCGTGATCATACATTGTTCGCATTGAAAGATGGTGTTGTTTCGTTCAAAAAAGGACGTGATGGTAAGTCTTTTGTACATGTGTTGCCTTCTGAGGCAGCTCAGGCATAAGCTACGAGTCAAGTAGTAAATAAGAGGTCAAATCCAGTAATGGATTTGACCTGTTTGTGCTTATAGCTTTTCTATAAAGCGTACTATGGAGGAAGCATATTTAGCAGGTTCCGACTTCATAGGAGAATGTCCGCTTTGTTCAAAAATTATGAGTTCCTTCTCAGTACTGCTTACTTTTTGAAAGGCGTCCTCTCCCAAAGCCTTAGGAACAACGAAGTCATAAGAACCCCACAAGAAAAGGCAGGGTTTTTCTATCAAGTATAATTTATCTGTGAGAGCAGTAGTTTCTATTTCAGGTGTTAGTATGTTGTTAGCCGAGTTTCCAGAGATTAATGAGCTTAGCTGATTTGCGGGCGAAAAGAGAAGTATCTTGAGGTCTTCAAAGCTCCCGTCCTCAGTAGCTAAAATGCCATCATTGGTCAAAGTATCCTCTGCCTCAAAACCCTTTGTGTTAATTTCGTCCCCTTCTTCAAGGCTAATATTGTCTTTGTTTATGCCAGCGACCCAGGATAATACTCCGCTCCAATAATTAATGGAATTCCCCAAGTTTATTTGTTCTTCAGCTACCTTTTCAAAGAGTTCAATGGCAGATGTATTAAGAAAAGGAATATCATGAGCTCCATCGGCCTCTATCCAGCCAGCTACATTTTTTTGATATGCCGGATTCACCATAAAATGTGTACCTATTGTTCCTCCCCAGCTATGGCCATGTAAAATTATCTTCTTCTCTTGGCCAAATTTGCTTTTCAGGGTTCTGACCACAGCATCCAAATCAGCTGACATTTGTGCCACTGTTAAAAGATCTCCTTGATTTTTTCCTTGTGACATTCCTTGGCCTCGTTGGTCCCAATACGCCATTAAATACTTTTCTTCCAGTTCATCCTTCCATGCCCCTAGGCGGTACTGTAACCCGTTGCCTCCAGGTCCACCATGAATAATAACTATTATTTTGTCTGAACTGGCATTTCCATGAAGGTATACTGGCATATATGCTTCCTGGAAAGACACATAAATAGTTTGCTTGTAGTTTTCCAGTTCAAGACTCTCGCAAGCCATAAATAGGAAAGATGTAAAAAGTAGGAGTATGTTTTTCATTAGAATCGTAGGCCTAGTTCAAGAGCAGGTAGTGGAAGTATTGTGCTATTGTAATTGAATAAAAATTGACTGGAGGCATTTAAATACCAGCCTTTAAATTTGTCGTTTTTAACCTTAGCTCGGCCTATACCCATCTTAAATTCAGGAGCGAAATAGCCACTACCTTTAATACCAGAATTCTCGGAAATTG
This sequence comes from Algoriphagus sp., assembly GCA_051269965.1. Classification (GTDB taxonomy): domain Bacteria; phylum Bacteroidota; class Bacteroidia; order Cytophagales; family Spirosomataceae; genus Arcticibacterium. The sequence goes on along the minus strand of JBNMFK010000101.1, from coordinate 446 downwards.
TAGTTTTATCGGCATCATAGACTTTTCTGATAAAACTATGATAATAGCCGATACCCATGGCCACGGTAAACGTTCTTCTGTGGTTGTTAATTTTTTTATATTGAATATTTGCTTTTTTAAAAATGGCTAGGTGTCCACCAGGGTCTAGGTAAAAACCTATTGTGGGGTTTAGTTCTAATCTTTTGGTTTTGTACTTTATAAGGGTGCTACCTCTTTTAATTTTGGACTTTGTCTTGATTTTTTCCAATAAGGCATATTCTAATCCAAAATTTAGGCCAGGGTTAGTCACTAAGTTTCCATAATAACCAGCCGTTAAGTTCATCTTCGGCCAGTTGGGTTCAGTAGTGAGTACTTTCTGAGCACTCGCAAATTCTGGAGTAAGAATGAGTAATAAGAGTATTTTTTTCAAAGGAAGGGATAAGTTCAATGAGCGAATAAGTAAAAAA
>JBNMFK010000100.1:0-11884 GCA_051269965.1 Algoriphagus sp. | reverse complement strand
GAATGATTTGTGAGCGATTATTATCAGGGACATAGTTACTCAACGCTTCAGAAGTCGCTTTAGCTGCAACATTAAAAAATCTTGCAATAGCATAAGCCGCCTGAATATTTTCAAAATTGTATGCCCCAGAAAGAACGGACGAGGTATAAGTAAGATCCGTACTTAAGTCCTTCCACGAAATAACGGGCGAATCTAAAATGAGTTCTAGTTTATGAGATGTTCTACCATAATAGATAATTTGTGTGAGTTCCTTTTTAAAAGCCATACTCATTAAGATCTCATTGCTTTCATTAATAAAAGCATAGCCCAAAGAAGCTTTCAAAAAATCATATAACTCCCCTTTTCCTTTTCTCACTCCTTCTAATCCTCCGAAACCTTCTAAATGAGCTTTTCCTATATTCGTAATGTATCCATGAGTTGGTTCAGCTATTTGACATAACTCGGCAATTTCCTTTTGATGGTTTGCCCCCATTTCTATAATAGCCATTTTTGTATCTAAAGGCATAGCAAGAAGTGTTAGTGGCACCCCGATATGGTTATTGAGGTTACCTAATGTGGCATGAACTTTATAGGTAGAAGATAGGGCAGCTTTGAGCAGTTCTTTATTGGTGGTTTTTCCATTTGAACCTGATAGTCCAATAACTGGAATATTAAATGTTTTTCTATGATAGTTGGCAAGTTTTTGAAGTGTTTCTAGAACACTATCCACAAGAATACATTGCGGTGAGGTATTAAACTCGGCTTCATCTATAATGGCGTAATTAGCACCATTCTGTATAGCCTGTTCTGCATATTTATTTCCGTTAAAGTTATCTCCCTTTAAAGCGAAAAAAAGATCATACTTTTCAATTTTACGGGTATCAGTACAAATTTTATTCGAGTTCTTAAATCGTTGGTATATTTCTTCTATTGACATATTCTTGATAAGACAAACACTAACTACTGTTAAGGCAAGCAATGCACAAAGTTCGTTTAAAATTTCTAATTTAAAATTTCAATAGCTTACTCAAATGTCTAAGATCTACACGTCATATCTTGAAAGCCCAATCGGCATCTTAAAACTTGTTACAAGCTCGGATGCGGTCCAAGAGGTTATCTACTGTGATAAAACTGAAGAGTCAGACTGGGAATTACCGGAAATCAACTTTGAACTAGTTGAACAACTTAAGGCCTATTTCGCTGGTGATTTAAAGGAATTTAGACTGAAACTAAACCCGCAAGGAACAGAATTTCAGAAAAGAGTTTGGTTGGCTTTGGGGAAATCAACATTCGGAAAAACAGCTACGTATACAGATATAGCGAAATTTATGGGTGACCCCAAGGTTATTCGAGCAGCCGCTTCCGCCAATGGCAAAAACCCCATTTCCATCATCATTCCTTGTCACCGAGTGATAGGTAAAAATGGAAACTTAACAGGTTATGCAGGAGGTTTGCACCGTAAAAAATGGCTACTGGATCATGAGAATAGATTGACAAATGGAGTTTTGGAATTGTTTTAGTAATTCTCCACAAACTCCGTCAATAACCTCACGCCATATCCCGTGGCAGAGCCACCTTTAGCGAATTCGTTTTTATCAAAAGCCGTTCCAGCTATGTCTAAATGTGCCCAATTGGGGTGTTCATTTGTAAAGTACTCTATGAATTTACCTGCCGTGGTAGCACCAGCATATGGGCCTCCAAGGTTCTTAACATCGGCCACATCAGAGTCTATTTCAGACTTATAATCATCCCAAAGAGGCAATCTCCAAACCTTTTCACCTGTAGTTTCAGCAGCCTTTTCTAGTTGAGCAGCCAGCTTATCATTTTTGGTCATCATACCAGCGGCAACATGACCTAAAGTTCTGATACAACTACCAGTAAGCGTAGCAAGGTCTATCATTACTTCTGGCTCAAATTCGGTAGCCATATAATGTACCGCATCTGCTAAAATTAGTCGCCCTTCTGCGTCTGTATTTATAATTTCAATGGTTTTACCTGCATAAGAATTAATTACATCTCCCGGCTTTATGGCTAAAGCATCCACACAGTTTTCGGTAAGAGCCACTATACCTATAAGATTTACATCTAATTTGAGTTTTGCCGCTAACTCTACAGCACCGATAACAGCAGCTGAACCTCCCATGTCCATTTTCATATCTTCCATGCCATTACCGGGTTTTAAGGAAACACCACCTGTATCAAAAGTGACTCCTTTACCCACCAAACCTACTTTCTTGGAATTTTTGGAAGATTTATACTCCATAACCACCATTCTGGCTGGTCTATCTACGCTTCCTCTTCCTACCGCTAACAAAGCATGAAAACCCATTTCCTCGCAAGCCTTCTCGTCGTAAACTTTTACTTTAAACCCATTTTCTTTCCCCGACTTTAGAATATAATCAGCCATCATTTGAGGCGTTTTATAATTTGACGGAGCATCTACCAGAGCCATGATATTCATCTGAGTTTCAGCCGTAGCTAAGCCTCTACCTATACTTTCTTGAATCTTCTCCTCCTGATTTGCAGTGACCCAAAAACTAAATTTACTCCCGTTATTGAAAACGTTTTTCTCTTCTTCTGTTCTAGTTTTAAGCATTCCTATATCATAAGACGCCAAAGAAATGCCATTAGCAATCAACTCTGCTAAATTGGAGTTCCCTTTTAGATCAATAATAATATCGCCATTTAGTTTCTTCTTATTGCTCTTTATTAGCGACCTGAAGCTGTCAATCGTTTCCTTGCTTGTAGGTTTTTCGCCCAGACCAAAAAAGATAACCTTGCCGTACTTCTTCCGCGGCGTAGATATCATTAAAGTTTCCTTTTTCTCGGCGGAAAAACTGTTCCCAAGTTCTTCCATTTCATAGCCAAGTAGCTTTGCTCTTTTGAGCAATTGCTCCCCCAGTTTATCATCTTTAATAAATGGGATGATAAGGGTATTAGCAGCTTCTAGTTTGGTGATAGTCTTTATAGTCATTTTTGTCTTTTAAACTTTGATGCCAAATTTAGCTAGATTATCAAGGCCGACAAGCAGTTTGCCTGTTCTTAATAGTTCAACGAAATCTCACGTTTATCGTAGGATATGTAAAAAAGAAAAATAATTTTTTTTGCTTCGAGATGATTCCTTAGGCATCTTTGGAAAATTACAAAAAGCATAATGTGGCACTGAAAAGGATTTGCGAAAGTGTAAGCATTAAAATAAAAAAATAGCACGAAAGCATGATATCTTTTTCTTTTGATAGTCACCCATTTATTTATCAGCTCATAGGGCATCTCATGAAGGTGGCATTTCTTGGATTACTCCTTTGGCAATTCGTAAAGAAGCAAAAAAGCTATAACTATGTGCACTTTGTTCTTTTGACCCTTATTCTCTTTTGGTTTAAGCTTCCTATCATGGTTTATAATAATCCAATTAATTTGGATGAATCCATGTTTGTGGTAGGTGCAATGAAACTGGCGGATTATCCACTATACTGGAAATACGTTGATGGAAATACCAGTGGGCCATTTAGTTTTTACTTCGTAACAGCCTTCTTTGAGTTTTTTAGTTTAGAATACGACTACATCAACCTGAGAGTTTTGGAGTTTGTTACTTTGACAGGTTTCCTACTCTTTATGTTTTTGGGACTAAAAAAGTTATTTAATCCAGAAGTAGCCTTCATAGGCATATTACCTGCCACTTTCTTTTTAGCTCAAACTCAAAGACCAGACTTCGTCCACTACAGCGGAGAACGATTTCCGATGCTTTTACTCAGCCTCTCCTTTTTTCTTTTTGCCAAATTCTATTCCGACAAGAATCACAAAACCAGAAACGCCATTATACTAGGTCTTATATTAGGAACTACTCCCTTTTCAAAGCTACAAGTAGCCCCAATCGCACTTTGTTTCGTCCCATTTGTCTGTTACCTGCTTCTAAATGAAAATAAGGTTAAGGCTACTCTGCTCTTTCTATTCTCTGGTATTGTAGTACCGGCCGCACTTTCTTTAATCATGTGGCAAGCCAACTATTTTGACGAAGCCTTCAAAGCCTATTTCCTTAATAATTTAGGTTATGGCGTTCCTGATACATGGTATTACCACCTTTGGATAGACTTCTCAAAAAACCAAAATCCTTTCCTCTTTTTGGCAATATTCTTATCCTTGTTTTGGATTTTTATTCGGAAAAAAACGGGTATCGATAAAATATTGGTTTGGCTTGTCAAAACCATGATAGTGGTTAATATTTATTGTATCTATAAGCCTGGGGCCACTTTTGATCACTATTTCCTCTTTCTAATTTTTCCTCTTGCTCTTCTTTTTACGATTAACCTCTTCGCTCTACAATCCTATTTAAGTAATAAAAAAGGGAAACTCTTAATTAGTACAATTTTAGTAATCTCTTGCTTTGGGATTACGGGATTCCCTTTTGGAAACATTTATCCGACTACATATCTTGAAAAACCCATTGACCTAAGTCCTGTAGGCAAAGAAGTACTCAAATATGCTTCCTCAAATGACCAATTGGTCGTCTGGGGAGAAGCTGGCAAGCTATACTTGGAAACCAAGATGCTACAAGGCAGCAAATGGTCTTTCACCTATTGGGGGATGTACGACGAAAAAATCAAATCTGAATTTAAAGAAGACTTTTTATCTGAGATAAAAGATGGTCGAATTCCTGTTATTGTTGATGCGAATAAGCCCGGGAATCAATTCATCAACAGGGGAAATAATGGTATAGAAACCTTCCCTGAACTATATAAATACACCCAAGAAAATTATACCATGACAGCCGATATAGAGGGTATGAGAGTTTTTGTTAGGAATGATAGAACATTACGAAAAGATGATAAAACGTTATCATTATATCCATAAAGGTTTCATGTTTTTTTCATGGTCTAGGAGATTACTTTACCTCATACTTAACACCGTTTTTTTTCTCAATCATCAATCTATTAACTAGTTATGTTTTTATAAACGATAGAGAATGGCCTTTTGAACAATTGTTCATCCAGTTTGTCATCCTAAGCGAATGACATGATGAGCAAATTCTAATTTAGCGAAGGTTTTATTGACTTTGCCTGGAATTGAACTCCTGATTTAGACTGTTCTCACTTTCAATTTGTAAGTTTTAGCTACTGTCATATGGAAAAATAACTTGCAGAATAAAGTGGCCGTTTTCTTAGAAAGTGAAATTCACTACAATAATTCCTTAAACCTAGATTATAAATTTCCATACTAGGGCTAGAATAAACGTAAGCGAACCTTATGAATGATATCTAAGCCACAAATAAAATCTAGACTAAACCGTTCTATTCCCGATGCAGCAGAAGATGCGATACGTAAACAAATGGTCAAAGAAGATTACTAAGAGTTGATTCTTTTCATGTTACCAATACAAAAGGCCAGGCAGATATCAAAAATGGAAAAACCATTGACTTTACCGATAACATGCTACCTGAAATATCTGCAAAGGCTAGTCCATTGAAAGGAAAACCAAATCATAAACCTCTACTTTATATCAAGTATATTCGACCTTAAATCAATTTACACCAAAGCTTAAAAAAATACTTTCTCTTTTTTCTTTGGCTATCTTAATTGGCTTTTCAGCTTGCCAAGACAATGAGGCAAAAGAAGACGAGTCAATTCAGGAAAACGCCATAGAATATGATAAACCTTCTGAAAACGAAATCAAAAAAGGGTTGCTCGACAAAAGCGTCTACTGTAGCCCAAGTGGTAGGGATGAAGATAAGACTAAATGGACATTCGTAGACCTTTCTGAGTTTCTAGCCATTAGCATAATAGAAAAAACAAAATAAGACCTATTGGGAAGCAAAATTAATTTCGATTTAGAAGACTTCAACACGGAAAAGATTTATTTCATGAAGGGTCTAATTCAATGCAAGAAAGATGGTTCAACGTGGGATGTAACCAATTTTAAAGTTCTTGAATATAGAGAAGAATAAATGGTTTAATCTCTTGGTAGAATCCCTACTTAATGAGGCTTTTATCCCTAATCTGCACAAATCCAAACATAGGCCATTCCAGATCAGATATTCCTAACAACTATTTAACGTGGCCAGTAGGCGAGCATGTCTTCATGGACAAAATATAAGCTGACATTATTTACTTGGTTAGCATTCTTCAGAACCAGATGGATTGTTGGTTTCAGTTTGGGGGTAAAATCACCCGTACATCCAAATCAGATTTTTAGTAGCCTTAGCCAGTTTATTTTTCAACTGTTCCTTCAGAATATCAGGCTTCATAACTTTAATTTCATCAGAATAAGTGAAAATAAAGTTCACTAATTCAAGTGAAACCTCAAGGTCTAAAGTTAACCTCGTAACATCTCCATGATATTCAATCGTTTGTGAAGAACGCATTTTATGCTTTTTGAAATATGGTAGAAGCCAAGATTGTTGGTTTATTTCAAGAACTATACTTTCAATTCCTTTAAAATCTGATTCTAGGTTTAATCGTGTAATACCTATTATGTGATCAAAATACTCATTAGGCCTAAAGTCTTCCTTAATAACCTTTCCGTCAGAAAGTTTAGAAGCCGTTACCCAACCACAAACTTCAAAAAGTCCATTGACACAAGTACTGTGACTAAAAAAGTTCTCAAATATACTTTACCAACCAACCAGTTAGTGGTGTGGAGAGAAGCTGGCAAACTTATACTTAGAAACTAAGCTATTACAAGTCAGAAATGGTGTTTCCCTCACTGGGGAATGCACGATACGAAAATTCAATCTGAATTCACAAGACTCTAGCTAGAAGAGCTAAAGGGGAGGAAAATAGCTAATATTATAGATGCTCATAAGTCAAGGAGTCACTATGTTCACATAAGAAATACTGGGTTAGATACCTTCCCAGACTATTTCTATCTTCTCAATAAAACTATATCATGACCAGAGACCTAGAGGGCATGAGAGTTTTTGTTAGGTATTAAAGAATACTTTAAGCCATCGAGTTAGTTCATAATTCAAATGCAACTCACTTTAAAGCCCCAAACAAAATCTCCACAGGATGTAAAGCCTTTCTTCCTGTACCATCATGAATTTGGTGACGGCAACTGGTTCCTGGTGCAGCTATGATGACGGCTTCTGGTTGCTCGCGTATAACAGGGAAAAGTACCAACTCTCCTATTTTCATAGAAATGTCATAATGCTCCTTTTCATAGCCGAAAGAGCCTGACATGCCACAACAACCACTTGGAATCAACTGAACCGTATAGTTTGGAGGTAACGACAACATTTTCTTTGTCGGTACCATAGAACTTACCGCTTTCTGCTGGCAATGGCCATGCAGTTTGATAAGTCTTTCTTCGTCTGTGAATATTGACTTATCCAGATTCTTCTTATCTATTTCTCTGGCAATAAACTCGTCTATCATGAAGGCATTCTTAGCCAGTTTTTCTGCCTTTTCAGCAAGTTCTATGTTTACCAATTCTGGATAATCGTCTCTAAAAGCTAAAATGCAAGATGGCTCTATGCCTATTAAAGGCGTATCATCAGAAATGATGTCATGAAGCATTTCTACATTTAAGTTTGCTCTTTCCTTTCCTTCATCCAGCATTCCTTTTGACAAGTACGGTCTTCCAGAGTCTACGTGGTCTGGGATTATGACAGCATAACCCAGTTTTGATAACAACTTTATGGCTGTTTGACCTATGGTTACATCATTGTAGTTTGAAAATTCATCACAGAATAAGTATACCTTCCCTTTCTCTCCGCTTTGAAATTGTGAAGCATTCTTTTCATACCACTTTTTTAACGTTGTACTATGAAGTAGCGGCATCGTTCTGTCTGGGTGAAAACCTACAAGCCTGTTTCCGAGCCTTCGTAAACTTTCTGTTTTAAAAAGGAAATTATAAACACTCGGCATCATAGCTCCCAATTTGCTCATTTTTGCAAAATTGGCAACCATTTTTGACCTCAAAGGCACACCATTCTTCTTTTGATAATGGTACATAAATTCCATTTTGAGTTTGGCCATGTCGACATTACTAGGACACTCAGATTTACAACCTTTGCAGAGCAAACATAAATCCAGCACTTCTTTAACTTCTTTACTGTCAAACCTCTCTTCTCCGTTTCCTGCAATGGTTTTCAAAGACACCTTTCCATCTTCTCTCGTAAATGCTTCGCGAAGCATATTGGCTCTAGCTCTTGTGGTATCCTTCTCGTTTTTAGTAGCCATATAGCTTGGGCACATTGTACCTCCGCTTATTTCTGTTTTTCGACAGTCCCCCGAGCCATTACACTGCTCTGTATGCTGCAGAATATCTTGGTTCTTGAACCTGAAAATAGTTTCAAATTTCGGTGTGATTTGCCCCGGCTCATACCTAAGCATCTCATTCATGGCTGGAGAATCCACTATCTTATTGGCATTAAATATGCCATTGGGATCCCAGGTATATTTGAGTTTGCGAAGCAACTGATAATTTTTTTCTCCAATCTGCTGCGGAATAAACTCCGCCCTCAGCCTACCATCCCCATGTTCTCCAGAAAGCGAGCCTTTATATTTCTTGACCAAGCTTGAGATGTCTTGTGCCACCTCTCTAAACTGTTGATTACCTTCTTTGGTCTTTAAGTTTATGATAGGTCTGAGGTGCAGCTCGCCAGAACCAGCATGAGCATAATGCACACAACTGAGGCCCCTTTTCACCATTGCCACATTGAATTCTCTGATAAATTCGGGCAAGTCATTTACATCTACCGCCGTGTCTTCTATCACCGGCACTGCCTTTTCGTCTCCTGGCAAGTTAGACAGAAGACCTAAACCGGCCTTTCTAAGCGTCCATACTTTCTTAATGTCCTCACCAAATAATATGGGAAAGTGATAACCATAACCTGCCGCCCTCATGTCTGCTTCCATCTGAGCTGCCTTTTCTTTAACTATTTCAGTCGTTTGGCCGAATAACTCTATGCATAATAGGGCAGCGGGATCCCCTTGCACAAAAAAACGATTAGCCATTTGTTCCTTATTGGCCTTTGTGCATTCCAAAATATAGTGATCCATTAACTCAACGGCCGAAGGATTGTACTTCAAGGCAATCAAATTTGCCCTTAAGGAATCATCAATCGTGTTAAAATGAGCGGCCACCACGCCTTTATGTTTTGGAGGTAGCTTATTGACATGAATTTTTATTTCTGTCATAAACATTAGAGTTCCTTCAGAACCAGCAATCAGTTTACAGAAATTGAACTCATTTGCCGTAGAAGGAGTGAAGACAGTAGTTTCTAAAAGTTCATCAATGGCATAACCTGTATTCCTTCTTTGTATACTTCTTTTAGGAAACTCATCTCTTATTTGTTGGGCAACCTCCTGATTAGACAGCATCTCAAAAACCTGAAGATAGATTTTGTCTTCTAGTGTTTGCTTTGCTGTTGGAATTACTTTTTTCTTTTCAATTATCTCTTCAAACTCTTCGACGCTTATCTGTTTAAATTCAACAAAAGAACCATCACTTAAAAACCCCTTGACGGAGAGTAGGTGGTCTCTAGTACTGCCATAAATTACAGAGTTAGTGCCACAAGAGTTATTCCCAACCATCCCACCTATCATGGCTCTATTTGCCGTACTTGTCTCAGGACCAAAAAACAATTCATGGCCTTGCAGGAAATGATTTAACTCATCTCTTACCACTCCTGGCTCCAGCCTTACCCAAGAGTCCGCTTTATTGACTTCAAGAATTTTAGTAAAGGTTCTTGAAACGTCCACAACAATACCCTTACCTACCACCTGACCTGCCAACGAAGTACCAGCGGTTCTAGGAATGAGGGTTACTTTATTCTTGTTCGCAAATTCAATGAGTATTTTTATATCAGCGGAATCTGACGGAAAAGCTACCGCCAGAGGTACCTCTCTATAGGCAGAGGCATCTGTGGCATACAAAGTTTTTGTGATGTTATCATCTAAAAATTGCCCTTTGAATGTACTAGTGATTCGGCTGAAGTTCATGTATGTAGATTCCTTTAGATTTCGAAGTGTAAATGTATTGCACAAAACAATAACTTTGAATTTGCCAAAAGGATTCGGTGAAAATAAGATAGATTAACTTAAATCTTTGACAGATTCACTTTCTACGATCTTGCAATCAATTTCCAATGACTTTGTCTCACTCGTTTTATCTTTAATTCTTTCAAATAGTAATTCCACTGACGTCCTACCAATTTCTTTAGGACAATGAAATAAATGAGTGATTTTAGGTGTGAGTATGTTAGCTAATATACCGTCGCTAATAGAAATCAAAGACATATCTTCAGGTATTCTAAATCCTAATCTCTGAAGGCTACTATAACATTTGATCATAAGATCATCTGTCATGGTAAATAGTGCGGTAATGTCCTTATGGCTCTCCAGAAATTTAAGAAGTTGATTATTAAAATCATTTGGAGAATCAATATTAAGAACATTGATTCCCACATTATTTTTCTTACATGCTTTTTCAAACCCAGACTGCCTACTTTCAGACATTCTATGATTATAGGAGGCAAAAAGTCCTCCTATTTTTCTATGGCCTTTCTTGAAAAGGTATTCAACAGCCTCAGAAACTACTCCTGCACCGTCAATTCCTACCGAACTCATCTCTTCATTACCCCATATCCTGTCCAACAACACAATAGGAGCTCCGTCTCTATTTAACTCTAACAATTCATTACTTTCTTGAAACCCCGAGCTAATTGAAAGTAAAATACCGTCAACACAAAGTTGGTTGCAATTATTTATAATGTTAAGCTCCTCTGTGTATGAATCATCTGATTGAAAAACCATTAAAGAATACCCTTTTTGACTAACCGCATCTGAAATACTCTTCATCATTTCAGGAATAAAAAACATAAAATACTCTGGAAGTATTAAAGCTATCAGCCCAGAACTCTTTGTCCTGAGGTACCTAGCCCGCAGGTTAGGTGAGTAGTTAAACATCTTACTAGCATCTCTTACTTTCTCTTTTGTCTCAGTACTAATATCCGGATGATCGGATAGAGCTCTAGACACAGTTGAAGGGGACAGATTTAAAGCCTTGGCGATCTCCTTGAGAGTTACTCGTTTCATAAAGGATTAAAAAAAATGACAGATTAACTTAAAAGATACCCACTTAGAACGATTACACAGTCGTTTGTAAGATAATTGTTTTTTTATACCCTGTTAAAGATACATCTCAGCTTATCTAGTTAAAAGTCTCTATACATCGAGAAAATAGTTTAATCTGGGTTATCTTTCTCAAAGTACATTCACCGGTTTAGGCCAAACGCTTTCTTAGCTTACGCCGAATGCTCTAATGTTTTTGGAATGAGTAAGGTCGCCAAAAGTGTGAATGATGTACCTGCAACCTCTTATTTTGCTTTTATTTTTGGTGCTGTAATTTCTATTGGTAGTGTTCTCTGATCCTTAAAAAGGACTAAAGAAGTTCCATTAACTGGGAAAGAAATAGCAAAAATAAAGTCAGTGAAAGGGGCTATAAAAGAAACTTTTAAAGAGACCTTTCAAACGACTAAGGATATGCCTGGCAGTATGGAAATGGTGCTTCCCATGATGTTTTTCAGCTGGTATACTGTATTTATTTATTGGCAGTTTATCACGTTAAGTCTTTCAAAAACTTTCTATGAAACTACAGATACTGCTTCCGCAACATTTAAGCACTCAAAGCTCCTAACAGGATTAATAAGTGCTTTTTATAACTTCATAGCCTTTATATCGGTGTTAGGAATGGCTCTATAACTAAAATATTAGTCCTCAGTTACATCTAGCTTGTCTTATCCTAGCTGGCCTAACACTTGTAAGTATACCTTTTCTAGAGTATCAGTGGTGCACATTTATTCCTATGGTTGCCTTTGAATTTTCTTGAGCAAATATGTTGGAAAATCCTTACATCAAACTATCAAATAGTATTTCTTCCAAAAAGCAGGTGTAGACATGGGTATTT
>JBNMFK010000099.1:0-11972 GCA_051269965.1 Algoriphagus sp. | reverse complement strand
TATGAGCATGTGATTTAGCTTTTTAGTACTGGAAATTTGGGGAAGACTACTTCAAAAGAATTCAGGAAATTATGTGCTGTTTGCCTAAAATTAAAGTGCTAGACAGTTTAGGCTATGAAAACTTATTTAGAATTATCATTATGCGTTTCATTGATGCTTACGATTTTGATGTGAGAGCTCCTAAGAAATCTTGTGGCATATTGTGAATAAAGACAATCAAATTATTCCATTTGCAACTATGAATCTTTTTTACAGAGACAACACTTAGAGGAGGTTCTAATCTTTAGCTAGCAGGTCTAAAATTTTAAAAATCAACTTGATTATTCTTGTTCTAGGTAATGCATTTACTATGCTGATGGATGCTGGGGAACCACTAACGGTGGCCTTTGGGCGTATGTTTTTAATTGTCTTTCAGCGTATATTTAATATGATTTTAGCTATTTATTATGTTTTCAAGAAAAACAAGAAAGCGGCAAAATGGAATCTTTTAGCGAGTAATCTGGTCCTTATTATTGGGATTGGTACTTGCTTTGGAAACATCTTTATGCTAGAAGAAGTTTTTGATAAAAAGGCCAGTTTGTAAGGAATTCTGGCTTATTTTTGAATAAATGCTTTAATATTATGTATCAAATTCTTCTCAATCTCCATCACTATTTGGCCTATGTAGTCCTCATTCTTTTGGCTTGGGCCATCATTAATGGAATCATTGGGACTTACACTGCAAAGGTTTGGGAAAATAACCACAGAAAGGTTAATCTCTTTGCTTTAATAGCTGTTCATACCATGCTTTTATTGGGTATTTCCTTGCTTGTATTAGCCATGGGAAATGCAGACATGGCAGCGGTGATTAAAACTGCAGCTGGGAGAAAGCAATATATGGAGCATCCCGTGATTGGAATCATAGCCGCAGTTTTGGTAACTATAGGTAACGTCAGAAGTAAAAAAGCTATTGGAAATGGTAAAAAGTTTAAAAATACCATGATATTTTACGGCTTAGCACTGGTTATCGTTTTGAGTAGACTACCATTTGAAAAACTATTTTAATGAAATTGATTCTATTTGATGGAGTTTGTAATCTCTGTAATGGTTTTGTAAATTTTATCATCGATAATGATAAAAAACATCAGTTCAAGTTTGCTTCCCTGCAATCAGATTATGCTAATAGACTGCTGAAAGACAGAGCTAACTTGTTAGAGAGTGTTGTGTTTTATGATGGCAAAACCTTTTTTGAAAAGTCAGATGCTGTTTTTAAAATAGCTGAAAACTTGCCTGGATATGTTTGGTTTACAGTCTTTAGATTTATCCCTAAGGGCTTAAGAGATGTTGTATATACTTTAATAGCAAAAAACCGATATAAAGTTTTTGGGCAAAGAAAATCTTGTAGAATTCCGACCCCGGAACTAAAAAATAGGTTTTTAGAGGACTAGTGTAGCTTAAGGTTTCTCATAATTAATGGCTTTTAGGAGCTCTTCCATATTCGTATCACTTACAGGAATTTCAAACTTATCTATGCTAATACGGTGATTTCTAATGCTTTGAATTTTGTCAAGATTCACAATATAAGATTTCTGAACCCTCATGAAATTGTCAGGTAGACGTTCTTCTATTCCCTTTAGCGTAGATTTAGTAAGAATAGGCCTTGTCTGATTTTTTATAAAAATTTTGATATAGTCTTTTAGCCCTTCAATGTGAGAAATGTCATCAAAAACAATTTTCACCAGAGAATATTCTACGTTCACAAAAAAGAAATCCGCAGTATCGATATTTGGTTTTTCTACAATCGGATTCACTTTTTGCCCACTTTTTTTGTGAAAATCTAAGGCTTTGTGTGCGGCTTGAGAAAATCTATCAAAGCTTACTGGTTTCATAAGATAGTCTATAACGTCTAGACCATAGCTTTCAACAGCATAAGAATCATACGCAGTCACTAAAATGACCATTGGTTTATCTTTTAGACTCGCTAAGAATTTGGTTCCTAACATGCCAGGCATTTGAATATCCAAAAACATGAGGTCAGTTTTATGCTCTTGTAAAGCCTCCATGGCTTCATAGGGGTTTTTGCAGGTCTTTATTAAATTAAGAAAGGGCACCTGCTCAATATTCCGTTGCAGAAGCTTTCGAGCCAAACTTTCGTCATCTACTGCTATGCAGTTTAGTTTAAGTACAGACATCTTTAATTGTTTTCGCGGTTAAGGTTAATGTTTAACTTGATGGCAAACTGTTCTCCGTTGTCATCAATATTCAAGGAATGCTTATCAGGATATAAAAGTTCTAATCTTCTCCTAACATTTTTTAGACCTATGCCGGAGCTACCATCTTTTTCTTCCTCGGTTTCAGGGCCAATTTTATTTTTGACTTCAAAGGTTAAGTCAGTACCTTGATAATCAAGAGTAATATCAATTTGTGGTTCCAAAACCATCCCCACACCATGCTTAAATGCATTTTCTACAAAGGGTATGAGGAGCATTGGCTCAATGATTAAGCTACTGTCATTTCCGCCTATAGCTACATTAATATTTACATCTTCTCCATACCTAACTTTTTGCAAGTCGATATAGTTTCTCAGGTATTCTAGTTCTTTGCTTACCTGTACTTGCTTGTTATCTGTTTCGTAGAGCATGTATCGCATCATGTTTGACAATTGTATGGTAACGGGCTCTGCCATATCGGACTTGGATCGTATGAGATACACTATACTATTGAGAACATTAAACAAGAAATGAGGACTAATTTGTGATCTCAAAAACGACAATTCAGACTTCAACCTTTGCTGACCTTCTTCTCTTTTGTGAGCTTCTTCATCTATGTCACTAATCACAAGACCGTAGCCAGTCCCCATGGCTGCTATAAATATGACAGGGAAAATAATGAAGAAGCTATAGGTGTCACGTCCAGGCGTCATAATGCTTCTTATATAGGTCTCTATAAACATGTAAGATATACAGACGGAAATAACAATAATAAGGTAGTATGTGATTCCTTGCTTTTTGAAAATTTGTGGAATAAGGTAGCTTACGATTAAGTAGAAGAATGGAACCTGTATTAATTTCACCACAAATACCATCTGAATTATTTGTAGGGTTTGGGTGTTTCTTAAGGGATAGTCATTAATCAGAGGATAGCCAAGCCATAAAACCCAAAAGAAGACCTGAAATAATATCTTGTAGATATTTCTGGATTCAGTATTCCTTAAAGATATATTCATACAACGTCCATAATCAAAATGGTTTAATTTTCAAAAGTCAAGTTTAAAGGGTAATCATAGATATTTTAGACATAAATATAAGGTTATTATCGGGTTAAATATTGGTTGGCTTCTCTAAGCATTTGGTCACATGTATCAATCTATTAATATCGGTCTATTTTAAAATGAACTTGGTGGAGCTATCTTTAAACATGCCTGCTTTTTAGGTGGTTTAATCTCCCTAAGGTTCGGACCCGTCCAGATTGAAGATGTCTAGAATCTGATTGAAATCATATATGACAGGTTACTAATGAACTTGATTCGGGTGAAAACGGGAAACTTTAGCCTATGCGTCGATTAATTGTATGTCATTTTGTAAACTAAACAGCCTTCTGATTCGTCTTTGCATGCGGAGTTTAACATTAACTATTTTTTATGAAAAAAGTGATTTTATTAAGTGCCTTTTTTATGGCGACATTGGGAGCTACGGCCCAGAAGTGGTCGGTAGATAAGTCTCATTCAAATGTTGGTTTTACCCTAACGCATCTCTTGATATCGGAGGTCGATGGAAACTTTAACGACATAGATGCCTCTTTTACATCAGTCAAAAATGATTTTTCAGATGCCATTTTTAGTTTTACAGCTCAGGTATCGAGTGTAGACACTCGAATTGAAAGAAGAGATAATCACCTTAGAAATGTAGATTATTTTGACGTGGAGAAATATGCAACAATGGCTTTTAAAAGCAGATCATTTAAGCATTTAGGTGGCGAAAAATACAGCATGGCCGGATATGTTACAATAAAAGGAGTAACCAAACCATTAACGCTAGATGTAACGTTAAAGGGTCCTGTTTTAAACCAAAGAAGCAAAAAGCAGATGGTAGGGATAAAGGCTTCGGGTACTTTAGACCGTTTCGATTTTAATGTGGGCTCAGAGTTCGGCACAACCGTAGGAAGAGAAATAACGATACATGCCAACGGCGAGTTTAGTAAAGAGTAAAAGGTTTTGAAGGAGAGTCTTAAAGTACTCATACCTATTTTTTATTTTTTAGAGTGTATGAGTAACCTATTCCCAGAATATTGACACTATCTGTTCCTCGGTTTCCTGGTCTTTCTATTCTTATATAGGCTTTGAGCTTTCCCAAATCTCCCATTTTATAATCTGTGCCTAAAGTCAATCGGAACTTATTGAAACCGCTTTTTTCGAGCTCATTCAAAGGATAGAAAAGTTCTACTGCTACCTCTGGATCAAGTTTCCATTTAGGGAAGTTATAGCCTATTCTAGTTTTAAATCGCATCTTTTTTTTATTGAGTGCTTCTGTATCGCCTAAATCCGTTCTGTTTTGATAACGAAGCCTATGCTTTAGGGAAAACCGACTTAGTTTATAGCTATAAGCAGCGTCTAGGTTATACCTGAATCTATTTTCATATCCCTGAATTTTACCTTGGTTGTCATTATTTTTCTCAAAACGTAAGCCTAAACCAAGTTCAAGGTTTTTTAGGAGTTCATACTCTGCAGATAGCTGAGTGAAATAAGAGTCAATAGTTTGGCTATTTTCTTTTAATCTCAATTGTTCTTCTAGCTCAAGACTAAGCTTAGAGTTGACCTTATAGTCTATTGCAATAGAAGACCACGTATTAAAATCTGGCTTTATGTTTTCCTGAGCGTAAATTTTGCCTACACAAAACAGAAAAAGAATGAAAGCATACTTTTTCAAATCAATTATAACTTATCGTAGTGAATAATAATATCTGCGGTATCTTTTAAGAAATCTACATCTTGGATTTCCATGCGTTTAATTTTTAATCCGGTCCGCTCTTCTAGGTCTGCTTTAAGCTGCTCTAGATTTTCTGGCTTGATGTTCTCTATTTTCTCATAGACAATATTTTTACTTACTTCATTATTGACTCTCCACAGCCGCTCCATTATAAATATGGCACAAACAATTAAAATGTTAATGGATAAAATTTCTGCGTAACTCATTTTCCTATTAGCCAGTGAGTTTATCACAGAAACGCCAATAACAATAAACAGGTAAGTCATTTCTTTGATCGCTATGGCATCTGTCCGATATCTGATGATGCCAAAAATGGCAAACAGTCCTAAGGCCATTCCTATATCTAGCTCATACTTTTTTAGGGTAAAGCAGAGAAAAAAGACGATGATACCAATCATATAATAGGTAAAGAGGTAATCTTTTCGTTCGCTAGATTTAAAGTAGAGTTCCCTTATGATAATGCTTAAAAAAAAGATGTTGATGATAAACCGAAACATCATTTTGAAAAAATCATCATCAAATAAGGGTATTCCCAAAAATTCCATATTTAGGTAGTTAGTTTTTGTATTTTCAACTTTACTTTTTTGAAAGCATTGTACTTAATGTTATCATAAATATTCACCATTCCCAAGCAATATTTACTGATGCCATAAGGTAATATAGCCCTCTTTTTTAATGCTTTATAAACCGGTGAGCCGCGGTCTACATCTTTTTGCTTTATTTCTATTATGGCTAGATTTTCAAAGGTTTTCTCCCGTGAATTATTTTTATAATGAAGATTGAAATCTACCGTGACTCTTTCTTTCTTTGCTAGACTTACAAGAGTAATTCTGTTGAATCTATTTTCGATTATTGCTTCGAGTGTGAATTTATCCTTTGTTGTTTTATTAATAAACTGTTTTGATTCTGTAGAAAGATTTGTTTCAAAACCGTGACAAGCTATTCTGTTTTTTTTGGTAATTCCCTTGCCATTTTTACTTTTTACTTCTAAAAAGTAGATGTTAGATTCTACATAATTCCTGATTCTAACTTTCAGCCTGTTCAGTTTACCATTATGATGCCACTTATAAAAGGCATAATCGGGGGTATCAAAATAAAGAGACTTATAAGTCATGATACGGTCACTATTGACTTCTAAAATATTGTAATCATTTATTACTGCTTTAAGGATTTCTGGAATTTTGGTGAGAGGCAATATGAACTTAGTATCAGCTCTATTAAATAAAGCCACTTCATCCATGTGTTGAAGGCTGATTGGCCTAAAAGTACCAGTGATATCTGTTATTTTTTTATTCATACGCGCTACAGTCTAATATAGACGTAGTTTTGCAAAATAACGTGTACTTTGTTTTTAAGTTAAGTAACAAGAGAACTTATGCTTATGTACTTCTAGCGAAATAGATCTTTGACTTTGAGCTTAGCCAAGAGGCACTAGTAAATATATAGATTAGCTATTAGTCTCTACTAAATAGGGAGTCCACAAATTCGGTCTTATTGAAGACTTGCAGGTCATCCATTTTTTCGCCTACGCCAATGTATTTTACAGGGATTTTGAATTCATCAGAGATGCCTATAACCACGCCACCTTTGGCTGTTCCATCTAATTTAGTGATAGCTAAAGAGTTAATTTCTGTGACTTTAGTAAATTCTCTTGCTTGTATCATAGCATTTTGGCCCGTGCTACCGTCCAAAACAAGCATGATCTCGTGAGGAGCTTCTGGCAACACTTTCTGCATCACTCGCTTAATTTTACCGAGTTCGTTCATTAGATTCACCTTGGTATGTAGCCTCCCAGCGGTATCAATGATAATGACATCTGCACCTTGTTCTATGCCCACCTTAATTGCATCGAATGCTACGGAAGAGGGATCGGTGTTCATTCCATGGTCTATCACTACCACTCCTACTTTTTCACCCCAAAGCTTCAGCTGGTCCACAGCCGCTGCTCTAAACGTATCCGCAGCACCTAGGACTACTTTCTTGCCATTCTTTTGAAAATTATGGGCCAGTTTCCCGATCGTCGTAGTTTTACCTACACCATTTACACCTACTACCATCAAGACATATGGCTTAGGCAGGTTTTTTGTCTCAAAACTATTGTGAACGTCTTGGGAATTATTCTCTTCTAGAAGGGCTGCGGTTTCTTCTCTAAGAATTTTATCTAATTCATTTACAGAGGTGTACTTGTCTTCTTCTACACGGGCTTCTATTCGCCTTATAATTTTGAGGGTGGTATCTATACCCACATCTGAAGAGATAAGAACTTCTTCTAGTTCGTCTAGGACACCTTCATCCACAGTGGATTTACCAATAACAGCACGGCTGAGCTTATCAAATATCCCGTTTTTCGACTTTTCTAATCCTTTATCTAAAGTCTCTTTTTTTTCTTTGTTAAAAAAGTTTAATAGGCTCATGTAGATTGTGTTCTGTATTGACTTTGAACGGAAAGATTACAAAAATAAGTTCTTTTGCGTCACACTACTTCTATAACACAGAAGATTCGAAAAAATATTCGCTAAGTCCAGACGACAGCCTTTTGGGTTTCATGGTCTCAGAGTCTAAGGCTATCCAGAGCGTGAAGGCTTTCACTAGTAATTCATGGCCTCGTCTTATTTCGTAGTGTCTTTCAGAACTAATGCCGTTAAACTTAGAAATCCATGTGTGTATGATGAGGTCGTCGTTTTCTTTTGCCGGTTTAAGATATTCTACCTCGTGTTTTCGTACAACCCATCTAATCTTATCAGAGACGTCTTGCGGAACGGAGCTGTACCAATGAGATATGGCAGCCTCTTGTAAATAAGCGATATAAACCACATTGTTCACATGATTTAGTTCATCAAGATCTTCGGGTTTCACTTTAACTGTGAACGTATGAATAATAGGCTTGGGCATCATCAAAATGAAAAAAGCCTGTCCATTATCGGAAAGGCTAATTTTAATAATTTTTTAAAAGCTATTACGCCTTTATAAAGTTATCTACTTGGTCTGCAGGCACCATTTCTTCTTTAAAAGTATAGGCTCCAGTCTTAGCAGACTTTACTGCTTTGACCACTTTAGCATAACTTCTAAGCTTAGACTTATCTTGCAAACTTGCAACTACTTTCTTTGCCATGATTACTCTTGTTTAATGGTTATTTAATCTCTTTGTGTAAGGTATACTTCCTTAAAGTTGGATTGTATTTCTTCAACTCCAGTCTGGTAGTTGTATTCTTACGATTCTTAGTCGTAATATATCTTGACATTCCAGGCATACCAGACTCTTTGTGTACCGTGCACTGCAAAATTACCTGAACTCTATTTCCTTTTTTAGCCATTGCCTTATATAATTATAATATCTTGTCCTCAAATGGGGCTGCAAAGATAAGTATAAAATTAGCTTTTACAAATGGAGGATAGTAATTTATAAAATCTCATGGCTTTTTAAATGCTTGAGACATTTTACAGTACTGTTAAGGCACTGATTATAATTGCTTTGTATAATAAAATAACTTTTTAGTTTTCTCACGATTTTTGGTGATTTGGGCCGCATGTCAGGTTGCTGTTATTCTGGTAAAGGGGGTAAATAATAGGACCGTTGACGTTTGGTTTTTTCACTCAGAGGACCCATATCAACTCCCCTGTCAATTTTTTTCAAAAAAACATGAGTTCCCCTCTTCCGATGCCATCGCATTTCTTTAAAGGTCTTAAGTATGCACCTACAAATTAAACACTCCCTTAATACTCTTTTCAAGTACAAAATTACTGTGTTTACCGTCTAAAAAGTGGACAAGAGTGTTTGGGAGGAGCTCAATTACCCTGAGATAACGAATGTTAGGGCTTCTTGGGAATAAACATAATAGAGGGAAAGCTATTTGCTTCCTGTTTTTATGCTGAACGAGAGCCTTCATGAACCATGAAAATAATGGTTTATGAAGGCTCTATTTCCTAATTAGAATGGTAGATCATCCTCTCCCTCTAGGGCTGTTGGTATCTCGGTGGCCGCAGCCGGTGCATTAGCTGGTGCTGCCGCGGGAGCATTTCCAGCACTGCTACCTTCTAGTCTCCAAGATTTTACATCGGTGTACCATCTGCCGTTATATTCTCTACTTTCTACTTCTACAGAAGCCGTTACCGATGAGCCTACTTTAATTAAGCTCTCATTGATTTTATCTCCCCACATGGCAACACAAACTTTTTTGGGGTAGGTGCCTTCAGTCTCAATGATAAACTCTTGTTTCTTCCATTGCCCATTTTTTCCTTCACCAGTTTGCAATGCTAAAATTTGAATAATATTTCCGCTAATTTCCATTCTGATATGCTAAGTATAGATTTGTTACTAATTTCGAACAAAGCTAAAAAATAGACAGCTAAAACCGAATCAATCTAAGTGGTTTCTAATTTAATAGGCCGTATTACTTCTTTACAATCTTTTGAGAATGAAAAAATCCCGAATGGAGGCTTTCATTCTTTTAGAAAGAACAGATTCCTTTTTTATAAAAGGCCTGACAATAATCTTTTCGCTACAGCGTCCGTGGGGTTTATTTTAAAAAGTTTAAGACCGTATTTGACAGATGAAAATGTAAAGAGCGTGTCCTGTATTCTGGAAAAACTCATTCCTAGTTTTGAGCCATATCAAAACAAAGATGGCCTCCAAACGTATAATTTTTGGACTACTAGACCAACCAATCACTTCCCCTTTGGCTATTTGATGCGTCATTTTAAGCATTTTAAGTTACCAGATGACGTAGATGATACCGCACTGGTTTATATGGTAAAAGAATCAAAGATAGGCTGGCTTAAAGACAAGCTTAAAAGACATGCCGGCGATAATAGTGTTTACGGCACATGGTTTGGCCAAAATATGCCCTTGGAACATGATGTCTGTGCACTTTGTAATCTTATGTGTTTAATTCTTGGTTCTGGTTTGCCCTTAAATAAATGTGACGAGGCTACTTTAGCTTTTTTGAAAAAGATGCTGGAATCAAAAGATTACCTTGATAAGCCTTTTTGGACATCAAGGCACTATGGGAGTATTTCATTAATCATTTATCATTATGGTCGTTTTTTAGGGAGCTTCAGTCCAAAGGGTTTTGAGGAAGTTAAATTGGAACTCATTAAGACGATAGAGAAACTATTTGCTAAGGAGCTAATCTGGATGAATAAGGTGTTATTGCAATCCACCTATATCAAGCTTGGTGGGAGGTATGAAGGACTCTTAAAGTGGAACGCTGTAACTTTTGGCTGGGAGGATAAAATGAAAAATGAGTCATTTGCTGCTTTTATTGGAGCCCCATTTGCCCCATACAATGCTAAATGGACTAGAATTCTGGCATCTAAAAAACTTTTCCAAATTCAGTGGAAAAGTGAGGCTCATGAACTAGCCTTAATATTAGAAAACGTAGTTTTGCGAGATACGATGGACACACATGAGAGATAATAATTTAGAAGAGCAGCCAAATAATCCACTTCACGGTGTGAGGCTTGATTTTATGTTAGATACCCTAGTTGACCATTTTGGATGGGGAGGCCTAGGTAAAATAATCCGCATTAACTGCTTTAATATTAATCCCACTAAAAAGTCATCTTTAAAGTTTTTAAGAAAAACAGATTGGGCAAGAAAGAAAGTGGAGGACCTCTATTTGGAAGTAGTGGGCAGAAATTAGTCGGCTCATTTTCTTAGTTTTATAAAACAGATAAGGCCATTTTAAGGTCAATTTCCGTACTTTTGCCGTTTGATGATTTAGACCCAGCAATATTGGCAAAACAAGCACTTTCTGACATAGAACTCACGGGGCATGACAAAATCGAGGTTTTCGGTGCTCGCGAACATAATCTTAAAAATATAGATGTCATTATCCCCAGGAATAGGCTGGTGACTGTGACAGGCATAAGTGGCTCAGGTAAGTCTTCTTTAGCTTTTGACACCATTTATGCAGAAGGCCAAAGGCGTTATATGGAGAGCTTTTCAGCGTATGCCAGAAGCTTCATCGGGGACATGAAAAGGCCAGAAGTAGATAAAATAAATGGCTTATCTCCAGTTATTAGTATTGAACAGAAAACGACTTCGAAAAACCCTAGGTCCACTGTTGGAACTACGACAGAGATTTATGATTTTCTTAGATTGCTCTTTGCTAGGGCAGGAATAGCTTATAGTTATGTCACGGGCAAACCCATGATCAAGCAGTCTCAAGACCAGATTGTGGAAAAAATACTTATGGAGTACGAGGGGCAAAAGCTTAGCCTTTTAGCACCTATAGTTAAAGGAAGAAAAGGTCATTATCGCGAGCTTTTTGTTCAAATACGAAAAATGGGCTACTCTAAAGTCAGGATTGATGGAGAGGTGCAAGAACTGGTCCCAAAGATGCAGGTAGACCGTTATAAAATTCATGACATAGAAATTGTAGTGGATAGGATTGCTCCAAAAACCGAAGATAGGTTTAGAATAAGTCAATCAGTAGGCACTGCACTAAAAGTAGGCAAGGGTTCCATGCTTTTATTGAACGAACGTGGGGATTTACAATACCTCTCTCAGAATTTAATGGACCCAGAGTCTGGTATTAGCTATGAGAAACCTTCACCTAACTCGTTCTCTTTTAATTCGCCTTATGGTTCTTGCCCAACGTGTAACGGCTTGGGTCATGTGCAAGAAGTTACAGAAGAGTCTTTAATTCCAGATAAAAAACTTAGTATAAGCAGAGGAGGCATCGTAGCCTTAGGAGAGTACAGAGAACTCTGGATTTTTAAGCAGATTTCTGTGATACTTAAAAGTTACAAGTCGAATATTAGCACACCCATTGAGAAAATACCGGAGGAAGCTCTGAAGGTTATTTTATATGGAAGTGAGGATGCGGTGGCGGTGCCATCCAAGAAATATCCTGGAGAAGAATGGAATACAAAGTTTGAAGGTATTATTAATTTTTTGGAGCGGCAGCAAGAATCAGATAATGATAAAATAAGAGATTGGCTTAAAGATTTTATGATTGTAAAAACTTGCCCAGACTGTGAAGGGGCAAGGCTAAGGCTAGAGTC
>JBNMFK010000098.1:0-12195 GCA_051269965.1 Algoriphagus sp. | reverse complement strand
AAATACGCTGCTATAGATTTAGGTATTTCTGAAAGAACTCTTTATCGAAAGATTAAACAATATGACATTGATGATGAGAAATAAGCAAATCAAAAATAACTTAACCCAGAAACGCTTATTAGGGTTGGCCATTTTAGTAATACTTCAAGGCTGTGGCATATATTCCTTTACAGGTACTACCCTATCTCCAGATTTAAAGACTGTCACCGTACAGAATTTTGGCATTGGTGTGGCAGGCGGTCCACAAGACCTAACCATAGAATTCAATGAAGCTCTAAAAGAATATTACCAAAGAAATACAAATCTGAAACTAGTACCTACCGAAGGTGACTTGTTTTTGGGTGGTTCTATTGTCAAATATGAAATGACTCCATTAGCCACTACAGCAAGTGATAAAGCTGCTATGAACAGGCTCACAGTGACGGTAGAAGTTTCCTTTCAAAACTCTATGGCAGAAGAGGAGGGCTTTGAAAAAGAGTTCTCGTTCTACCAAGATTTCCCTCAGGAACAATCCTTGACAGATGTTGAAAAGAGTTTAGTTCCAAAAATTATAGACCAGTTAGTCCTAGATATTTTTGGAGCCACAGCAGCCCAATGGTAATTAGTAAAGACATAAGTTTACTTATTCATTTGGACCAAAAGCCTGAAAAAGCAACTCACATGGATTGGGAGTGGCTACATAAACGCATACCAAACTTTGACTTACTTCTTAAAGTGTATGTCTCTGTAAGTCATCAGCTTGGAATCATTACAGAAGATTCGAAAAAAATGAGGTCCATATGGAAAATGAAAAGCATAATCTTTGCTGCCGAGATTAAACCCCTAGAAACGAAAGAATTATCTGAAATTGACACATATGCCGCCTCACATCGTATAAGGCTCTTCTTGGCCAGTTTTGAGCAAAAAAACAGGCCTTTTACGACATCGCATTTGGATTAGTCAACTTCCGTAATGCTTTTTAAATAAAAAAGTATTTATTTTGCAACCTATTTAGAACAAGCGAAAATTAATAATAGAATTCATGATTAATACAATCTTAATATTGATGATCATCGCAGCCTTATTGCTGATAGTGGTTATTTTAGTGCAGAATCCAAAAGGAGGAGGATTATCCAGTGAGTTTGGTGGTGGTGCCACTTCTCAAATGTTTGGTGTTCAGAAAACAGGTGATATTTTGGAGAAATTAACTTGGGGCTTTTTTACATTTATAGTGGTAGGATCTTTAGCGACAGGTTTGTTCCTTAAATCACCAGCAGAAGGATCAAGTGCAAATAGTGATTTAGATGTAGAAAATGCCCAGACTGCTCCAGCTACCACAGTTCCAAGCCTACCTGTACCTAGTGAGCCTGCTCCTGTAGCACCAGCTCAATAAAATAAATTACAATTTAAAGTACCTCAATGTCTTATACATTGAGGTACTTTTTTTATTGTAAACTTCTAGATTCAGGGTTGTGTAATCGCCGCATACAACGTGAAGGTTCTTCCTAGAAATAAAGCTTTTAGTTTCTTTAAGAGTCATTTGTATCTTTGTTTAGCTGAACTTTTATTCTCAGAATACAAAGAACAAAATTTTAGAAAACCAACGAAATAGTCAAGTCTAGCCCATCACGGTCTAAAACCTCTTTTGACTATGTACTTATCTCTGTACGAGATACTCTTCTTTTATCTTAATCTACATTAAGGGATGAGTTCAAAATCCATTCGTTAGCATTAGGATGCTTAGTACCTAAATTCGATGTTATAAAAATCTAAAAATAGGTTAAACAAAATGCATGTTTAGTCCATTAATTTGCTCTTTAAAGCAGATTAGACACTTTATTCTTTTAGTTTCAACAAATGAAATTATAGAGATATCATGTTCAATTGATGACTTTTGTCTTGTATTTGAACCAGCTTTTAGCGAGAGACTCCCTTCTTCTGGAAAATGAGAAGAAATAGAAAGAACGCTATTTTTTACAAGTAAAATTCTCACTATTCCAATTTTACTTCATAAAAACAATATCATGTGTTTCAAGTATTTCCTCCGTTTACGGGCATTTAAAAAGTGAATTCCAATAAACTATTTCTTGCAATCGTCTTATTAGCTTAAAGCAGTCAAATATACCGTCCCTGGCTTTTTTTAGAGACCTTATTTTTAGGTAAAAGCGGTATTTATTTTGTAGATACTACAGTATTTCAGGCTTGAAAAAGCAAACAACTACTTACTAAAAAAGTGTTCAAAAATATAGCTACGATAAGTAAGTCTATCATAGGACTAGGCATCTCCAATGTTTCTATGATTTCAAAATTCACATAATCCTCAATGATAACAGCGAAATTCTCAATTTTATCATTGCTCAGGCTCGTGTTGACGACCGGTCACTTTTTTAAAATGATAAATGTTAAAGAAAGCTTTTGACAGTTTGCATGCCGATAAGGGCTATATTACAAAGATATATTTCAAATGCTTTTTGAAGATAAATTATATTTTTGCCCGTATAAGAAACAAAAGAGCCCTGCTTAATGACTATGATAAGGTTTTACTCCAAAAAAGATCGGTCATTGAAACTATCAACTAAAAAATATTAGTCAAATAGAGTATTCTAGGCATATTAAGCTTTGGCAATTTTATCACTAAGTAAGTTGGCCGACTTAATTACCTGTTCCCGTCAAGGTAAAAAACCAAGCAAAGAATTTAAGACTGAAAAATCAAATCAATTAGCCCTATTCTTCTAATTCCTTGCGTAGCACTCAGGTTTAAAGCATTCTCACCGAAATAAATAAAAACTCAAAAAAAAGAAGTCCTTTTTGTCATCTGAATTACTGTTTGCGAAATAAAACTCTGCCAATATAGTGCAGTGATCCAATTATTCCTGACACAAAAATGAAGGGTTTTATACATGACCTGAAAAAATGTCAGAGTTATATACCTTTGGCATCTTTTGGCAGATAGTTTGTTCATGTCCAATCATAATATATAATCGATAAATAATTTTAAAACTTAATAAGACTATGTCAGTAAACGTGAAGCCCTTAGCAGACAGAGTATTGATTGAATCATCCGCTGCTGAAGAAAAAACGGCATTTGGAATCATCATACCCGATACTGCAAAAGAAAAGCCTCAAAAAGGAGTGGTAGTAGCTGTAGGACCTGGAAAGCCAGATGAGCCTATGACAGTAAAAGTAGGAAATAATGTACTTTATGGTAAATACTCTGGAACAGAACTAACTGTAGAAGGTAAGGAGTATTTAATCATGCGTGAAGCTGACATTTTTGCTATCGTTTAATCCCAAATTCTTGGCTTGGTAAATATCGGTCAAGTTCAAAATTCATTTCGAAAACTTTAAATTTTAAAAGAAATCATGGCAAAACAAATTCACTTCGATACCGAAGCTAGAAATAGAATGAAAAAGGGAATTGACACCCTTGCCAACGCTGTCAAAGTAACATTGGGACCAAAAGGTAGAAATGTTATCATCGACAAAAAATTTGGCTCACCAATTATCACTAAGGATGGTGTAACAGTAGCTAAAGAAATTGAGCTTTCCGATGTAATAGAAAACATGGGTGCTCAGTTAGTTAAAGAAGTAGCTTCCAAAACTGCAGACCAGGCAGGTGATGGTACTACCACAGCAACTGTATTGGCTCAAGCTATATATACTATCGGGGCTAAAAACGTAGCCGCTGGTGCAAACCCGATGGATCTTAAAAGAGGTATTGATAAAGCTGTAACAGCCGTAGTAGCAAGCCTTAACCAACAATCAAATACGATATCTACTTCAAAAGAAGTAACTCAAGTAGCTTCTATATCTGCAAACAATGATTTCGAAATCGGTCAAATGATTTCTGATGCCATGGATAAAGTGGGTAAAGAAGGAGTCATTACGGTAGAAGAAGCTAGAGGTACGGAAACTGAGGTTAAAACTGTAGAGGGAATGCAGTTTGACAGAGGATACCTTTCTCCTTATTTCGTAACGAATGCAGAGAAAATGGAAGCTGAGATGGAGAATCCATTCATCTTAATTTCAGAGAAGAAAGTTTCTTCGATGAAGGAACTACTTCCTGTTTTGGAAGCGGTAGCCCAAACTTCTCGTCCTTTGATGATAATTGCAGAAGATGTGGATGGTGAAGCTTTAGCTACTTTAGTAGTTAATAAAATCCGTGGTTCACTCAAAATCTGTGCTGTCAAAGCTCCAGGTTTTGGCGACAGAAGAAAAGCCATGTTAGAAGACATCGCAGTTTTAACCGGTGGAACGGTAATCTCTGAAGAAAGAGGTTTTAAATTAGAGAATGCTGATTTAAGCATGCTTGGTGAAGCGGAGAAAATCATAGTAGATAAAGATAATACTACTATTGTAAACGGAAACGGTGATAAAGAAACTATTTCTGGAAGAGTTAATCAAATCAAAGCTCAGATCGAAACGACTACTTCTGACTACGACAGAGAGAAGCTTCAAGAGCGTTTAGCTAAGCTTTCTGGTGGTGTTGCTATCATTTATATTGGTGCAGCTACAGAAGTAGAAATGAAAGAGAAAAAAGACCGAGTGGATGATGCCCTTCACGCGACGCGAGCTGCGGTAGAAGAAGGAATTGTTGCTGGTGGAGGAGTAGCACTTATTAGGGCTCAGGCAGCATTAGAAGGCTTAGAAGGTGCAAATGCTGATGAAAAAACAGGTATTGCCATAATAAGACAAGCCATTGAGTCTCCATTGAGAACTATTGTTGCGAATTGCGGTGGTGAAGCCTCTGTGGTTGTCATGGAAGTGAAAAAAGGAGAAGGAGCTTATGGCTACAATGCTCGTGAAGATATATACGAGGATTTAATCAAAGCAGGTATCATTGATCCAACGAAAGTAACTCGTTTGGCTCTTGAAAATGCTGCTTCTATTTCTGGTATGTTACTAACTACAGAAGCTGTAGTTTCTGATATTCCTGAAGAAAAGCCTGAGATGGCACATGGTCAGCCTGGTGGTGGAATGGGTGGAATGATGTAATTATCAAACTCTCAATTGTTAAAAAGGAGATTGTCAAAACGACAGTCTCCTTTTTTTATTATTTAGCATACCCATTAGCACAGTTTTTGAAAGTGATATTCAAAATATCAGATGTGAAGAAGAAAAGTACTGTTTATATAGCCATTTTATTCCTGTTTTCGGGCTGTCAAAGCATAGAAAACCTAGGAATTAAGCCTTCTACAGGAAGCTTTGAGATCACTAACAAACCATGTGTAATCACAAGTATGAAAAAAACGGGAGGGTTAGAAATGCGTATTGTTTACAATGGCTTGAATGCTTCTACTTTTATTGGAAACCTTCCAGACTTTGACAATCTTACTTATAATTCAGAAAGCAAATTAAAATCAGGAGATCTTGGCGAAAAAACGACTTTAGAGTTTGTCGAAAACGAAAAGGGTAATATCACAGAAATAAATTTCAAAGGTGTAGAGGCGGCAGGAGCCTTCAATTATCCTACCATACTTTCGTATGACGCTAAAGACCGTCTGAGCAAAATATCTTTACAGTTCCCTACACTTTCAAGTGGGGCACTTGCTTTTGAAATATCATATAATGACGATGATAATATTATCTAAATAAGGCAAGAAACAGGTAATGGTTTTAAAGATCTATTGACCAACCACAGTTTTGACGATATGAAAAGCCCTTTTACAGATCAAAAACTTGGTCAAGTTTTATCTTATTTAATGGTTT
This sequence comes from Algoriphagus sp., assembly GCA_051269965.1. Lineage (GTDB taxonomy): Bacteria > Bacteroidota > Bacteroidia > Cytophagales > Spirosomataceae > Arcticibacterium. The sequence goes on along the minus strand of JBNMFK010000098.1, from coordinate 6,507 downwards.
ACTCACTAACACTGGGTCATGCTAATTATTCTTACTTCCTCTCTAGGAACAATGTAACTTCTTCAACGGTCACCAATAACAATGGCAGAACAGACCTTGGCATGGAATATAAGTATAATTCAGAGGGTTTTCCGACAGAAATTAAAATTTCTAAAACCTTCGGAGGTCGAGTTAAATCAGAAAAAGAGTCATTCACGTATGACTGCTTCTGATTTGTTTTCTCCTTTCTATTATAATATTCTGTCAGTTTTAACCTTAGACCTTCAACAAATATCTGTACTTTTGCATCCCGTAATCATAAATAAGAATATATCCTTTTTTAAATGAGCGGGTCAAAAAAATCACCAAAATACATCTTCGTAACGGGTGGTGTAACGTCTTCTCTTGGGAAGGGAATCATAGCATCTTCACTGGCGAAACTTCTTCAAGCAAGGGGTCTTTCTGTAACTATCCAGAAACTAGATCCATACCTCAATATTGACCCAGGAACTCTAAATCCGTACGAGCATGGCGAATGTTACGTGACCGAAGATGGTGCGGAAACTGATTTGGATTTAGGACACTATGAGCGTTTTTTGAACGTCAGAACATCCCAAAAAAATAACGTTACGACAGGAAGAATTTATGACAACGTACTCAGCCGCGAGCGTAATGGTGATTTCTTAGGAAAGACTGTTCAGGTTATTCCACATATCACAGATGAAATTAAACGAAATATTTTAAACCTAGGACGTGAAGATAAGTACGACATTATCATAACTGAAATAGGTGGTTGTGTTGGAGACATTGAGTCTCTGCCGTTCCTAGAGGCAGTCCGTCAAATGAAATGGGACTTGGGAGACCATGACATGCTTACTATTCATTTGACACTTATACCCTATTTGAGAACCGCAGGTGAACTTAAAACTAAGCCCACCCAACACTCTGTCAAAAGATTACAAGAAGCTGGTTTGCAGCCAGATATTTTGGTTTGTAGAACAGAGCATCCTCTTCCGATGGATATCAGAAGAAAAGTAGCTCTTTTCTGTAATGTACATGTAAAATCTGTCATTGAAGCAATGGATGCTTCCACTATTTATGATGTACCGCTTTTGATGGAAAAGGAAAAGCTTGATCAAAGAGTTCTCTACATGATGAATATTTACAACGACAAAGTTCCGAAACTGGATGAGTGGAAAAACTTCTTAGGCAGACTTAAGAACCCTGTGGCTCAAGTGACTATTGGCTTAATAGGAAAATATGTAGAACTACAAGATGCCTATAAATCTATCATTGAATCTTTTATCCATGCAGGAGCCGCAAATGAATGCAAAGTAAAAGTAGAATGGATTCATTCTGAGAGCTTTACATTGAATAATATTGAAGAAAAGCTCAGTAATTTAGACGGTGTATTAGTGGCTCCAGGCTTCGGAGAAAGGGGTATCGAAGGCAAAATAGCGGCCGTTAAATATGTCAGAGAAAATGGAATTCCATTCTTTGGAATTTGCCTTGGAATGCAGATGGCCGTTATAGAGTACGCTAGAAATGTATTGGGCTGGTCAGATGCTCATTCTACAGAAATGGATAACGCCACGACACATCCGGTAATAGACCTAATGAATGAACAACTAGGTGTTACCCAAAAAGGTGGAACAATGCGATTAGGGGCTTACAATTGTGATTTAGTGAAAGGGACAATGGCCTATGACATTTATGGCAAAAAGAGAATAGCAGAGCGTCATAGACATCGCTGGGAATTTAATGACACTTTTAAAAAAGATTTTGTAGAAGCTGGTATGGTTATTTCAGGAGTTAATCCTGATAACAAACTGGTGGAAGTCATAGAACTCCCAGAACATCCGTTTTTTATTGGCGTACAATTCCATCCCGAACTAAAAAGTACGGTTTTGGAACCGCACCCTTTATTTGTATCATTCATAAAAGCAGCTATTGATTATACGGCAAAAAAGGAGTGATATATGATTCGTAATTTTAGATAAATTCGACGTTATGAGGATCTTACTCTCCTGTTTACTTTTTATCTCTAGCTATTTAATAGCTTCGGGCCAAAGCATCAAAATAATTTCGCCCAATGCTGTCATTTGCCATAGTCAAAAGACCACCATCTATTTTCAAAAGTCAGGAGAATTTGAAGAGAATGAGGAATTCATCTTATTCAAAATTGACCTTCTTAGTAAGGATAGCAATGAAATAGAAATTGGACGAACGATGGCAGATAGCTTTTCTATTGCCTTAGATTACTCCTCAAACTTGCTTATTAAATCGTCTATTTTAGACATCTCTTCGGAGACCATTTTTTTTAAAGTCAGCCCTTTTACCCCATTATTCCTAAAATACGGTTTTGAACCCGTTTGTGATGGCTATACAAATGAGATAGAAATTTATACTGGCTTTAATGCTGGTGATGAAGTACTTTGGTATGAAGACAACAACATTGTTGGAACTGGTACTACTTCTTCTTATCAAGCCAGAGAATCTGGGACTTATACTGCCAGAGTAAAAAGGGGTGTTTGCTTTTATGATGTTGGGGGAACAGCGAATATCATTATTGGCAAAATCAACAAGCCTATTTTAACAACAACGCATCCTGCGGCTGTTTGTGATGGTTTTTCAGTCGATATAAATGGTGTTTTACCAAACATTCTGGACCTTAAAGTACAATGGCTTTTTGAAGGGGATAGTATTCAATCAGCCGGAACTAGTTTGATATCAGCCAGCGATGAGGGTAAATACCAATTACAAATAAGTCAAGGAAGTTGTGTTTCTGCGTCTTTACCATTAAAGGTGAGAATAGGCCAATTAAACTCGGGAATAATAACAGCTTCTCTTTTACCCAATCTTAACGGTGAAATAACGCTCTGCGAGGGAATTGCAACAACACTCCTGCAGACTGATTACATAAAAAGGAATGACATTAGCATAAAATGGCTTAGAGATGGAGAGCAATTAGAAACTGAAACTGGAACAAGTATTTTCACCAACGAGCCGGGCACTTATCGCTATTTTTTAAAGCAAGGTCAGTGTGAAGTACTCTCGGAACCTATACGTTTAAAAATAGGTGATATGAATGGCTTTTCCTTAACTATGCCATTGGGTAAAAGTAGCTGTGAAGAAAAAAAACTATTCGGACTTATAAATCCAAAAAACAGTGATGTTGCAAATGGTAGCTTTAACCTCGAGCTTACCAAAGATGGTGTATCAATTGAAAAAGTAACATCAATGTTCACAAGTTTAAATATAAGCCAGTCAGGAAATTATTCTATAAAAGGAAATTTCGGAAATGAATCTTGTATAATTTCATCTGACACTATTGAAGTTAACTATTATAAAAAAGTAGCCCCATTTTCTATCTATCCAAATGTTTCTAAAATACAAACATGCTTCGACAGCACTCAGATTGGAAATAGCTTAAGGCTTCCAGAAATCAATAAGTTAGGAAATACTTTTAGCTGGTCTTTAAATGGAAACATGATATCAAACAACAGAAGTATGTTTGCAAAAGAAAGTGGCAACTACCAGTTGACCGTTGAACTAGATAGTAGTTGTAGCTTTATTTCTGAACCTCTAGACATTAATTTCAATCGTTTTGAAGGTACTATTGAAAGTTCTAATAAAACGATTTGTCCAAATTCCTCAAACGTTTTAAATTTTGAATTGAATGAAAATGTAAGAAGTCAAAATGTCTTAGGGAATCTTTTATCCGACCAGGATATAAAGTTTCAATGGCGTTCAAACACCACTTTGCTCGGTACTACTTCTTCCCAGTCAATAGACCAAGATGGGCCCTATAGTCTTGTCGCGGCCTATGGCTCTTGTGTTTTACAAACACCCACGATTCTAATGGAGAAATTGCGAATTAATAAAGAAATCTCTCCACTTAAAGATACACTAGGTATCTGCCCCAATGGCGGAGGCGTTCAGCTGGTGGCCGGCATTGCAGATACTTATCAGTGGGTAAGCGATGGAAGCTCTATTGGAGGTCATGATTTTGAGTTTTTTGCGAATCAAACAGGAACATATAAAGTCTGGCTAGAAAGAGATGGCTGCGGTATCTTCTCTAAGAGTAAAACGATGATAGAAGAAATAGAGAATCCCACGTCTATCCTAAGTGGTGGTGGAGATATTTCGATAGGTGAAAAGGCAACTATAGAGATTAGGTTTACTAGCTCAGCACCATGGACCATCAACACCACTTCTGGCGAAACTTTTACTTCTCTAACCTCTCCATTTCTTTGGGAAGTTGCTCCACAAGAAAGTACAGTTTATGCTGTAACTTCTTTGACTAATCCCTGTGGCTTCGGAGAGACTTTTGGCGATGCTAACTTCACCGTTTTTGTTTTAGGAAATGAAAAGAGTTATTTGAATCAAATACTTATTTATCCAAACCCCACGAGCGATTTTCTAAAAATTGAATTAGAAGAAAATAAACCCCATGACTATAGTTATCAACTAACAGGATTGAGAGGTAAAATACTTTTAGGAGGTAAGCTACTGAAACAAGAGACAAAAATAGCTGTGAATCACTTAAGTGCAGGCATCTATATATTGAGAATAAACTCTCCTGAAAAGAACCTATCTAGAAAAATAGTCAAGATTGATTAGGCATTAATTGTACCTAGTCATACGCATATTAAAAAGACAAAACTCTCGAGTCTAAATCCAAGCTTCATATATCAAACTAGGAGCTTCCTTCATAATGTTTTTATAAGATATTGAAATTTACTTTTTAAGGTCAATTCTCATGATTGCTTTTGTAAATTTGTTCTAGTCATTTTAAGTAAAAAATCACCTCTGAACAATCCTCAGATTTAAACACCATTTTTAAGCATTGAAACTAGTATTTAAAATATTTCTTGGTTTAATAAGTCTATTACTAGGACTGATCATAGTTCTTGTTACCCTTATAGATAGAACACCTTACCAAGAAATGCCTTATTATAAAGAATGGAAATCTTCTATTAAAGATTTGAATATTAGTCCAGTAAAATCGAAAGATAGTCTTAAGATTGGATGGGCTAAAATCAACATTACACCACCTGAGCCCATTCCCCTAGCTGGGTATGGAAAAAGAAGAGGCAAGCACTATGAAGCCGTCCATGATTCTGTTTTTGTAAGAGCCATTTTTCTAGAAAATAGTGGGTTTAAATCTGTCCTAATTTCAGCAGATTTATTAATAATACCTCCGACGGTATCTGAGCTAGTGAAAGGACGTATTTCTGAAACCGGACTCCGTTTTGACCAAGTCTACTTAGGTGCCACACATAGCCATAATAGTTTAGGTGGTTGGTATAATACCTTAGTGGGTAAACTTTTTGCTGGTGAGTACAATCCCAAAATAGAAGTGATAATTGCAGATGGCATTATCCAAAGCATAAAAAATGCTTCTAAAAACACGAAAGCAGCCACAGTGACTTTTGAAAAGGATGAAGACAGAAAAGATATTAAGAATAGAGTCATTAAAGGTGGCAAAATAGAGCCCTTTATTAGAACGTTGACTTTTGAAACGCTCTCTGAAAAAGTAATATTAACCACCTATGCGGCTCATTCTACTGTGCTTAACGCAGCCACACTTCAATTGTCAAGAGATTATCCAGGAGTGCTAGTAGATTCTTTAGAGAAGTCTGATGCAGCTTTTGCAATGTACATGGCTGGTGCTGTAGGCAGCATGGCTCCTATAGAATTGTGAATAAACGACTTTGATGAGTTGAACAATCAAGCTATGGGTGTCTTAAGGGAAATCCGTTCTGAAAATGAAATGGAACAGCGACTCTCACAGCCATCTATTTACTCTATACAGCTACCCTTACCTTTAAGAAAAGCTTCTCCCAGAATATTAAAAAATTGGGCTTTGAGACCATGGGTATTTAAATGGCTTTTCGGAGAATCTCCTGCATTTATAAAAGTCTTAAGTATTGGAAATACCTTAATGATAGGCCTACCGTGCGATTTTTCTGGAGAACTAATGGAAGATTTGGACCGCTATGCCCAATCAAAGGGATTAAATCTTATTGTTACTAGTTTTAATGGCACTTATGCCGGCTATATTACTGCTGACAAGCATTTTGACTTTGAAAACTACGAGACCTTTACCATGAACTGGTTTGGCCCATATAATGGTGCTTACTTCTCAGAGGTGGTAAGAGATATTGTTGATAGGGTTAAGGTCTAACAAAAATGAATTTGTTATGAGTTCCTATTTAGAAACTAATCCTGTATTTGGATCATTTATAAGCTAATAAACTAGTTTATATCTACTTTTTTTAAAAGCCAATTATTCAATAAAAAAGCATCTTTTTTCTACAATCTGAATTCTTCTCTGATTGAAACAAAATGCTCATAAGTATACCAATTCTCATAGATCTTTGTTACTCTAAATTATTTAAACTATCTAATCTTAATACAGGTACTCAAAATAGTTTACTGCTTTTTTAGACTTCAAAAAATACTAATAATATATAAAAGGAAGATGGTATCTGATGATGTTCAAAAGTTAGTTGAAATTCCCAG
>JBNMFK010000097.1:0-12246 GCA_051269965.1 Algoriphagus sp. | reverse complement strand
ATGGCCGTTCCCGCTCCACTTGCCCCGGCTCCTATAATACAAACATCAAACTCTTCATTCCTTAAGCGACTAAGGTGCTCTTGCCTATTCATCTTTCTTTATTAAAGTACATAGTAATGTAAGCCCAATTCCTACTCCAATGTAATGACATAAGCATAAGAATAGTTCTTTGCTATTAGTCTATATTTATCAAGCGGCATCAATCCCCAGCTATTGTCTCCTCCCAGACCACGTTGCTTTAGGTCTATGTGAAGCACCGTCATATCTCTTTCTTTCACGTCATTGGCGTGTCTTTGCATTTTAGTAAGCCCCGCATCAAAATCTTCTGACATAAAATGTAAGGCACTAAAACTAAAAGGCTGAAGACCTTCTACTTTCAGTGTTTGCCCGGCTGCATTGGAAAGGCTTACCCACCTGGCATCTGTTCGATAACCGTTCTCCTGTGGACGGATATATGTCTTCTCATACTGGTTTTTTACTAAGTCAATATATTCACCTAAAAAGGCCGCTGTCTTTCTATCCTGATAATTTTCAAAGGGGCCTCTACCGTAATATTTTAGTTCATTAAAAGCTTTTGGTAGTATCATTCGCATGCCCATTCTCGGTAACTCCGAAACATTTTCGTCTTTAATCTGAAGAGCAGACTGTATTTTTAAACTACCTCCTTCTAAAATAGTATAAGTTAAATCATAGCTAGCATCTACATCATCTAAACTATATGAAACCTTAAGACCGGCAGCAGAGACCTTAATACTACTCACTTTTTTACTTGAGTGAGCAGTACGCCAAACTGAGGCTGTTTGTTGAAAAGAATGTCCAAAATCATTATCATTAGGTGCTCTCCAAAAATAAGGCTCGGGCATTTGACTAAGATAAGAAACACCGTTTTTTGTAAAGCTTTCTAGCACTCCTGAGTTTTCATTCAAAACCAACTCCACACCGTCTTTGGCATAAACCAGCTGCCCATTACGTTTAGAGACGTTATTGGCCATTTTGAAATCACCAACAATAAAAGAATCTCTCATAAACTCCTCTCTTGCCAACTCATGCCCTATCGGAATCATAGGATCAACAGTAGCCTGATAAGCGAATACCTGGATCACATACTCAGTTTCTTTATTCAGAATTGGTAAATTTATTTGAGCCATCCCATTATTATTCTCAAAGCTATCTTTTTGAACAATTTTACCATTTGCTAATAATTGATATCCAAAGCTATAATCGGTGAATTGTGTTTGCTTGCTAATCTTAAATAAACCCGTTTCCCAATTAAAATCTGTAAAGTGGACATTTTGATAAACTTTTTTGACCTCATAAATTCCAGGATGAAGCTTTCTATCCGAAGAAACTAGACCATTAGCACAGAAGTTTTCATCGTTCCATTTATTTTGACTTCCTAAATCTCCACCGTAGGCAAAATACGTTCCTTTGTAGGGGTCATGGGCTTCTAGACCTTGGTCTACCCAGTCCCATATACAACCCCCTTGCATGTTCTCGGAAGCATAAATAATATCCCAATACTCTTTGAAGTTCCCATTGCTATTTCCCATAGCGTGTGAGTATTCGCACATAATGTAAGGACGTTTAGAACCAGAATCGGCGTATTTCTGCATGGCGGCCAATGTTGGATACATAGGTGTTACAATATCTGTATTGGCTTCTTCTCCAGCTTGTTCAGACTGTACAGGCCTCGTACTATCTCGTGATTTCATATAGTCATATATCGCTTGGAAATTAGAACCATTGCCACACTCATTCCCCATAGACCAAACGATTACAGAAGGATGGTTTTTATCTCGCTCCAAAACTCTTCTTGCTCTATCTAAATGGGCAGCCTTCCATTCTGGAAGGTAAGCAGGGTGTACGGAGGTATCCCAAGTTCCCTGTAGTTCAGCTCCCATACCGTGCGTTTCAATGTTGGCCTCATCTATTACAAAAAGACCGTATTGATTACACAATTTAAGCCATAGTGGATCATTCGGATAGTGGGAGCTTCTGACAGTATTGATATTAAATAGCTTCATAAGTCTAATATCTTCCAACATACTTTCTTTCGAAATCACATGTCCCGTTTTTGGCTCATGTTCATGCCTATTCACACCTTTCACAAAAATGCGTTCACCATTAACCAAAAGGCCTTTTTCCGTAATCTCAACAGTGCGGAACCCTACTTTTTGACTCACGACGTCTACCACACCACTGTCATCCGACAAAGACAGCACCAAGGTGTATAAATTTGGGGTCTCGGTATTCCATGGCTTTATCTTTTCAAGATTTATATTATTAAAACTGGTACTGGCTCCTTCTACTGCCTGACGTCCCTTTTTAATAATTTGACCTTCGGAGTCTAGCAGAGAGAAGGAAAGCTCCATGGATTTGGTATTGGGATCCGAGATATCAACAGCAACGCTCAATTGACCTTCTTTGTAATCCTTAATCAAAGGAGTCTTCGCAAAGAAATCCTTAATATGCACTTTAGGTCTAGCATATAAAAGCACCTCTCTTTCAATACCAGATAATCTCCAAAAGTCTTGGTCCTCAATGTAACTGCCGTCATGCCACCGAAGCACTTGCACGGCGAGTGTATTTACGCCTTCCTTTATATATTCTGTAACGTTGAATTCTGCGGAAGTTTTAGAGACTTTGCTAAAACCTACTTCTTTGCCATTAACCCAGACATAAGCAGCACCGGAAATAGAGCCAAAACTTAAAACAACCTCTCTACCACCCCAGTTCGCCGGAACAGTGAACTCCTTAATGTATGAGCCTACTGGATTATCTGCATGGTCAATAAACGGTGGGTTCTTTGGAAACGGATAAATGACATTCGTATAAATAGGAATACCAAAGCCTTCAATTTCCCAGTTTGAAGGCACTTTAATATTAGACCATTGCTCTCCGTTAAAACCAGGCTTCATAAAAGTGGTAGATCGCTGCTCTGGTGTATCAACATAGGAGAATTTCCAAATACCGTTTAGGGATTTGTACCAAATGGACTTGCCAGCATCATCAGAAAGTGCCGCTTCATGACTATCAAAATGTACAAGCTCCGCATGCGGAGCTAGCTTATTTATTTCTACCATTTGAGGGTTTTCCCACTCTTGGAATGTAAACTTTTGGGCTATACCCAAAATAGGACTGAGCAACAGCAAGAATCCCAAAATCTGGTTATTCAATTTCATAGGTATGTTAAAGTATAAGGTTTCTAAATATTTAAACAAGTGAACAGCCTTCCTTGATCTTAACAACATAAGACTCTGGTTTTATATCAAATCTAGCAGCGTATTCTCTTATGATAGTCTCCGTAATTTCGTTAATATTTTCTTTCTGAATAAGATTTATGGTACACCCCCCAAAACCTCCGCCCATCATTCGAGATCCTAAGATTCGTCTGTCTTTTCTGGCTAAATCCACCAAGAAGTCTAGCTCATCGCAGCTCACTTCGTATAGATGTTGAAGACCATAATGAGTTTGATACATCAATTCCCCAAACAGGGCCATATCATCATTTCGAAGAGCTAAAGTTGCCTTTTCCATCCTTTCAGACTCCGCTATCACATAGTCGCAGCGATTGTACACTTTTTTATTAAAGTCTGACTTATGGCTTTCGAGCATCGGCCTTCTCACGTCTCTAAAGCTAGAGACCTCCGGATAATGCATTTTTAAAATTTTTAATCCGGCCTCGCATTCTTCTCTTCGCTTATTATACTCAGATTCTGCCAAGTTATGACTCACACCAGTATTGAATAACACGATACTCAAATTATCTGAATTAAAAGGAAGATAGATATGTGTCAGATTTTTACAATCTAAAAGAATTACTTGGTCCTCCTTGCCCATAATAGAGGCATACATATCCATAATACCGCACCTCACTCCGGCAAAGTTATGCTCTGCCTTTTGAGCAATTAAAGCCAGGTCTAGCTTAGAAAACCCCAAACCGTACATTTTATTTAGAGCGAAACCAATTCCACTCTCAATAGCTGCAGAAGAAGATAAGCCAGCACCCAAAGGAACATCACCTCCAAATGCCAAATTAAAGCCAAACTGTATATCTTTTCCTGAATTCTGAATTTCTTTAACTACGCCAATCAGGAAATTCGCCCAACCTTTCTCTGTCTTTTGTAATGAATCAAGGTTTATTGTTAACAATTCATCCAAATCCACTGATTTGAGATGAATCTCTTTATCCTTTCTAGGAGAAAGGCAAAAAAATATAACTTTATCTATCGCGGCCGGCAAAACAAAACCATCATTATAATCTGTATGCTCACCAATTAAATTTATCCTACCCGGTGCTCTGACCTCTAGATTTGGACTGACACCAAATGTCTTTTTAAAATCTTCTGAGACCCTTCCCAAACTCATATAGTCATTTAAAGTCTTGCTGTATATTCGATTATTTTTTAAAACTAGATACCAAAGCTCTAGTCAATTCAAAAGTAAAAAACTATGCCAACATGGTCGGCATAGTTTAATTTTATCTACCTAAATTTTAACCTTATTCCTTACATGAAAAAGCTACAAATTCTAAACCTTTAAAGAAAGGAACTTATATATTTCACTACAGTCATAAAGTTGGCCTAACACAAATCTAAGAAGCTCTGCTACCTTTATTTGTCAATATTTAATCAGGAAAGGATAACATATGACAAAAGTGACTCTTACAAGCTAAATTATACCCTATTAATAGCCCTGCAAACAGTTGCACTACTAAGAGAATTATTATTACTTTGCTGATAATTACACAGATCATCTTTTTTATAAATGCAGCGGACCAATGTCACGATTAAGACAATTGCCAAAGAACTTGGGATCTCGGCTAGTACGGTGTCTCGAGCCCTTCACGACCACCCTAAAATTGGTCAAAAAACTAAAGATAGAGTTAAAGGGTTAGCTAAAACGCTAAATTATGTACGAAATCCGGCAGCTATGCTTCTTAAAAAGAATAAGACCATGAATATTGGTGTCTTGTTACCTTTTCTTAAAGAAGAATTTTTTTCTATCATTATTTCTGCTATTGAAGACGTGGTAATCCCTAAGGATTATCATGTTATGATAAGTCAATCAAGAGATAGCTTTGAACGAGAAAAGAAAATGTTAGACGCTTTTATTTCTACGCGAGTGGACGGGCTTATTGCCTCTGTTTCTGCTGAAACTAATCATTATGGTCACTTCAAATTGTTAGAAGCATATGGGATTCCAGTTGTTTTTTTTGATAGAGTTCCTAGAAATTTTGAAGCTCATAAAGTAAGAAGTAGCGTGATGTCTGGGGCTGTAGAGGCTATCCAATTCTTAGTAAACAAAGGCGTTAAAAGAATTGCTCTTATCAATGGTCCAGGAAATCTGGAAGTTTCTGATGAACGCCTTAATGGTTATTTAGAAAGTATTTCGAGGTTTGGACTAGAAACCAGTCCTAAGTATATAAAGTCTACTGACTTTACACGTGAAGAAACCGAAAAAGAAATGAAAGAGCTGCTCTGTCTGGAAGTTCCGCCAGAGGCTGTATTAACGTTCAACGATTATGTGGCTCTTCATGCTATGTCTGCATGTAGGAGAGAAGGAATTACACCAAATAAAGACATCATGTTTGTTAGCTTTGCCAACCTTCCTATTACGAGTCTTTTGGAAAATCCCCCAATAGCCTCCGTCGAACAATTTGCTTATGAAATGGGTGAAAAATCTGCAGAATTACTTCTCAAATGTATAGATAGTGATGCCGACTTGCCTTACGAAGAAATAGTACTGAACACGGAGTTAAGAATCCACTAACTCAAAAGTGGTTTCCGTTTATTAAGAAAATACGCTCCAAAAATCAAGACAATTAGACTTACTAGATAAAAAGACATGGGTACGTTATCTTTTCCCATGACAGGTTCTTTGATAGTCAATGTTTTATTGATTTCCCGAGCCAATAACTCCTGTACCACTCCTCCTGTCCAGTAAATTCTTATGGTATCAATCAATAGATTATCACCCAAACCAAAATGTGAAATGACCGAGTTTTGTGACAAATGGCTAGACGCCCCTCCATCTACTTCACGAATCATTTTCAGATTTCCAGCGATAAGCTCAATTCTGGACCCAATTCCTGAAGACTCGGCTTGCGTTCCTTCGAGTTTAACTTTAGACCAATTACCTTTCGTAGAATCATTTCTGTAAAGCCGTGTTTTGGATGGTACTGGATAATCTAAGACGGGCACCTGAGCTACAACCAGTAAGTCTAAATCTCCATCATTCTCAATATCAAAAACCACCGAGCCACGGGCCAATTCATAACCATTTAGACCATACTTAGCGGCATTATTCTCGAATTTTCCATTCTTATTCTCGAAGTAAAAATCTACCATAGGCTGACAATTAGGATTCAAATCTCCATTGGCTACAAACAAATCTACATCTCCATCATGATCAAAATCAGCAAAATTAGCTCCCCACGAAATTGCAAATAAATGCAGACCTAGTGGCTTAGTTAAATCTTCAAAACTCTTGTTTCCTCCCCTATTAGCCATAAAATGATTAAACCGTATATTGGTTATGTAATAATCCATAAAACCATCATTATTATAGTCTCCTACGGCAGTTCCCATGGAGTTTATTTTCAGATCCATGTTTAATTCTTCAGCCACATTTACAAACCGCTTTTTCGGATACTCATTTTTTAGCAACAGATCTGGGGTACGTTTATAACCAAAGTCATGATTCACAAAAAGATCTTGATCGCCGTCATTGTCAAAATCAGTAAAAATACCCCCAAAGCCGAAGCCTCTGTGGTCTAAGTCATAATCATGATAGACGTCTTTAAAATATTTACCCTCATCGTTCAGCAGTAAATTACCTTCGGCAATTTGATTTGCCCCAACAATCGTAGCATCGGAAATAGTACTAAGTTCCCCTTCAAATTGATTAAAATAATTACCAATGTATATATCAGGATAACCATCAGCATTGAAATCTCCAAAACTAGCTGCAGTACTAAAAGTACTTCTCTCTTTAAAACCGTATGCTTCACTTACATCTTTAAAAGTACCATCTCCATTGTTTAAAAACAGCATATTGCTGGCTCTTGGAATAATTTTCCTTTCTGCCTTGGTGGTGATTGTGGTTATGAGTAAGTCTCTAAATCCATCTCTGTTAACATCTGCCGAGGCCGCTCCCTGAGTAACAAATTCACGCGTCGCTTCTAATCCTGAACCTTCATAGACATTTGTAAACGTACCATCTCCATTATTTTTATAAAGGACATCATCCTTCATTCCTGAAGTAATAAAAACATCTTCAAAACCATCATTATTAAAGTCAAAAACACAGGCCCCACCACCAAACATACCTTCAAAAACTTGAAACTCATGATCAATACCAGCCTCAGTACTTATGTCTACAAAAGCCTTCTGTGCTAAGCCAAGTAAGGGAACAGGCAGTATAAAAATCATGACCAAAAACTTAAAGAAAAACCTATTCACTCCTTTTCCAGTTTAAATTGTTCACATTATTTGCGATTCTTTTACCCTCGATTAAGCCTACCCTATTATCCTGAGGGGTGTGAATACCCCCGTAAAACCTAGAGTCTGCGGTTTCTAGGGCTACATCCCAAAAAGAGTTAAATAGCCTCGGTTTAAAATCAACATCTCTTAATTCATCCCTTTTTCTGCCCACATGTGAGCTATCTATAAAACTGATAACACCCGTAAAAGAATGTTCTAGTGACGTGGCAGCTGCAGCAGCCTGGATCGCATGTCCTGAAGGGAAGGAAGGAAAAGGAGGATCAGGCCAAAAGGATTCCCACTCTGGATCTATATATTTTGGAATAAAGGTATTAGGTCTTTCAGAAAAGAAATAGTATTTCCATTTCCAGCAGTTTATGAAGGCATCTGCTACAGAGATACCTACTTTTGCATAGGAGGCAGACGCTTCTATGAGATTTGGTCTTCTTTCTTCTACGGCCAAAGTGGTTAAATAAAAAGAATGCCCTGGTGGTGTGAATGTATCGTCTGGGTCATCTCCCCACCAAAGAGCCGCTTCCTTTTCTTCCTGTGTAAGACTCTGCTCCTTCTCGAAAACCGCTAAGAATTCATTATAATAATCTGAGCCCTTCCGAGAGTTAAATGCTATAATTTCTGGTGGCTCTAAGTCAGTATTTTGAACTAAAAAAGTTCTGTTTTCTCCCCAATGAGGATGTAGAGGATGATGGCTAAATGACTGAGCAAAAAGAGGTGGTTTCCAAGAGCCTGGAAACTCCTCATGTTTTATTTCCTTATCAAAATTATGAAGATAACCTCTATGCCCGCCATCCTTGGTAGACCAGTCATAAATAGCCTTAGCTACAGATTTTCCATATGTTTTTGAGCGTTCATTCAAGACTGCCAATAAGTTTAATTCGCTCTCAATGCTTCTTTCTAGAGAATCAATTTTTAACTTATTCTCATCTGAGGTTTGCCTGTAAATTCCTTTAAGAATCTCCGCTTGAGCAGCACTGAATACAATTTGCCAATCATATCCCTTATTTAGTTCTGGAAGAGGTAAGGATTCTAAGCCATTCAATTGACCTGCTAAACTTTGGTAATCAGGAGACCCATGCACTACAGACTCGTACATAGTTAGTCCAATATATCCTACAGCTCTAGAAGCATAAGTAGGCGAATTTGCAGGTGTATTCTTTGACAGATATAGCGTCATATCTGCCCATTCATTCACTAAAGTCCAATCTTCTATCATCCTCTTTTCTTGCTTACAGCCGTAAAAAAAAGAAATCAATAAAGTAAGGATAATAAGTTTTTTAGAATTCATTTAGACTCTCAACGATTTAATTTATAAGTGCATATTTTTTCACCATTAATACCCAATAAGAGATGTTGGTTTATCCATAAAGAACTTCTTACATCTCCTGTAACACTTAATCCTGAAACAGCCTGCTTTCGATATTCAAACCCACCTTGTCCGTCACCTTTTAGCATAATACCGTAATTAGCATCCGCTTTACCTAGTCTAAGTTTTGAATGGCTATTATTACCAAATAACATGACATCTTGCTGGCCGTCTTTATCTGCATCTAAAACCTGAAAAGAGTAAACAGGAGCGTACTGAACTTCTTGGGGGAGTTTTGCTTCGGAATATGAATTATCCTTTTGGCTCAATAAAATAGTAGTTTTCAAATGCTCCGCTTTATAGTAAGAGCTCGTTTTTAATACGGATTCGGGAAACAGTTTCTCTAGACCCACTTCTGCATAACTCGCAAACGAAGTAAAAATTGAACGAAACTGCGGCAACTGTGAAAGCAGTTCATCCCTCGTAATGTAGGGATAACTCTTACCTTGAATAAAGTAGCAGAAGATAGGGTCAATGGTACCATTGCCGTCAAAATCCTTAGCATACAACTCCAATGGTTCTTTTATTGAAGCAGAAAACTGATTATTTAGTCCTTGATTTCCCAATAGGAAATCTGGCTTTCCATCTGAGTTTAAGTCTGCTATTTCTAAGGTGTTCCACCATCCCAAATACTCATATGCTATATACGTACTACTGATATCTTTTAGCCGACCTTCAACATTATTAAAAACTTTAAGGCCCATCCATTCTCCTACTAAGATTAATTCTTCTTTTCCATCACCGTTTAAATCTGCACTTTGAGCATCTTTCACAAGTTTCAAATCTTTTAAACCAGAAACTTCCACTTTTTTAAGAACTCCTTTACCGTCGTTCATCAGAAAGTAACTTTCATACGTCTTTGGATAATTACCTGGAACTACTCCTCCTCCTACGAAAATATCTAATTTTCCATCATTATTTAAATCAAATAAGCTGAGGCAGCTCGTACTCGAAGCTTCAAAACTACCTGTTACCTTTTTAAATGACCCTCCTCCTTGGTTAATATACAGTCTGTCTGTCAATGCGACGTCATTAGGCTTAAACTGGTGATAACCCCCACTTGCTACTAAAAGGTCTAGGAAGCCATCGCTATTAACATCCACAAAAATGGCATCTGTATCTTCTGACTCCTTATCTAATAAAAATTCTGCATCGTTTTTGAGAACAAAGTTTCCTGAACCCTCTTGCATAAACATAGAAGCCCCTTGACCTGATCCTCCACCTATAAAGACATCTTGAAGGCCATCATTATTAAGATCTCCCTTTATCATACAAGGGCCTTGAAATGATTGCTCATTTATCAGAAGACTTTGCCTGTCAAAATCTCTATAGGCCATCTTAACATGCTTAAAGTTCATAAGTGGCGGCACCTCCTGAAAAATGGCTTTAATCTTTGTTTCTTGTAAATTGATTTTTTTTGCGTCTGTAAAATCAACCAGTAATGTTTGGTTACTGGCCACATCTTTTAGCAACTGGATTTCCCCTGTAGGCCATTCTATCCTTAATTCATCTATTTTGTTGGCTTTCCCTAAACCCAAATTAATTACGGGAGAAATTGAAGATAAATATCCCCTTCCAAGATGCTGCTCGACTAGATAATCATGAGACCCTACTTTTGCCTTTACCTTTGTTCCTATCCCTAACGTATTACCTTTTCGACCAATTAATTTAATCTTTAGAAAGTTGTTTTTAGCATCATTCCTGAAGACAAAAGCCGTTCTATTTATGTTGTTGACAATTAGGTCTAAGTCACCATCATTGTCCAAGTCTGCATAAGCGGCACCATTACTATTAGAGCTTTCAGATAGACCCCAGTCCAATGTCTTATCCTCAAAAGATTCTCCATTTTGATTTTTAAAAACATAATTTCCAACATTGGAAGAAGGTATATGTGAGATAATTTCTAAAACATCTTCGCGTCTTAGTCTCCCCTTTTGTTTAACATAGTCTTCTTGAAATTTTATAAAATCTTGATTCGTATAGTCTCTGAGATAGCCATTACTCACAAAGAGGTCTTTCCAGCCATCGTTATCATAATCTGCTAAGAGAGCAGACCAACTCCAATCGGTATTCGAAACACCTTTCAGTTGACCCACTTCTGAAAAAGTACCGTTTCCATTATTTACTTGGAGCATATTACGCATATACTGGTAGTAAAATCCACTTCTTACATGAAGATCAAATTTATTATAATTATCAGGAGATAAAAGAAGCTTCTGTCGCCTATTGTCTTCTGGCAGCATGTCTAGTGTAATGATATCAGGATAGGAATCATTGTTAATATCTGCCACATCATTTCCCATGGAAGACTGACTTGTATGCCTAATACTATTGGCCAACTCATTTTTAAATATCCCGCCACCTTGATTCACGTAGAAACAATCTGGTACTGCATAATCGTTTGATACATAAAAATCTGGAAGACCATCTTGATTAAAATCAGAAATACCCAGACCTAATCCATAACTTAAAGCAGAGCCATTAATACCTGCTGTTGTGGTTTCATCTGTAAAGAATCCATCATTTTGTCTGTAAAACCTTAAACCTTTTTCCACGTCATCTTTCTTTAGAAATTCAGCCGTACTGGCCTCATTAAGAATGGGTAGATTTTTAGGGTTATGATTTAGCAGTAGCATATCTAAATCACCGTCTAAGTCTGCATCAAAGAAGTAAGATTGGTTACTGAAACCCGGACTATCAATACCATATTTGGCCGCTTCGTCCTTGAATGAAGGGATACCGTTATCATTATTCCCTTGATTCACAAAGAGTTGATTAACTCTTTTATGAGGTGGTAATGAACCAGAATAGCATAAGTAAATATCTAGTTTGCCATCTGAGTTTATATCTACAACACTTACACCTGTTTTCCAAGGACCTATTCTACCTCCAGCTTTTGAACTATTTGTAATGTCTTGAAAATTAAAGTCGCCGTTATTGAGGTAAAGTTTATTCTCTGAGAGGTTAGCCGTAAAGTAAATATCCTCTCTACCGTCTCCATTAAAGTCAGCGGTAGCTACCCCTCCTCCATTATAGAAATACTCATACATCAATATGTTAGTATTCAACCCTTCTACAAGTTCATTCTGAAAAGTAATGTTAGTCTTGCTAGGATAAAGCAGCGTAAACAGCGGGCCTTCCGCATCATCAAGCACTTCTTCAGAATTATTTTCGCAGGAAGTACTCCATAGAAAAAGTAAAGATAGGAGTGAAAATAAAATGGGCTTTTGAGGCATGTTCATATTGCTATAAAAGTAAAAAATCTATCCCATTTTCAGGGATAGATTTTTCGTAAATCGCAAATAAATACAGCTTAATATCCTGGATTCTGAACCAGTAAATTATTCTTGTTTATTTCGTTTCTAGTCAATACTCTATAGT
>JBNMFK010000096.1:0-12428 GCA_051269965.1 Algoriphagus sp. | reverse complement strand
TGTTTAATAAGCTCCTTTTTAACATTTATCAAAATACGCTCTATGATGAATTAGGGGAATCCTTCTTTAACAAGTTTGAGAATAGCCATGCCCTGAAAAGAAATACAAAAGTCTTTTTTGAAAATCCAGATTCGCCCTGGTGGGATGATATATCTACAGATAAAAAAGAAAACAGAGCTGACATTTTCACTAAAGCCTTAAATGAAACGGCAAGGGATCTAAGTGCACAATTAGGGTCAGATATGAATCAATGGCAATGGCACACCGTGCATACCCTAAGTCATGAGCATCCAATGGGAAAAATACCTGCTTTGGCGAAGTACTTTAATGTGAGTGTCGGTGGAGTGCCTGGTGGTAGAGAAACTATAAATAATATGGCATTCAAACTGGACTCTACCGGTCTCTATAAAGTCAATGCTGGTCCTGCCTTAAGAAGAGTCATAGACTTTGCTAGGCCCTCCCTCGGTTTTGGAGTCATTCCAACGGGACAGTCGGGTTATTTCATGAGCAAGCATTATAACGATCAAGCTCAGATTTTTGCCCAAGGAGGCAAGAGGCATGAACTTATGGATCGGGAAATGATAGAAAAAGTCATGATAGGCAAGTCGATTTTTAAACCTTAAAGAAGTAAATTGCTGGAAGTTCAACCTTTAAAAAAATGGCATTCTCAAAAAACGCATTCAAGACAGAGGTAAAGGAAGAAACTTTTGCCATTCTCGACTTTTGGCTTAATCATGCTATAGATAAAGAAAATAGTGGCTTTTATGGTACTGTACTGGTCGATAACACACCAAAAAAAAGTCAGAAATCGGTGGTGGCCACAAGCAGGATCTTATGGGGTTTCAGCACCTCTTTGATTTTCTTGAAAAACTCCCCTGAATTAGGCCCTTATGACGGTATCAAACCCGAGCTTGAAAAACTCTCCAAAAGAGCTTTTCAATATCTAAAAACTCGTTTCTGGGATAAAACGTATGGCGGAGTTTATTGGGATGTTAATCCAGACGGTACTAAAGGCACCGGGACAAAATCACTTTACGGACATAGTTTCTATGTCTACGGTATGAGCGAATACTATAGAGCTACCCAAAATAAGGAGGCCCTAGACATGGCTCAAAAGTGCTTCGCTATAATAATAGAAAAAGCATACGACCAAGTCAATGGAGGCTATATAGAAGGCTTTGCCGAAAACTGGGAAGAAACCAATGATTATATTTTAGCCAAAGGTACTTCTAGGAAGTCTATGAATACGCACCTTCACCTTTTAGAGTGTTTTGCTAATTTGTATCGCGTAGATAAATCTAAAAAAGTAGCATTCCATTTACAACACTGCTTAGAGATAGTCTTGGATAAAATAATTGGGAATGGAAATACTCACATGACTTTATTCTTTACAGAGGATTGGCAAGCCTTGACAAAAACTATTTCTTATGGGCATGATATCGAGGCTAGTTGGCTTGTTTTGGAGGCAGCAGAAATTTTAGCCAATGAAGAACTTGTTCATAAATGCAAAAATATCTGTTTGGCCATGGCCAAAGATGCTGCCGACGGCTTGCAAGATGATGATGGCATGATTTACGAATACGACCCCGAAACCAAACATACCAATAGTAGCAGAGACTGGTGGGTAATGGCTGAAGCTATGGTAGGTTTCTATAATGCGTATCAGCTAAGTGGGAAAGCCCACTATTTAGATAAATCTGAGCGTAGCTGGGCTTTTATTAAAAAATATCTTATTGACCATGCAAACGGCGAGTGGTTTGGTGGCGTAGACGCTCATCATGAAGTGACAAATCAAACAAAATCCAGTCCATGGAAAGCTCCATATCATAACCTCAGAGCATGTATGGAGATTTACAGACGTATTTCATAGTTTTGAAAAAAGGAGTCATTCCATTGAAAGTAAAAAATTTTATTTTTCTTTTCGTCCTAATTTCTTGCTCGCAAAAAGAGCCAAGACTATTTACTGAAATAACTGCGGAACACAGCCGAATTTATTTTTCTAATAATGTCTTGGAGAATGAAAAGTATAATGTTCATGATTATCATAATCTTTATAATGGAGGGGGTATTGCCGCCTTTGATGTGAATAATGACGGTCTTGTAGACTTATATTTTACAGGCAATCAAGTTGCCGATAAACTCTACTTGAATAAAGGAAACTTTGTTTTTGAAGATATCACCAAGTCTGCGGGCATTATTCAACGTGGTTGGTCCACTGGAGTAACCATTGCCGATGTAAACAGAGACGGATTGCAAGATATCTACGTCTGCAAGGCCGGGAATGAAAGCACCGAGAATCTTAAAAATAAATTATATCTGAATCAAGGAAACCTCACGTTTAAAGAGGCTGCGGAACAATGGGGTTTAGCAGATACTTCTTTGTCCACGCAAGCCTCCTTTTTTGATTATGATAAAGACGGTGATTTAGACTGCTATTTACTTACTACCTCCAATCTTTTTAGAAGCCCAAATCAGCTTAGAGAAAAGGGTAAATATGGTACGTACGCAGTAGATAAGCTTTTTCAAAATGACGGACTTGGCAATTTCTCAGATGTTGGCCTTTCAGTGGGTATTAATGAAAATACTCATGGATTAGGCCTTGCTGTAGCAGATATAAATAACGATGGGTGGGAAGACATTTTAGCTTCCAGCGATTTTCTTCCAAATGATGCCCTCTATATCAATAATCAAGATGGTACTTTTACTAACAAGGCCGCCAAGATAATGCCGTACCAGAGTCGCTTTTCTATGGGAAATGACATAGCAGATATGAATAATGACGGACTACCAGAAATGGTGACGGTAGACATGCTTCCTCCCGACAATGAGCAGCAAAAAAAGATGTTGATGACTTCTTATCATATTTTTGAAAGAGAGGCCATGATGGGATATCAGCATGAATTCACACGTAATATGCTTTTCCAAAACCTAGGGAAAGACCAGAACCAGAGGAGCTATTTTTCGGAAATTGGTCAGTATAGCGGTATTCACGCCACCGACTGGTCTTGGGGCCCACTTATCATGGATTTCAACAATGATGGTAAGAAAGATCTCTATGTTTCCAATGGTTATAGAAGAGATGTGACAGACTCGGATATTATTTCCTACAACATGAATTTTGCAAAAAAAACAGAATCTCCGGAAGAGTTAAAAGCCTTCATGAATGACAATGTTTTGGCCTCACCTCAGCTTAGTAGAAAGAACCAATTCTTTGAAAACAAAGGAAGTTTTAGATTCGAGAATAATTCTGGAACTTGGTTAAATCAAGAAAAGACCTTCTCAAATGGTGCTGTTTTCGCAGATTTAGATAATGATGGGGATTTGGATTATGTCGTTAATAATATCAATCAAAAAGCTAGTGTTTACAGAAACGAGTCCTCTGAAAATGCATTGACCATTAAACTCAAATCTGATATCATTCAAGGAACTAAGATAGTCTCCTGTATAAAAACAAATTGCCAAACCTATACCTATTCTGTCACTAGAGGCTATCTTTCCGCCATGGTTACTCCTGTCATAATTGGCCTAGGAAAGGCAGAAACCATTGATTCCCTTACCGTTGTTTGGCCAAGCGGCAAAAGCCAAAAATTAGAAAACATTAAAGCCAATCAGCGTATTATTCTTGAAGAAATAAATGCGGATTTATTTCAATCAGAACCGATTATTAAGCCTCCTCTATTTACAGAAACCCCTTTTAATTACACTCATAGAGAAGCTCGATTTATAGACTATTATAGAGAAAATCTATTGCTTCATAAATACTCCCAAAATGGCCCCATTTCAGCAGTCGGAGATATAAATAATGATGGACTTGATGATATTTTCTTTGGAGGCAATAGCGAAATCTCCGGCTCTTTGTTTTATCAAACAACACAGGGCCAGTTTCAAGAAAAGAAACTAAGAATATCTCAAAAACATGAAGATACAGGAGCTGAATTTATTGATTTTAATCAAGACGGTTACCTTGACTTGTATACCATGAGTGGTAGTAATGAATTTGACTTAGCCTCAGGCTTGTATCAAGACCATCTCTACCTAAATGACGGCAAAGGGAATTTGACCGAAGTTGAAGACTTGCTGCCAAAGAACGATATTCCTGGAGCGGCAATATGTGCTATAGACATAGACAAGGACGGCCATAAAGACCTCTTTAGAGCCGCAGCCGTACTTCCCGGTCAATTCCCTCAAGTAGGACTAAGCTACTTGATACTAGTAAAAGAGGGCGGGTTCCAAAAAGTTGATTTAGGGCATCTAGGCCTAGTGACTGACGCCACTGTTTTGGATTACAATCAAGATGCTTGGCAAGATTTAGTCATTGTTGGAGCATTCATGTCTCCTACCCTCTTTCTTAATAAAAATGGTAGCCTAAAGGAATCAAATTCCTTTATTGATATGCCAGGTCTCTGGCAGTCTATTGAATCTGCCGACTTAAACAATGATGGATTTGAAGATCTTGTTATTGGGAATATAGGTCGTAACTACAGATACCCCTTTAACACTGAAAAACCTATAGAATATCACCAATTCAACTTAGTTCAAAAAGATAATACAGAATTTATCCATACCTATTTTGAAGGAAATTCAAGATGCTTTATTCCTGCTAGAGATGAGTTAATCAGACAATACCCCTATCTAAGATCAATCTTCCCAGATTATGCTTCCTACGCTGAAACCAAAGCAGATAACTACATCCACAAACCCGCTACCATGAGTGCTTCATACATGGAGAGTATTATCTTATGGAATCGTGGTGGAAATGGATTTGACATAGACGTGCTAGATCTGGAAGCTCAAAAATCAAAAACAAACGCTATTCTTCTAGAAGATTTAAACGGAGATGGCCAAAAAGACATTCTTTTAGCGGGTAACGATTACACTTCTGAACCTATAAACAGTGGCTACATAGAGGGCTCTAAAAGTACTATGCTTTTAAATGTTGGAAAGGAATCATTTAAATATAAGCCAAACTCCGAATCTGGACTTTGGCTATCTGGAAGTACCACAGAACTTTTGTTTCTCAATAACAAATCAATTACCCCTCTACTAATGGCCACACAATCACAAGACAAAGCTTCCCTCTATCAATACGATCGTAAATTTTAGATAAAAATTGCCTGCACAAAGTGGTGTCAGATTAATTAGCAACATGCGGACAAAAAAAGGCCTTCAAGAAAGCTTGAAGGCCTTTTTTTAAATTCTATTTACAGATCTAATAGATAGATTGACTTTTAACAAAAGTATCATCACTCAAATACAAGCCCGCATTAAAAAATTCGAATCCAACCTCCTTTGTCAAAACTGTGACAGAGCCATTATTTGAATTAAGAATTATCGTCTTTAATTCTTCATCTTTTGCTGGATGAAATAGAACTAGTTTACCAGAATTCTCTCCAAATGGAAGTGAGTATTCTACTACGACACTTGAAGCAAAACTGTTCGCTTTACTCTTTCTGAGATATATATCCACATCTACCGAAGAAACTACATTGGCTGGTTTACTTCCAATAGGACGACCGTTTTCATCAGACTCCGCCTGACCAAATGACGCAAGACCTACTAAACAAAATAATATAGATAAGACTGTTTTCATGATATTAACGTTTTGCGTTTTTTGAATTTGAACTTAACTTTGCTTCAATTGAATTTAATCTACTTTCTAAAGAAGCGTAGTCAGCTACCTCAGATTCTAACTCATCAATTCTTAGCTTTTGCTCTTTTAGGGCTTGAATTAGAATAGGAATAAGAGAATTATAATTCACTGTTTTATAGAAATCACCTTGACCAAGGTTTTTAGAAGTCACTAGTTCCGGTAATACTTTTTCTAAGTCTTGAGCCACTATGCCAAATTGTTTCTTTTCAGAGAAACCATATTTCTTAATAATATCTTCTCTGTAAAAATAAGACTTAGGATAAACCTTCATTAATACATTAGTAGCATCTGTAAGAGCAACAATGTTCTGTTTCAGCCTTTCATCAGAAGGAGCAGAGGCTCCAGGTAAGATAGCATTTTTCACATAAACTCCCGTTGTAGACACTGTAAAATTAGAAATCCCCCCAGTAGTCTGAACGTCAAACAAGCCCTTTGGCAAAAATCCATTATCAATATTAATTCCAACAGCAGACGTAGGACTAACTAATAATGCATGATCATTACCATTAGCAGAATGTGCAATATCCAGCTGACCATCTGGAGTAGTTGTTTCAAAGCCAATATCTCCATCAGCTGCTATATACAAGCTACTATTAGGTGCAGAAGCCATAATTCTAAAAGGTAAGGAACTTCCATTAGTGGCATCGCGAATGAAGAAGTTAGACTCGTTTCCTCCAACATCCCAGGTTTGTGCTCCAAATCCTGAAGAACCATCTTGTTCTAATCTCAAGGTAGGAGTATTTCCATCCTTGCTATGAATCTCAACAACAGGAGTACTTGTTCCTAAACCAATTCTCCCGCCATCATCCACATAGAGTGAATGTGAAGGTGCACTAGCTTCAATAGTAAAAGGTGTTCTTCCGCCATCCACGTCATCAATAGAGAACTTATTCTGTCCTCCATTAGCACTATCATTAAAAGTTATCTCCCAATCATTCGTTGGAAAACTGGCTGAAGAGCTAGTATCTAAAGCCTTTATTCTTAAGTTATTTTCCTTTAATCGTATGGTATCAAAACCAAAGCTTTCGTTATTAACACAGTCTAAGCCAATACAGGCACTTCCGGTTACAATTAAATCGTCAAAGATTGACTGATCCGACACCGCCTTTTGTTCTGTGACAGCACTATTTATCTGCTTTATTTCAGAATCATTCTTTTTCAAACTTATCTGAGCTTGCATAAAGAAACTCCCAAAAAATAGAATGAGAATAAACCTGATTCTAGTTATCATGTGGTATAATGTTTAATTTTAAATCAATAATAAAGATAATTAAATATTTCTAAATGTCTAATATGAATCGTTCCCTAAAGATCTTATTTCTCTCCTTATTCCTGATTGGATGTAATGCAGATGTCATCAATGAACGAATAGGACTATTTGTGAAAACTAAGGGGCTTAATCCTGAACAAGTAAATGCCTATGCCAACCAAGCTTTAAAAGCAGATAAAGGCATTGGGTTTGGAGAAGAATTGACCATTGAAATCTTGGGTATAGATGACTTCCGAACAGATGAGAATGGACGTGTCTTCCCCGGAGGAGAAAACACTTTGGTAGATTCTGATGATAATGTCATTTACTATGTCGAAGATTATTTCAAAAAATATGAATTGACCGGTGTGAGTACTAAAGACGCCAAGAGTCTCAAATTTAATCTCAGAGTAGGAAAGCCAATGACCAAAGATAGCACCTACAGGTTTCTATTTAGACTCTGGGACAAAAAGGGTAAAAAGGAACTTAAAGGAAACATTGAACTGCTTGTAAAATAAATCTAATCTTGTGAGATAGGACAAATCGGCTTTATTGCCGCCTTGAACACTGTGCCTTCTTTTGACTCAAACCCGGGGTCCAAGTTAATCTTTCTTCCCGCTTCGAAATCAACTCTTGAGGTATTCTCAATTTTATTACTGGCTTTTATAACATTTATTGCCTTATTGGTTTGGGCCACGTTGTCAATATCATTCAAGGGAGAAACTAAATTTAAGTCCGAAGGAATAACATGAAGAGAGATAACAGATGCCGGTGATGATACCACTGGAGCCGTTGAAATCACCATCACTTTATAATTCAATCCACCCTTGGCATAGTTTGGAATAGTACAATTAATTGAGCTTACATCGTTAGAAGTCCCAATTAAAACAGAATTGGCGAAGCTTCCATTCTCATCTGACAAGTAGGCATTAAAAAGATTTCCAACCTTGAACACGCTCACTTCTCCATTTGTATATGTAGAAGACGATACAATAACGCTACTTCCTACACATACCTCAGCAACAGACAAGGTTGGACTTGTGATATTATCTAATCCCAAGACCACCCAAAATTGAATGACATCTGGCCCGATTACAACATTACCAGTAGCCCCGTTTTGGTCGTAGCCCCGTCCCTGAAACGAGTAGAGGTTATCATCAAGTATAGCCCCATTTGGTGTATTATCCACTTCGTGAAGGTTAAAAGGCATATCATTATCTACTTCATAATGTGAAGTGCCTGTTCCAGATAACTGAAGTTCTACACTTTCTACCACGGGTGTCGTACAAGTTGTTACAGCCACTACAGTTAAAGGCCTATTAGATATTTGAACTTCTAAATTCTGTTGAAGCGGGGCTATGATCTCTGGTGAACTTCCTCCATATACTAAATAATAACTCATAGCAGGAGAAGAGCAACCCACAATAACATTTGTAGTAAGTGTTACCGAACAATTCTTGTTATCTGCCACTGTAGCGGTATATACCCCAGCATTTGCTATTTTGGCATTTGGGATTGAAGGATTTTGAAGGGTACTTACAAAACCGTTAGGTCCTGTCCAATCGAAAGTTGTTCCGTTAGAAACGGCCAATTGAATTAAGCTTCCTTCTTCATATGGACCAGAATTAGAGGCCGAGGCAGAAAGTAAAGGATCAGAAACTGTTTTAAAGCTCGTATCTGTTCCTGTACAGCCTAGGTATGTCACAGAAAAATTACCATAACTACCGGAGGATAGATTCGATAGCATAAAGGAGTCAAGATTCACCGTCACATTCTGTGGGCTCGCTGTTCCTGTACTCGTAAAACTCAAGGAATATGTGCCGTCTGGTAAATTAACAGTCGCAAATGGAATGTTTCCATCTGTACCCAAACAGGTCGTAGGGTTCACTACAATTCCAGAAGTAATTGTTGGAATTGGTGGACTTGTTAATGTTTTTGAGCTAGCATCATTTCCGGTGCAGGCCAAATATGTAACAGCGAAGTCACTGTAAACTCCTGATGGCAATCCGCTAAGAGAGAAAGTGTCATTGGCCAAGGATACATTCTTAGGACTTCCTGCTCCCGTATAACTTAAAGAGTATATTCCGGCTGGTAAATTAGTACTCGCAAATAAAATGCTTCCATCTGTACCTAAACAAGTAGTGGGATGTACTTCCGTTCCTGCAACTAGTGTTGGTTGTAAAGGAGCCCTTAAAATTGCAGAGTCTGAAATTGAAACGCCACAAGTTCCAGTGATAACACATCTGTAGAATGTACTGTCGTCTGAAACAGAAACAGAACTCAATGTTAAAGTATCATTTGTGGCTCCTCCAATGTTTATAAACGAATTGGAGCTAATTCTTTTCTGCCATTGATAAGCCAATCCTGGGCCAATTGCCAGTACATGAAATTGAAAATCGTTCCCTGCACAATTGCTTGAATCTTTAGGATTTACGGTAACAATTGGATTACCAAAAACATGAAGCACATAGGATGAAGTAGTATCCATATCTCCTTTTGTAGCTATAAGACATCTATATTCATTATTACTATCTAGCAATGCCAATGCTCCTATCGTTAAAGTAGAAGAGTCAACCTTGGGATATTTTGAGGTCACAGATAAGTTGTTAAAAGACCCTACGCCTCCCAACTTCACTTGCCATTGGTAATCTCCAATATTTAAAACGGTATCTACCGTAAGCTTCAATGTACTCGTTTCGCAATTCACCAATTGGGAAGGTTCTAAGCCGAAAGTCTGAGCCGGATCTACCAAAGTTGTATCCGAGGCCAATAAACCTTTCTTTGAATATAGGTCATAACCAAAAGACCATGCCTTGTAGTAATATTTTGTGGATTGGCTAAGGCCCATCTGATTTGGCAAGCTGGAAGCCAGACCTTTGAATAAAACTTCTCCACCTCCGCCTATTGTATTTCCGACAAGCAAAGGCCCCGATGGTTCTCCAAAAGCTCCGTTTGAAGAAAATGCAACCAATATAGAATCCATGTTATTGGCATTTGGTGCTGCCGTGAGTCCTATAGAATTATGACTTAATGTAGAAGCACTGAAAGAAATAGGCTCTGGAATTTTGACATAAATACTGTCTTTACTTGGGCCACTATTACCTACTGCTGATGTTAAATTCTCAGATTGATTTACAATCAATTTGGATTTATCAATTTTGACATCCACCGAGTAAGTACAAGTGCTATTTGCCAAAATGGAAGCATCACTTACGGAAAAAGAGGCTGAACCAGCAATTCCTGTTATTGTTCCCACTGCACAAGAGTTTGTGATATTGGGGTTAGCCGCAATCACCATTCCCTGAGGCATAGTATCACTGAAACTAATATTGGAGACAGCGAGACCATTTAAAGAATTGTCAATAGTGAATGTCAAAGTGCTTTTTTGACCAGTCAAAATAGTGTCATTTACGAACACCTTTCTGAATGTTGGCCTTCTATTATTATTTACAATTAAATTTGCCGTAGCAGCATTATATGACAGAGTATTCGCATTTAAGTCATAGGCAATAGGGCTAGTCGTATTCACAAAGGTCCCGGAGTATATATTATTTGGGATCTTGACCCTTACCACAAAAGTTGCTTCTACTCCAGCAGCTAAAGAGCCTCCACTAAAATTTATGATGGAATCACCTCCCGCAGCCGTGGACAAAGAAGAACCAATGCCTACCGCGTCACTTTGTGGAAGGCCTACTGTGGTTATACCAGAATACACGGCACTTACATCATCTGTAAAAGCAATGTTACTCAGCGGTTTAATTGGGTTTAGATTCTTAATCTTAAATTCTAAAGACACAGTATCTCCAGGCTCTGCATTTGTAAGGAAACGTTTACTAAATTCCAGCCCTGGTGAAACTTCAAAAGATTGATTCATCAAAAGAACATTGCCTTGGTTTGTCCCTATATCGACACTATTTTGCTCCAAAAGTGTTGGTCTTGAAAGTTCTGTATTTAAAACTTGATAACTAGCACCCACGGGAATGTCTACATTGACCACTACTTTACATGTATCTGAAGGAGCTATTTCTATTTGACTGAAACGCAAGGAAGAAGTTCCTGTTAAGGCAGAATTTGTCCCACAAAAATTTGAAACATTTCCGCCAGTGTAAGTCAATCCAGCTAACTCAACGTCTAACTTATCTTGAAAATAAATGGAAGAGCTATTATTGAATGAGAGAGCAAAAGAAGGGTGAACATTTATAAATGAATAGGTCATTGCCATCTGATCCCCTGGAAAAACAGGATTAGAATATTCTTTCTTTATGATTAAACCAATGACATCTAAATTAGCAGAAGCCGCAACTCCTGTAAACGATCCATCAGTTGGGTCCGATGTAGTACTGGCGAATTGCCCCATTGCGGCATTCTCTGGAACTTTAACTTTAATGTAAAACGTACAGGTATCTCCGGGAGATAATGAACCATTACTAAAAGAAATCGAATCAGTATTTAATCCCTTTATGACAGTCCCAGAACACAGTGTACTATTAATTTCAGTGGTCTCCAAGCTAATAGTTACTGACCCAGAGGATAAGGAGCGAAATTTGTCTGTGAACATGATTCCAGAGAAGGACTGGGTGGCACTAGCGTCTAAAGAAAGTATATATGCAACTGTCAAAGTGTCTCCCGGTAAGGCAGTGCCTGAAAAAGACTTTGTTAATTGAGGTACCCCACTTACATTTAGCGCCTCATTAGATACTAGCTTGCCATTTATATTTACGCCATTTAGCTGGCCACTTAAATCAGTGATTTGAGAAGTATATTCACCTCCTTTTACCGTATTTAGCAGTTCAACACCTACGTCAAATGTACATGACGTCCCAGCACCTAAGGAGGCGTCTGAGAGTTTAATGCCAGTTATACGGTTACTATTATCCACCCTAAAGGCCATTGTGCCACTGCCGCAAAAACCAAATGATGGGAAAGTGAAATTTACCGTAGAGGCTAAACCATGTGCATCATCCTCAAATTTACCCAATGTCATGGCATTCACAGGGTCTGTATTGGTAAGGGTGTATCTAAGAATTGTACTGCCTCCTGGAGAAACAGGATTTGGGACTATAATCTTAGTAAGCGTAGGCTTATATTGAACAGATAAATCTCTAGAAGTTGTAGGACCTGTAATTCCACTACCACCTAAATCAGCAGAAATCGCTGAAGAAGTAAGCGTATAATTCCCTGCAACCGCACTAGGCGGGACAGTTAAATTTGCACTAAAAGTACACGTCTGTCCAGCAGATAGCGTACCTCCTGAAAATGTCAAAACGTCACCAGTAGTGGTTAGATTACCTCCACCACAAGTTATAATCGGTAAGCCATTAGCGATTAAACCACTTAGTACACCATCTAAACTATCCGTAAAGCTAATATTACTTAGACTCTGAGACCTATCAAGGTTTATAATGGAGTAGGTAAGAACGGTTTCATCTCCTGGTGCAACAGGGTTTCGGCTAAAACTCTTAGAGAAATTAATCCCATTTAGCACATTAGGTCTGACTTCAAGTGCAGCAACAGTAATTTCGTTCCCCT
>JBNMFK010000095.1:0-12508 GCA_051269965.1 Algoriphagus sp. | reverse complement strand
TACAAACTTCACAAATACTCTTCCTGAGATGTTGGCTCTCTGAGCGGCAGGAGGGTACTTGATTTTAGAATTGATAAAGTTATACATCTCTCGTGTTCCTCCAGGGAATTCGGGAGCTTGCTCTACGGCGGTGAAAATTTGCTCTTCCTTTGGCTTGCCAAGACCGGCTGGCTTTGTTACCGCAGGAGGAGGAGGAGGAGGAGGGGTAAATACATCTGTCACATCTTCACCTTCTACATCTATTGTAGAAACAATGGCATCTTCTAAATCTTTATCCTCTGGTGGAGGTGTTTCAATTATTACTTCCTCATCAGCTTTAGGCTCTGGGGGTAAGAATTGAACTTGCTTTAATTCAGGGGGCGGAGGAGGTGGTGGCTCTTCTTCTTCTAAAATTATTTCTTCTATCTCTTCTTCTTCTTCTTCTAATAAAGATAAATCTATCTCTACAGAGTCAAAGACTTCTTCCTCTAAATTTGGGACCACAAATTTTTGATAACCCCAAGCACTTCCTAGCAATAGCACAACACTACTTATGCCATATATAGCTGCTTTGGTCAAAAACTTGGAATAGTTTTTTCTTAAGAAATAGGCTCCATAGGCTTTATTCTTATTCTCAAAAATAATGTCATCCAAACTCTGAGGCAGATTATTATTATTATCCATAGTAATGAATTTTAAATGTTATTCTGCTGGGACAGGTTTACCTATTTTGGTGTAGTAGGCAATCTTTTCCACTTGTTTCAATTCCACAACGGCCTTTTTATTACTTTCTGTAATGGCCATTTCATCTAAGATGTCAACAGAGTTAGACCATGTTGATTCATCCGTTGGTTTTATTATCACCGTCCAAAAATCTTGGTCTAAAGCTTTGGCCTTTAACCTAAGTATTGCAGTTCTGATTCCGTCAGGGCCAGCAGAATAATCTACTTCCTCTAAATCGTCAGCGACTACTGCTTGCAGGGGCTCTTGGTAATAAAATACTCTGTCATTCTCTCCTAAAATGATGGTAATGGTGTTAGATACTTTAATATCTAATTCCTTCTCCTCCACCTCGTCTGCGGGCAACTCCTTGGGGGTGTTATATACCATGGTGTTAGGCTTACTGAAAGTAGTCGTGTAGATAAAGAATGTGATTAACAAAAAACCTAAATCCACCATGGGTGTCATGTCTGGTTTTCCTGCACCTTTCTTTACTTTCGATTTACCTTTACCGCCACCACCGCTTTCTTTTACTTGTACTTCTGCCATTTTATTTCTCGGATTTGGTTAACAGTTTAAACTTGTTCAAGTCAGCGTCACTAAACTCAGAGAATAACTTTCTGAGAGCCGGGTAAGGTGTGCTCCCGTCTCCACGAACAGTGATTTTAGAGTTACTGAAAGATTCCCCAAAAGTTTTTACCCAGTCCACAAGCTCATTATCTGTAGAATCTAAAGGAATGCCAGTTAGATTATATGTAGCTCTTTGATTCTCTGTTAAGTTAATATAACTTTTTAACTGTTTCATTGGAACACCAACTTCTGCAAGGGTAGTGAATCCAACAATCTCTTTATTTGTTAATCCCAAGTCATACTTGTCGCTTAATATCTTAGCGAAATCATCCCTCTGAGAAGGATCGACTATTCCGAAATAATATCTTCCTTCAGAATCAATGGAAACCATTGAGGCATCGGTTTCAGGTATTAAGTCTTTGGATACGGAAGATGGCGTAACTATAGTTACCGTTTCCTCACTTTTAAATGAACTGGCCATTATAAAGAACGTTAGTAACAAAAATGCCACATCTGTCATCGCGGTCATGTCCATTGCTGGACCATGTCTTTTTGGTTTTACTGCTGCCATATTATTGTCTTATAATGTTTAAATATAAAAAATTAATTTGAATAACTAAACAATTAGTTGATTAATTTTTAGCAGCAAATATTTGCTGTAAGCTCATGCCAATTTCATCAATCTTGAAGGTAAGACCGTCAATCTTACTTGTAAAGAAATTGTACATGATAATAGCCACAGCTGATGTACCAATACCAAGACCTGTATTAATTAATGCTTCTGCAATACCACGAGCAAGTTCAGCAGCATCTGGAGCTCCACCACCTTCACCAATTGCAAAGAAAGAACGAATCATACCAAGTACAGTTCCTAAAAGGGCAATAAGTGTAGCAACAGAACCAAGAGTAGAAAGAATGGTTAAATTCTTCTCAAGCATTGGAAGCTCAAGAGAAGTAGCTTCTTCAACTTCTTTTTGAAGTGCAGCTAATTTTTGGTCTTTCTTCAGTTCAGTTTCAGAAATAAGCTGGTTGTACTTCATGAGAGCAATTTTTGCTACATTGCCTACAGTACCTTGCTGTCTATCGCATTCTTTCATGGCATCAGCTAGATTACCAGCATTTAGTAGCGAACGAATTTTAGAAACAAAAGCGTCTAAATTTCCTTTTCCAGAAGCCTTATTAAGAGTAATGAAACGCTCAACAGAAAAAACGACTACAATTAAGAAACAGGTAATAAGAATTGGTACAATTACTCCACCGGAATAAACGATACCTAACATGTTTTTAGGATGATGTTTTACTTCTGGATCGTCAAAGTTAGCACCATCACCTAGAAAGAACATCCAAATACACACACCGAGTACTAACAACACTGGAATAACGATTCCAGCATTAAGCTCTACAGATTTTGACGATGAAGCTGCTTTTTTTGGTGCAGATTTAGCTGCTGGAGCAGTAGTCTTTTTTTCCATTAGATTAGAATTTTTGGGGTTTTTAAATTAATAAAAACGATTGTTTAAAATAGTTATAATGCTTAAAAAGGATGGTTGAAATAGAATATTCACTCACAATTTTATGCAAAGGTTCGGCAATTCTAAGGAAAATACCTTAGAACGTAAAACATTTCTAGCTGCTTTTTTGCTGTCCTAAAATAATTTCTTGGATTATTCGACAAAACGCTTAAAAGAAGCTTAGTTAACGTTTTTTTTAAATGGTGGATCTTACGAAAATTCATTGAAAGACAAAAAATGAAGGATTTTTTCACATAATCAATCAGTTGACTACAACAAGTCTTCTTTTACCAGTTAAAAGACATTTTAAATTAGTTTAATCTTAAAGGTTTAGGACGATTCGATACTTCCCAGGCTATATGAAAAACGAGTTGAACGATTTTGGAATATTTCGGGAATAATATTTTCTCAATATCGTCTCCTGGTTTGTGGTAATCTTCATGAACACCTGAAAAAAAGAAAATAACAGGAATGTTGTTTTTGGCAAAATTGTAGTGGTCAGACCTATAGTAAAATCTATTTGGGTCTTTCTCATCATTATAGGTGTAGTCTAGTTCATAGTTTGTGTATTTTTTATTCATGGCTTTACTTATTTTATCCAAATCATTCGACAGTTTATCTGCTCCAATTAGATAGACGTACTCGTCTGATTTGTGTTTTTCATCTTGACGACCGATCATATCAATGTTAAGATTACAAACAATAGCATTGAGTGGTATTAAAGAGCTTCTGTCGGTAAAATAAGCCGACCCAAGAAGTCCTTTTTCTTCGCCGGACACCAAGAGGAAAAGAATGCTTCTTTCTGGGCCCTTTCCTTCTTTCTTAGCTGTGATAAATGCTTCAGCTATTTCTAAGACGGCGGATGTGCCACTACCGTCATCGTCTGCTCCATTATTTATTTCTCCCTTTCTATTGATTCCAATATGGTCATAGTGAGCTGAAATGACAATATATTCTTCTGGATGAGTACTTCCTTCCAACAACCCTATGACATTCATACTAGACTTTATTTCATAATCGTCAGGCTTTTGATTTTCTTTTAGAGCTAAACGTTGTGATTTTCCATTGACGTATACGTCAAACCACTGGAAGTAGGATTTATAATCGCCTAGGGCAACTATTTTTTTTAGACCAAGTTTTTCAAATTCAGATGCGAGGTATCTTGCGGCTTTATATTGACCAGGTTTGGTAGTTTCTCTACCTTCCATATCATCTGAGGCTATTATAGAGAGGTGCTTTCTTAAGTCTTCTTGAGTGATTGTTGCTGCATATTTCTGAGCAATATCTTGAGCTTTCATCTCATTTATGACAAAAAGCAGTAAAACACTGAGGGTAAGAAGTTTTTTCATTGAACTGGTTTCTGTCTTGTAAATCAAAATTTCATGAAGAAGGTGAAAAGATTTTACTTTAACAAGCAATCGCTATGTTGTACTTTTGCAGTTAAGAATTGTATATACATTTACTGCTTTAAAGAATGATAGTTAGTTTAAAAGATCAGGATGCTTTTGAGAATAGGCACCACGGAAAAAAAGAAGAGAATTTTAAGGCCATGCTGGAGACCATTGGTGTCGAAAGTTTAGAATTGCTCATTCATGAAACTGTTCCATCTGGAATTCGCCTTAAGAATGGCCTAAACCTGCCCGAAGCAAAGACTGAGACAGAGTTCTTGGCAGACTTTAGGTTGCTGGCGGCTAAAAATAAGGTTTTCCGTTCTTTTATTGGGCAGGGTTATTACGATACAATTCTACCCAATGTCGTTCAGCGGAATATTCTTGAAAATCCTTCATGGTACACGGCTTACACGCCATATCAAGCAGAAATAGCTCAGGGACGACTAGAAATGCTTTTTAATTTTCAAACTGCCGTTTGTGATTTGACGGGTATGGAATTGGCTAATGCATCACTCCTAGATGAGGGAACTGCAGCCGCAGAAGCTATGGCTATGTTTCATGCATCACGTAAAGGGGCGAAGAAAAAGAACGCTAACGTTTTCTTGATTTCTGAAAATTGTTTTTCTCAAACAATTGATATTGTGGTAGGAAGAGGTGTTTCTCAGGGTATTGATGTTAAGGTTGTTTCTGACGCTGATCTGGTTTTAGAAGAAGAAGTATTTGGGGTATTGATTCAAAACCCTGGTAAAAACGGAGAAATAAAAGATTATACGAGTTTCACCGCCGCAGCACATGATTTAAATATTCAAGTTGCCATAGCAGCAGATTTGCTCTCGCTTACGCTATTAAAGTCTCCTGGTGAAATGGGGGCAGATTGTGTTTTGGGAACTGCACAGCGTTTCGGAGTTCCTATGGGTATGGGAGGTCCGCATGCAGCATTCTATGCCGTAAATAAAAGCTATAAAAGATTGATTCCCGGGAGGATCATCGGTATGTCAAAAGATGCTGAAGGAAATGATGCGTATAGAATGGCACTTCAGACTAGAGAACAGCATATAAGAAGAGAAAAAGCCACTTCAAATATCTGTACTTCTCAGGTTTTACTCGCTGTTCTTTCTGCGGCTTATACCTTATATCACGGACCAGAGGGCATTAAAAAAATTGCTGAAAGAGTGCATGGCTTGGCAAAGTTTTTTGCGAATTCAGTTCAAGGCTTAGATTTCAAAGTCAAGCATCAAGACTTTTTTGATACTGTTTCTGTGGAGATTCAAGATAGCGGAAGTCTAAAATCTTTGGCAGAATTGAAGGAGATAAATCTATTATTTGTAGATCAAGATACGGTTCAAATTAGCTTTGATGAAACAAAGACGCTTAATGATGTTACAGATTTGTTAGCAGTTTTTGCCGAGGCTAGGGGGGAAAGTGTTTTGATGAATTTAAAAACGGAAATTGAAATAGATTTCCCCGAAAATTTAAAAAGAACTTCTTCTTACTTAAATCATCCCGTTTTTAGTTCGTATCATACGGAGCATGAAATGCTACGTTATCTTAAATTTTTAGAGAGTAAGGATTTGTCTCTTGTTCATTCAATGATAGCTCTTGGTAGCTGTACAATGAAGCTAAATGCCACGGCAGAGATGATTCCTGTTACTTGGCCTGAGTTGGGAAGGATTCATCCTTTTGCACCAAATAGCCAAATAGAAGGGTATAGTGAGATGTTTAAAGAACTTCAGGAATGGCTGTGCGAAATTACTGGTTTCGACGGTGTTTCATTGCAGCCAAATTCAGGAGCCCAAGGTGAATATGCTGGTCTGATGGTTATCAGATCTTACCACGAAAGTAGAGGCGATTACCATAGAAACGTAGCTTTAATTCCATCTTCAGCCCATGGTACTAATCCTGCTTCTGCTGTAATGGCAGGCATGAAAGTGGTGGTTACCGCTTGTGATGATAAAGGCAACATTGATTTAGAAGATCTTAAGATAAAGACGGAACAGCATAAAGACGAACTAGCCTGTCTAATGGTTACCTATCCGTCTACTCACGGTGTGTTTGAAGAGAGTATTAAAGAAATATGTGCCCTCATTCATGAGAATGGAGGGAGAGTTTACATGGACGGTGCTAATATGAATGCTCAGGTTGGCCTGACATCTCCCGCGGCTATTGGTGCAGATGTATGCCACTTGAATTTACACAAAACATTCTGTATTCCTCACGGAGGCGGTGGTCCTGGCATGGGACCTATTGGTGTGGTACAAGATTTAAAGGCCTTTCTGCCAAGTCATCTTTATCTAAAAAAAGAGGAAACATCAGCTAATCCTCATTCCTTTAGTTCCATTCATGCTATTTCTGCTGCTCCATGGGGAAGTGCAAGCATATTGCCTATATCCTATGCCTACATCGCCATGATGGGTGCTGAGGGTTTAAAGAGAGCTACAGAGTTTGCGATACTGAATGCTAACTACATTAAGGCTAGATTGGAAGAACATTTCCCCATTTTATATACGGGCTCGAAAGGCAGATGTGCCCACGAAATGATTGTGGATTGTCGTGGATTCAAGCAGTCTGCTGGGGTGGAAGT
The DNA here is from genome assembly GCA_051269965.1 of Algoriphagus sp. Lineage (GTDB taxonomy): Bacteria > Bacteroidota > Bacteroidia > Cytophagales > Spirosomataceae > Arcticibacterium. The sequence continues at coordinate 5,756 of JBNMFK010000095.1, read as the reverse complement.
TGAGGACATTGCCAAGAGGCTAATGGATTATGGTTTTCATGCACCTACAGTATCTTTTCCTGTTGCAGGTACACTGATGATAGAGCCTACAGAGTCTGAGTCTAAAGAAGAGCTAGACCGCTTTTGTGATGCTTTGATTAGTATCAGGAAGGAGATTTTTAATATAGAAAATGGGAATGCGGATCCTGTAAATAATCTTTTACAGAATGCTCCACATACCATGTCATCTTTAGTGGGTGACTGGGATAGGCCATATACAAGAGAGGAAGCGGTTTTTCCTTTAGCAAGTCAAAAACAACATAAGTTTTGGCCTTCTGTAGCTAGAATTGATTCTGCTTTTGGAGATAGAAACCTTATTTGTAGCTGTCCCCCTATGGAAGAATATGCACAGGTTTAATGTCGAAAGAGAAAAGTGGTGTTTTTTCGGAAATAAATAAGCTTGGTAAGAGCAGAACACCATTTATTTTTATCGCCGACTTTGAGCTTGATTATCCTTCTGTTATTCCTTTGCATGCTCTTGATTCAGAGGAGATAAGATATTCCATGAATGATGGTTTCTTGGAATACAGGAATTATCCGGATAATCTTAATAAACCTGAAGTTGATCTTATGCTCCAGACAAGGCCCTTGTCATTTAAACGGTTTGAAAGAGCTTTTAAAATTGTATGGGACAACCTTAAAAGAGGCAATAGCTTTTTGACCAATTTAACTGCGGAATCTTCGGTTTCCTCTAATTGGGATTTGGAAACTATTTTTCAACATTGTAAATCTAAGTACAAAATCTACTGGAAGGATAAGTTTTTATGTTTTAGTCCAGAGACTTTCGTCCAAATAGATGTGAGTGGTAAAATTTCTTCCTTCCCTATGAAAGGGACAATTGACGCTGATATTCCAGAGGCTGAATCATTGATACTTAATGATGCTAAGGAGAAATATGAGCACACTACTATAGTTGACTTGATTCGGAATGATTTAAGCAAAGTGGCAGATAAGGTTTGGGTCGAGCGTTTTAGATATCTAGAGAGGATAAATAAGGAAGATGGCTCTGCTTTGTTACAAGTGAGCTCTAAGGTTTGCGGCCAACTTAGGAAAGACTGGAAAGATAGAATTGGAGATATTTTATTTGATTTATTGCCGGCAGGTTCGATTTCCGGAGCCCCAAAACCTAAAACACTAGAGATAATAAAAGAGGCAGAGAAGCTTACTTTTGAAGGAGGTTCAAGAGGGTATTACACTGGTGTTTTTGGTGTTTTTGATGGTGAAAGAATAAATTCGGCTGTAATGATTCGGTTTATCGAAAAAAGGGGTGAGCGATTAGTTTTTAAGAGTGGCGGGGGCATCACTTTTAGGAGTGATGCCAAAAAAGAGTTTGAAGAACTCATTAGTAAAATATATGTTCCAGTTTTTTGAAACCATTAAATACTGCGAAAGTCAGTTTTTTCTACTAGACTATCATAGGGAAAGGCTGAACAGGACTAGGAGAAACGTGTTTGGATTAGAAAATCAATTAGATTTGTCAGCATATCTAAGAGATATTCCAAAGGATAATCAGACTTACAGATGCAGAGTAGATTATGGAGAAATTATTGATAAAGTAGCGTTTTATCCCTATAAGATGTCTAATCATAAGCTTGTTGGCTTTAAAGAGGCTTCAACCTTTGAGTATGCTTATAAATATAAGGACCGCACTTTTTTGGAAAAAGCGAAAGAAGTCTTAGCAACTGATGACGTTATTTTCCTCAAAGGGGATTTAATCATGGACGCTTCCTATTCAAATTTGGCTTTTTTTAAATCTGGTTCTTGGTATACTCCCGAAAACTATCTTTTGAATGGCGTTAAACGCCAATTTTTATTGCACCAGGGAGTTTTAAAACAAAGAGAAATAAAGATCCAAGACTTAGGCTCATACGAGAAAGTGGCCTTTGTGAATGCCATGCGTGACTTTGAACTGGTTTATTTTTTTGAATTGATAAATGGTAAATTGAAGCTTACACTTGAGAGATGAAAAGACAAACGAAGGTTTTATTTATAACGTCAATTTTTCAATCGAAAGTCCAAGAAAATTAATTTTTAATGTCCGAATTTTCCTAAGGCGAAAGGGCTTACAAGCTTGCTTCAAAATTCAATATTTTTCACTGCTTACAGAAACTAGCGAACTAAGCGGTGTTTGATTTGACGGAAATGATAAAGGAGTATTTGATGTTCTAAGGACTTCCAGCGACGTTGTAATAGGGTTAAACTTCATATGACTCTTGGGCTATTTACAAAGTGACATATCAGCGAGTAAAGTCTATGATGATTGTAGACTGAGTTTAGCCCGAAGTTCTACGTTTTACTTTTATCCGGATATGCTGGACAACCCTTCATGAGATTTTTTAGAATTAAGTGGATCAAGATATAATGAAATTCATCTGATAAATCGTCACTAGCATTGTGTACCGTAAACTCAAAATAATTCCTTTTTTAGGATACACTCAAGAAGTTTCAAATCATGTCTTTTTTGGGTAATTAGTAGTCTAAATATTTAGCATTAAATAGTGGGAACTTCTTGATGGGTGTCAAATATTATTTCAAATTATTATTTATCCTTGTAATTTTATTTTATTTAAAACTACATTTGCTAATCATTCCATGGACGGGTTCTCTGTCCTTTGATTGATTTATAAAGACGAGTGGAGAGAATGGGCTCTTTGAACCTCGGGCAACCTGTCCCGCACATTGCGATAAGGTGCCAAAACCTACCTAGTAGTGCCACAAGGGCCTTTGGGACTTATAGACCGATCTGTGATTCCAAAAAAAGATCATGTTGGTTTAATTCCGATAATCGGGAGCCGTATGTCCTGTTTGATATACGATTTAAAAACTTATAAAATAATTTAGTTATGTCTGAATTAAAATTTGAAACTCTACAATTACATGCGGGTCAAGAAGTAGACCCAGCGACTAATTCAAGAGCGGTACCCATCTACCAAACTACAGCCTTTCAATTTAATAACTCGGAGCACGGGGCTAATTTATTCGCTCTGAAGGAGTTCGGTAATATATATTCCCGCATAATGAACCCTACAAATGACGTCTTTGAAAAAAGAATGGCGGCATTAGAGGGTGGTGGTGCAGCTTTGGCTACTGCCTCTGGTCATTCAGCTCAGTTTATAGCAATAAATAATGTAACATCTGTTGGAGATAACTTTGTGAGCAGCCCCTTTCTTTATGGCGGCTCTTACAATCAATTCAAGAATGCTTTTAAGAATTTAGGCGTAGATGCCAGATTTGCCAATGGCAATGATATAGATAGTTTTGAGGCCTTAATTGACGATAAAACAAAGCTTTTATATGTAGAAACAATTGGTAATCCAGGGCTAAGTACGCCTGACTTTGAAGCCCTTTCTGTATTGGCTAAAAAACATGATTTACCTCTTTTTGTGGATAATACATTCGGAGCGGGTGGGGCTCTTTGTCAGCCAATTAAGCATGGGGCCAATGTAGTGGTTCAGTCAGCCACAAAATGGGTAGGAGGTCATGGAACCACGATGGGAGGTGTCATTATTGATGCCTGTAATTTTAATTGGGCTAATGGGAAATATCCACAATTCACTGAGCCATCGGAATCATATGGAGGTATGGTATTTAATGATCACATGGGTGTAGATAGTCCGATGGGTAATATCCAGTTCATTATCAGATGTAGAGTGGAGGGTCTTAGAGATTTTGGTCCATGTCAGTCTCCATTCAATTCGTTCTTACTTCTGCAAGGACTTGAAACATTGACTCTTAGAGTTGAGCGTACTTGTGAAAATGCCTTGGCATTGGCTCATTGGCTTGAATCGCATCCTGCTGTGGCGTCTGTAAACTATCCTGGATTGAAAAGTCATCCTACACATGAGATTGCTAAGAAATACCTCAATAGAGGTTTTGGTGGTGTATTGTCTTTCATTCTCAAAGGAGATAGAGTAAAAGCAGAGAAGTTTGTGAATTCATTGAATCTAATTTCTCATGTAGCCAATGTAGGAGATGCAAAAACGCTAATTATACACCCTGCAAGCACCACGCATTCACAGTTGGGAGAGGTAGAGCAATTAGCTGCCGGAGTTAATCCTGGTGGACTTAGGATTTCTGCGGGTATTGAGCACATTGAAGATATAAAAGCAGATATAACACAAGCCTTAGAGGCATAAGTGTAGTCAATATACCCTTAATCACGCCTCATTAGTAGGCGTGATTACATTCCTTATTTCAAGTTTGAGCTTAAAATTCCTTACATATAAGCACAACTCTCCTGTACCTTTAGAAGATGGGGAGTTTCTTCCCGAGTTAGAGTTGGGTTACACGACTTATGGCGAATTAAATGCTGATAAAAGTAATGTGGTTTGGGTTTGCCATGCCTTCACAGGAAACGCCAATCCTTCCGACTGGTGGGGAGGGCTCATAGGCGATGGCAGATACTTCAACCCAACAAAGCATTTTATTATCTGTGTGAATGTGCCAGGCTCTCATTATGGAAGTAGTAATCCTTTGAGCACTAATCCAGAGACAGGAGAACCATTCTATTTTTCCTTTCCTATGCTCACCATTCGGGATGTTATCCAATGTTTTGAACTACTGAGAGAGCATCTTGGTATTTCAAAAATACATACCTTGTTGGGGGGGTCTTTAGGAGGACAGCAGGCAATTGAATGGGCGGTTTCAAAGCCTGAATTGATGGATAGACTAATTTTGTTTTCTACCAATGCCATTCATTCTCCATGGGGAATAGCCTTTAACGAAAGTCAGCGTATGGCTATAGCTAGTGACCCTACTTGGCAAGAAAATCATCCTGATGCTGGAAAAGAAGGGATGAAGGTGGCTCGGGCCATTGCTTTATTATCCTATCGTAATTATCAAACTTATAACAGGACGCAGTCTAGAGACGAGGGCCAGATAAATTTTTTTAGGGCGAGTACATATCAGCAATATCAGGGAGAAAAAATTATAAAACGTTTCAACGCTTACTCCTACTGGGTGCTAAGTAGAATGTTTGATTCTCATGATGTTGGTCGTGGGAGGGGTTCTTTGGAAGAAGCCTTGGCTCGGGTGAAAGCCAAAACATTAGTGGTCGGTATTAACTCTGACCTCCTTTTCCCCGTAGAGGAGCAATCTAAATTAGGCGAACTTATCCCTAATGCTAAATTTGTAGAGATTGATTCTACTTATGGCCATGACGGTTTCCTTATTGAATTTGAGGAGATGACAAAGGCTATTACTAATTGGTGAATTAAGTCACTTTCTTCATTATTTCTCGCAAGACAGGAATTTCCACTCTATGCTCTCCATCAAAAGAAATTATTTCTGTTTCCAGATGACCTTTTAAATCACGTAACATTTGGTCTTTGATTTCTGGGTTTGATATTAGGAATTCATCTTTGGAGCCATAAACATAGAACATTTTTGTGCTTTTAAGTTTAGAGATTTCAATGATATCCGGTATTCCTTTAGCAAAAAATCCTGCCCAAATAATAAAGGTTTGTGCCTTTTGGTCTAATTGATTTAGCCACCTACAAGCCATGGCACATCCTTGGGAAAAGCCAAAAGCATGAAGTTTTACATACTTTAAGTCGATATGAGCGACTACGGAGGCATAGACATTGTTAATAAAGGCTAAACTCTCTGCAGCCTCTTCTTCTTTCATGTCTCTAGTTAGCCAACTGGCTCCGACACGTTCATATTTGCCATGGATATAAAACCTGGAAATCCCTTCAGGAATAATAAAACAGGTTTCT
>JBNMFK010000094.1:0-12543 GCA_051269965.1 Algoriphagus sp. | reverse complement strand
AATTTACCACTAAAAGCATCCTTTAATAATTTTAAATGAGTCAAATTATTCAACAAAATTTGAGTACAAAAGCTAAGGTGAAGCCCTCTATTCTTTTAGTGATAGGAAATGAGGAATTACGTGATGATATTTTGGAGCTTCTGGGAGTTTCATACAGCTTAAGAGTTGCAAAAAATATAACTATAGCCAAAGAAGAGTTAACTGAGAATGGGCCAGATTTAGTGGTGATAGATGACTCATTACTAATGAATGAGGTGTTAAAGTTATCCACTTGGATTAAGAATGATGTATGGTTAGATCACATTCCTATAGTAGCTCTTTCGACAGACACTTCAGAAGAGGCTCATTTAGATGCAGTTTCGGCTCAAATCGACGTTTTCTTAGCCACTGATACCCACAATTTGATGTTGCTTTATCTCGTACTAAAGAATCTATTGGAGTCCATACTAAAGCAAAGGTTGTGGTATAGTCAAAATTACCTAAAGGAATCAAGGCAATTAACGAGCGGAAGAAAAGATGAATCTTTTTTGGTAAATTTGAAAAGGATAGTCAATTACAATTTGGATAATTCAGATTTAGATGTGAATTTTATTTGTAGAGATATGGGGATTAGCAGGACAAACCTGTATAATAAGGTGAAGAGTGTAACAGGTATGGGTATTACAGAATTTATTAGAGAGAGTCGGCTCAATTTGGCTGCAAAGTTGTTAACAGGTGAGGATATGCAAGTCAACGAAGTCATGAACCTAGTCGGTATTCAAAGTCATTCTTACTTTAGCAAAGCATTTAAGAGAGAATTTGGGGTTTCACCTTCAAGTTTTGGAAATCATAAGTAGTATTTACTTTTTTGCTCGAAAACTTAAAATTAAGTCAAGATTCTGTGTGTTCTTAAGATAGCTAGATTTAGCTCCTTAGGCTAAATTACAAGAACCTGCCACAAATCTGTTCTTATTATTTTTGATAAGACTCTCTAAGGCTAGCCATCTTCCTTTTGAAGCTTTTAGACGTGTATGTCCTAAATATGTATTCCCTTTACCTAGGTTATCTATCCAGGTGAAATCACGTTCTGGGGTACTATCAATGTCAGCGAAGTGAGTAATAACGGCTAAATATTTGTCTCTATCTTTAAATTAGTTACGCCCAAGTTTCCACTAGCACTATGAAGAGGTAAGAACGTTGAAAGGTTATAATTCATGAATCCATCTATGTAATAAATGTAGATACCATGGTAAGGTTTTAATACCGGTGGGCAGTCTACATTATCACTCGCTACTACCACAAAATCTCGGATTCTGTATTCGTTCATATTCACTAGTATAAAATCTGAAGTAGCATATAGTTGAGGATTTTTATGAGAACTTTCTGCAAAAACGTGCCGTCACCTTGGTTATCATAGAGGCTTATTTCATCTTTTCCTTGGGCAGTTAAAACCATGAAGCCGAGGCCACCATCTTTGTAAAAATATTCTGTGATTAGTTTAAGAGAGCCCGAGTAGGGACTCATAATTTCTTCTTTAAAACAGCGACTACTTTTTCCCCTATGGAGCGAGAGGGAGTTTTTTTGAAAGCATAAGTTGAAATTAAAATGTCTTCAAAACCATCACTATCGAAGTCAGTCTTTTTGAAGTCTACTGGGCGATGCAAATTCTTGATAATTGGCTCCTGTAATTTAGATTTAGTTTTGGGTAGAGTTGTCCAAACTCTCCGATGGGAAATTACTCGGATTCATATCACCAAATTTCAATACCATAAGGTTGTCTTCATCAATGTAGGCCATATCGGCTATGCTTCCTTGCATGTAAGTTTCATCCAAAACACTTAGGTAGACATCTAAAAAACTAAGCATTCCCTCTCTCTCAGCCATTAAAAGCCTTTCTAGATCATAATCAAAAACCGGTTTTATAATGCATTTTGTATAGAGTCCCTTTTTAAACTGACATCAAATAAGCCGTCTAAATTATCTTTTATTTGTAGTTGACTAATTGAACCCAAGGATTGTGAGGCCGCCGTTAAATAGAAGTCTACAACTTTATTCCATTTGACTTTTAAATTAGTTGCTGATCGTCTTAAATCATTTGGAGTAGGGATTTCTCTAGGTCAGAGATTTCACCTTTCTTTTCAAGGTGTTCACCTAAATCAATAACACCCAAAGTGAATCCCATCTCTGGCAATACACCATTTTGCCAAACTAATTTTGGAAGAAGTGATGGTTAAGAATAAGCATGGCAGCCAAAGCAATAGTGTTTTGCGAGATCCTCTCAATTATTAAAAAAGTTATAGCTGGAAACAATTAAAAGAAATAGTGATAATTCGCAACGTATCATAATAGGATTGGAGAAAATATAAACAACCACATTTTTCTAACAAAACGTCAAAAGAAATGAAAACGGTGGAAGTTTTCTCGGTCTTTGGAGGAAAATAGATAGGCCGCATAATTATATAGAACAGATAAATCAGATAGCAGTTGACGTTAACTTTCTAGCAACCTTTTTTAGGACGGATGGCTTAAGTTTTAGGATAATGATTAGGCGATATTTTAGTATTAGACAATTGATATGCTAAGCAGTGTCAAATTCGTCCAATTAAATCTTTTTCTTGTCTAAGTCATAAATTTTCTTAAGAGGTTAAGTTTAGATAACATGAAAAAACAGATAAATAGACAGATAATACTAATTTATAGACTTATCTCATTATTTTTGAACAAATGAGCAAGTAAAAAGATTAAATAAGCACAAAACTTCAGTGCTAAAGTGTGAAAATTGTACGTCGCAATAAAGGGTTATTCATGTAGATGCCTTTTGACTTGATTTTATTATTTCTTTTAAACCATTTTTTTAACATTAATTCTATGAAATTAAAACTTTATCTAAGAAGCTTACTATTTACCTTCCTAGCAGCCGCCATCTCTTCGGTGGGTTTTGCTCAAGGTAAAAGCGTGAGCGGGACAGTCACCGGAGCTGATGACGATTTGGGTATTCCAGGTGCGTCTGTAGTTGTAAAAGGGACTACGCAAGGTGTTATCACTGACATGAATGGTAATTTCACCATAACGTCTGCTGGTACGAGTGATGTACTAGTATTTAGCTTTGTTGGCTATACGTCACAAGATGTTACTGTAGGAAATCAGTCTGTGATTAACGTAACGTTAGCTACTGATGCAGCTTCACTTGATGAGATAATCGTTACTGGTTACTCTGTAACCAATAGAAAAGAATCTACAGCTGCAGTTTCTATCGTAAAAGCGAAAGATTTGCAAGCAGTGCCTTCTGGTAACATAGAGCAGCAGTTAGCTGGTCGTGTGGCTGGTGTTACTGTAATTACTAACGGACAGCCTGGTACTAATTCTACCATTCGTGTACGTGGATTTGGAGCTTTTGGAGGAAACCAGCCATTAATTATTGTGGATGGGGTACCTACAAATAGTTCTAATTTCCTTTCTCCAGATGATATTGAAACTACAACGGTATTGAAAGATGCTGCTGCTGCTTCTATTTATGGTGCTCGTGCTGCAAACGGTGTAATTGTTTATACCACTAAGAAAGGTAAAAAAGGAAAAAGAGCTTTGCAAGTCTCTTATAATGGTATGTTCGGATTTACGGATCCTAATGTTAACGGTGCACCTCAGATGCTTAATCCTCAAGAGCAAGCAGACTATACGCACATTGCTTATGAGAATAATGCTGCCGCAAACGGTACTCCAGTTCAATATACTCATCAGCAGTATGGACCTAACAAGCAAGCTACATTGCCAGACTACCTTCATGCCAATGGAGCCAATGGTGTAAGAGGTTCGGTAGATTTAGCGGCCATCCAAGCTGCTTATGATGAGAATCCTGATAACACATTCCTAATTAAGCCAAATTTGGCTGGTACTAACTGGTATGATGAAATCACAAGAATGGCGTCTATTAACAGACACAATCTAGGTTTTAGCGGTGGAACGGAGAACAGTCGTTACTATGTTGGATTGAACATTCAAGACCAGAATGGTATTATTGTTAACAATAGCTTCAAGCGTTATAATGTTCGTGTCAACAGTGAAACTGATTTAGGTAAGCGTTTCCGTTTTGGAGAAAACATGCAGTTCACTTATGCATCTATTCAAGGACAGCAAGGTGGAAGTAATGGTCAAGGATCTGCGGATGACGAGTCTCAGCTTCTTGCAGCTTACAGAATGCCTACTGCAATTCCTGTTTATGATGAATTTGGAAGTTTTGCTTCAACAAAAGCGGCTGGTTTTAATAACCCTCGTAATCCAGTAAGGTCTTTAACCAATGATGTTCAAAATGATCAAGGTTATGCTTTTAGTGGTTTTGGAAATGTATACTTAGAAGTAGATCCTATCAAAAACTTAACTTTAAGAACAAGTTTAGGTGGAGGTATTAGTAACAATTACTACTATGGATATAACTATAAATACCTAGGTGATTCGGAACCACAAGCTTCTGATTCATTTAATGAGGGTGCAGGTTTCAACGTTCAATGGGTCTTAACAAATACGGCTAGTTACAAAGTTAACTTTGGTCAAAACAAACTTAAAGTATTGTTAGGTCAAGAGGCCTTGAATGACGGTAGAGGTAGAAACATTGGTGGTTCTGGTATAAATCCATTTACGATGGATTTGGATTATGTGAACTTAACTTTGGTTCAATCTCCAGTAGTTAATTCGTCCCTTTACAGTGGTGTTAATTTTTCGTCTTACTTTGGTAAGGCAGATTATAACTTAAAGGACAAGTATTTCGTAACTGCTTTACTTCGTCGTGATGGTGCTTCTCGTTTTGGAGCTAATAATAGATTCGGTGTTTTCCCTGCATTTTCTGCGGGTTGGAGAGTTTCTGATGAAGAATTCATGAAAGACCTTTCTTTTATTACTGACTTGAAAATACGTGGAGGTTGGGGTGTAATGGGTAACTCAAATAATGTAAACCCTGCAAACCAATATTCTCTTTATGCTCAAAATCCAGGAAGATCTCTGTATCCTATTGCAGGACAAGCATCTGGTGCAAACCCTGGGTATTATAAGTCTAGAATTGGTAATCCAAATGCTAAATGGGAGACTTCAGAAACGTCTAACATAGGTTTTGACGCCACTTTTGCTAATGGTAGATTAGAAGCTGTTCTGGATGTTTGGAGAAAAGATACACGTGATTTGTTATATCAAGTGCCTCTAGCGGCTGTGGTAGGGCCTAATGCATCTGCTCCTTCTGTGAACGTAGGTAAAATGAGAAATCAGGGTATTGATGTTCAAATAATCAATAGAGGAAACTTGACAAGCAAAATCAAATACAATTTGACAGTGAATGGCTCATTCCTTCAAAATGAAATTGTTGAACTTGCTCCAGGCATTCCATTCTTTGGTGGCGGTGGATATCGTGGAATTAATCCAGTTAGAAACCAACCAGGACAATCAATTTCTTCTTTCTTCGGATATAAGATGATTGGATACTTCAACTCTCAAGGAGAAGTAGATGCTCATCCTGCTCAGCAAGGTGCTGCTATCGGTCGTTTCAAATATGAAGATGTAAATGGTGATGGTGAAATCACCCCAGATGATAGGACATTTATTGGTTCTCCTGTTCCTAAGTTTACGGGTGGTCTTAACTTCGGTATTGAATTTGGTAACTGGGATGTGAATTCATACTTTAACACGTTCCTCGGAAATGATATCTGGAATCAATCTAAGTGGTTTACAGACTTCCATGGTACTTTTGAAGGTGCTGGAAAAGGTGTAAGAGCCAAGGAATCTTGGACACCAGCTTTAGGTAACAATGCTTTAGCTCCGATATGGGAGTCTGCTTCTAACATCAGTACTTCTGGTGCGGAAAACTCTTGGTATGTCGAAGATGGTTCTTATTTAAGAATGCAAAATATATCTGTTGGCTATAGCTTAGATAGTAGACTTGCAAGTAAATTAGGTTTGAGCAAAGCTAGAATTGCCATATCCGGTAATAACTTATTTACACTTACAGGATATTCAGGATTAGATCCTGGTGTAGGTGGTGATGCAGATACTAATTTTGGTATTGACGTGGGTAACTTTCCAGTTACAAGAAGTTTCAATGTGGTATTGAATCTTGGATTTTAACTAATATCATTTTTAATTAAAAAGAATAAAAAGAATAAAATGAAAAAAAATAATATAAAAAAAGGTATTCTAACAGTCATGGCTGTTACTATGCTCACATTTTCTTGTAAAGACTCATTTTTGGAAGTACTTCCAACAGGATCTTTAGGAGAGGCCCAGTTGCTTAGTCCTGCTGGTCTTGAAGGATCATTGATTGGAGCGTATTCCATGCTGAATGGTAAAGGGTTTGGTCGTAATTCTGGCCCAAATAACTGGATGGGAGATGTACTAGGTGGCATCTCTAACAAAGGGACAGATGCAGGTGACTACACCGCTATGAATCCTATTCAGCGTTATGAAGGGGATCCAACAAGTGGTGAATTTAATGCGATGTGGTCCTCGAAATTTGAGGGTATTTCTAGAGCTAATGCTGCTATTAGATTGGCTACACAGTCGGAGCAAATCTCTGCGGGCACTAAAACTAGAATTATTGCTGAGGCAAGAGTTCTTAGAGGACATTTCTATTTTGATTTAAAAAGAATGTTTAATTCTGCTCCCTATTTTGATGAAACGGTAGCTGAGGCAGATATTCCAGAAGTTCCGAATTCAGCTGACATATTGGGTTCAATTGAAGCTGATTTCAAATTTGGAATGGACAATCTTCCTGAGACATCTCCAGATGCGGGTCGTGTGAATAAATGGGCTGCGGCTGCTTATTTAGGGAAGGCTTATGTATTTGATGGGAAATATGCTGAAGCAAAGGCCATTTTTGATCAAGTGATTGCTAACGGTCAAACGACGAATGGCAAGAAATATGACTTGGTACCTAATTTCGGACAAATATTCAATGCTGAGAATGATAATCATGAAGAAGCTGTTTGGGCTGTTCAATCTTCTAATAATACTGGTAGCGTCAACAACGCAAACTGGTTTGATGATTTGAATTATCCGTATAATACAGGCTTGAATGGACCTGGAAACTGCTGCGGATTTAATCAGCCAACCTTCACGTTGGTTAATCAATTTCGTACAAAGGATGGTCTTCCTTTATTAGATAATTCTTATAATTCAGGTGACAATGTGGTAGTTAATGATTACCAAGTTGAAGCCTCTTCAGAGTTTACGGAAGATACTGGTGAATTGGATCCTCGCTTGGACCATACAGTAGGGCGTAGAGGTATTCCTTATTTAGATTGGCAAGAGCATCCAGGTAAGGCTTGGATTCGTGACCAAACTTATGCAGGACCTTATTCTCCAAAGAAGTTTGTGTACTACAAAACTCAGGAAAATACGTTTACAGATGGTAGCTCTTGGACACGTGGATATGCCACTATGAATGTTCCGATTATTCGTTTTGCAGATGTGCTGTTACTAGCTGCTGAGTCAGAGATTCAAGCTGGTAGTATGGACAATGCAATGGCTCTTATCAATAGAGTAAGAACACGTGCAGCCAATTCTATCATCAATGAATATGATGGTTCTGGTCCTGCTGCCAACTATAAGATCTCAAATTATACCTCTTTTGATAGCAAAGATGCTGCTATGAAAGCTTTAAAGTTTGAGCGTTTGTTAGAGCTTGCTCAGGAAGGACACCGTTTCTCTGATTTAGTAAGATGGGGTGATGCTGCAACATTCATTAATGGTATTTATTTACCTTATGACAGTCAATTTTTAGTAACAAAGTTTGGCGGTGCTAGCTTTACGACGGGTAAAAATGAATACGTGCCAATTCCTCAATCTCAATTAGATATCCAACCTGCTCTTACGCAGAATCCTGGGTACTAAGATTTAATTTTATTTTAATGAAAAGAGGTAGATATTTGTCTACCTCTTTTTTTATATCCTATGCGAAAAAAAAAATATATTTTCCAGGTCGCTTTACTGACATTGTTAAGCTTAACAAGTTGTCATAACGATAAACCTCTTTTTGAATTAATAGACCCGAATGTAAGCGGTGTTACTTTTAGTAATACAATTACAGAAAACGATTCTATTAATATTTTAACTTTTGATTACACGTATAATGGCGGAGGTGTTGGATTGGGAGACTTTAACAATGATTCTATTCCCGATATTTTCTTTAGTGCCAATATGGAAGACAATAAGCTGTATTTACACAACGGAGATTTTACTTTTAAAGATATAACAAAAATAGCTGGCTTGAGCGGATATAGGCAGTGGTGTACCGCCGCAATTGTGGTGGACTTAAATGCTGATGGTTGGCAAGATATATATGTTCCTGTAAGTGCAACTATGAAGACGGTTATGGAAGACAGAGAAAACCTGTTTTTTGAAAATCAGGGGTTAAATGTTAATGGAATTCCTACGTTTAAAGAAAAAGCCAAAGAATATGGCATCAACGATAATGGTTTCTCGGAGGGAGCCGCTTTTTTGGATTATGACAATGATGGAGACTTAGATCTCTATGTGCTTACTAATGTAATTGATCACACGCCTAATTTAGTCAGAGAAAAAGTTTTGGATGGAAACTACCCTAATACGGATAGACTTTATAGAAACGACGGAATTAAAGAAGCTAAAAGGGTTTCCTTTACTAATATTAGCCACGATGCTGGTATTAATGTTGAGGGCTTTGGTTTAGGAATTAATATTTGTGACATAAATAGAGATGGCTGGAAAGACATCTATATCACTAATGATTATGCAGCTGACGATATTCTTTACATCAACCAGAAAAATGGCACATTCGTAGATAAAGCCAGTGCTTATTTTAAGCATACCAGTAATTCGGCAATGGGAAACGATGTAGCGGATATCAATAGAGATGGTCTTGCTGATATTTTCAGCTTGGACATGATGCCTGAGGATAATTACAGGAAGAAGATGTTTGCTCCTGATCTTAGTTATGAAATATACCGACTTTCTGATAAACTGGGTTATGTGTATCAGTATATGAGAAATACCTTGCAGTTAAACTCAGGAGAAAATGGTCACTTTCAAGAGGTTGGCTTAGTAGCTGGTATTGCTGAAACTGACTGGAGTTGGACACCAAGTTTAGCAGATTTTGATGGGGATGGTTATCGAGACCTGTTAGTTACTAACGGTTTTCCCAAGGACGTAACTGACAAGGATTTTATGTCTTACAGAGCTACTGCAGGTAATATATCTTCCAAGGAATTAATGCTTTCTCAAATTCCTGAGGATAAACTCACAAACTATGCATTTAGAAATAAGGGAAAGCTACAGTTTGAAAATACGACTGAAGAATGGGGGATGGATATAAAGAGCTTCAGCAGTGGTGCGGCTTATGGAGATCTAGATAATGATGGTGATTTTGATTATGTAGTTAATAATACAAATGGGCCAGCATTTATTTATAAGAACTCCGCCACTGAGAAAAATAATTACATCAACCTCACGTTTGCTGGTCCTGCTTTAAATCTTTTTGGTACCGGAGTTATTGTGGAAGGTGAGCTAGCTAACGGAGAATCATTCTTTTGGGAGAATAATCCCTATCGAGGTTACAAGAGTTCTATAGGACAGAACTGTTTCATCGGTTTGGGCAAGAATCGAATAGCTAAGCAACTTAGGATTATTTGGCCAAGTGGTAAAATGCAGATTTTGGAAGATATTGATATAAATAAAACAACAATTATTTCTTTCAAAGACGCAAAATTAACTTGGTCACCAGAAGTGAAGGACAAAGAGATTATTTTTTCTCTTACCGACCAAGATATTGGAATACATGAGGAGTTTCCTTTTCTAGATTTTAATATTCAAAATTTAATCCCTTCAAGAATGTCACAACTTGGGCCAGGAATGGCTGTTGGAGATATAAATGGGGATGGACTGGATGACATTGTTGTAGGAGGGGCTAAGTTTAAAGCAGCGAATGTCTTTTATCAAATGATAGATGGTAGTTTTAATAGAGAATTACTTTTTCCCGAACTCGATACTACTCAAAAGAAATCGGAAGACTTAGGTATGCTGCTCTTTGACGCCGATCAGGATGAAGATTTAGACTTATACATCGTTAGTGGGGGAAATGAGGATTACCCCAATAGTGAGTCATTTCGGGATAGGTTTTATGAAAATGTGGAGGGAAAAATGACGTATAGGCCCAATGCAACACCAGACCTACGCATCAGTGGTTCTTGTGCTAGAGCTGGTGATATTGATGGCGATGGAGACCTAGACTTGTATGTTAGTGGGAGAATAACACCTACTCAATATCCTAAATCTACACCCAGTGCAATCCTGATTAATGAAAGTATTGAGGGAAATATAGTATTTAAAGATGTAACGGAAAAATGGTGTAGTGAACTGAAAGAAGGCGGATTGATTTGTGACGCTCTTTGGACAGACATAAATAATGACAAAAAATTGGACCTCATAGCAGTTGGTGAATATACCGAAATCGCAGTTTATGTTAATCAAGGAAAGGCATTAAAGAAACTAGAACACGCTGGTTTAGAAGGGAAAAGTGGTTTGTGGACGAGTATCAATGGTGCAGATTTTGACCACGATGGCGACATTGACTACATAATAGGAAATGTAGGTGAGAATCTAATATTTAAGGGTACGCCAGAGGAGCCAGCGGTCCTTCTTTCTGGTGATTTTGATAATAACGGAGTATATGATGTTTTGCCGTTTGCTTATTTACCTGCATTCGCTGGTTCAAAGGACAAGGTGTTGGCCCCATACAATGGTAAAGGTGATGTCAGCAAGCAGCTTAATCTTCTTCGCAGCCGATTCGTAGATTATAAAGCTTATGCTAAAGCTGATATAAATAATGTTTTAACTGAGAAGGAACTGAAAATGTCCATAAGGCATGAGTATAACTACAATAAGAGTATTTATATGGAGAATAACGCTGATATGACTTTCTCCATTCATGAATTGCCTATTGAAGCACAATTTGCTCCAATAGGAGGTATTCATATTGAAGATTATAATGGTGACGGTCATTTTGATGTACTTATGATAGGTAATAACTTTGGAAATGAGTTGTTAGTTGGTCGTTTGGATGCTTTCAATGGATTGTTTCTTACAGGAAATGGTAAAGGGGGATTTTCAGTAGAAAGAGAGAGTGGATTTCTTGTTCCTAAGGATGGCAAAGCCCTGGTTGGTTTTCGTGCTTTTGATGGTAAGCTAGGCTTGATGGCCTCACAAAACAATGCCGCCTTCAAATTATTTAACACAAGTTTGGAGTTATTGTCAGTGGATATTCCAAAAAGAGCTCATAAAGTAAGCTATGAAGTGAAAGGGAATAAGTTAACACGAGAATTGTACTACGGGGCATCCTATCTTTCACAGTCGAGTATGCATAGTTTAATTCCGAAAGCGGCAAAAAATGTTACGTTTGAATAATTGGACCTGTCTGAAATTAAATAATTTTCTGATCCTTTATCAAATCTAATGGTTTGTTCATTTATTTTTGAAAGGGCTCCAGTTGCCTTGGTTTTGTTCTTGTTTTGCGAGGCACATTTATTTGTGATTTCCAAAAACCTTCTATGAATTTAGGCGGGATCATGCATTTCAATAATTGAAGGGGAAGCCTAAGATGTCTATTTTATGAGATTATATCATTTCTCCTCTTTTTAGTGTCAGTAGTGGCATTTTCCTGGCGGTTTTATTAGCATGTATTATAGTATAAAAAGCTATTCAAATCATCAAAAAAATAACGCGGAAAGAGAATCTATAGCGTCTAATTTATGCTAGTCGTTTGAATCTTATGTTTTGACCTCTTATAAAATCGACTTAGAATGAATATTTTTTTTACTTACCAGTTAATCCAGATTATATCGGTTTAGGATTTGATTTTTTTTTAATAGAAAGGGACTAGAATAAATTATAGTTGGAATAGAAACGCAAGCAGAATTGACTACTCTCCAAAAAGCAGAAGCATTTCTAAATAGAATCTCTATTCCTTTTGAGCATTTTGAAGATACTCATATTCTATTTCCATTTGTTTTGGAGAAAATTGACCTCTCCAAGGAAGCTATTGAAGACACACCTTAAGAAAATACTTCAGGTCATTATTGGTCCACTTTTCTTATGCCTTACTTTTTATGTGGGTTTTGCATTAGTGGCAGATAGCTTTACTATCCGTTCCTTTTTTGGACCCGTCATGATGTTTGTTTTAATCTTTGCTCCATTAAATCGTGTTTTGGCTAATTAATATCAAACGTTGCATCGAATAATTTTTGTGATTATGAGCACAGGAAAGAAGTATAGTAAGTCCGAAAAATTGGCCATTATAAAATCAAACCAAATGGAGAACTCAGGACTATATCAGAAGAAACCAAAGAGCTATGGGTACAAAGTAATTAGAGAACTAGCACCTCATTCAACTAAAATCGTAGAATAAGAAAGATAATTTTATCAGTTTTTAAACCTTTGGAAAGTGTTTGCCTGTTAGGGACTTAAACCATTCGGTAATAGCGTTGAATAATTGCTCATTACCAGTTGTCGAAAGTGTAAAATTCCAATTGTATGGAACGTCTAACACGCAATACT
>JBNMFK010000093.1:0-12570 GCA_051269965.1 Algoriphagus sp. | reverse complement strand
CCTTATTAATGCTCTAAAAGAAAAGATCTATGTTAAGACAGGTTTTTAAATAGCTTATATTATTCCCGCTATTACTTTCGAGATATTTTGAAGGACTTGGACATGAGGACTAAGAATTAATTTTATCATGAGTTGTGATTGTATTTCTTTAGTTTTTGAGAAACTAGGTTAATTGAACTTCCTAAGCCTAAAACTATTTTTTAGGGAGCGTAATTTTTTGTACCATTACTGTGTTAAATAAAAGAAATACGACAAGCGAGTACATTATTAAATTTTTCAATAGCAATTTCAAATGAATAAAATCATATCGGTTTTTTTTACCTTATTTCTAACTTCTCAAAGTCTTATATCTTTATCCCAAAGTAGTTTAACTAATGAATTAGATTCGTTGAGTTATGCCATAGGCGTTAACATTGGGCAAAGTCTCAAAGCTCAAGACTTGACTGCTAATACAGAAATTCTTTATTCAGCTATAAAAGATGTTCTGAACTCTTCCGAAATGAAAATCCCAGGTAGTGAATGTACTGTCTATATTCAAAATTATATGCAGAAGGCGGCTTCAAAAATAAGTGACACAAATTTAGAAGTTGGAAATGCTTTTTTGGAAAAGAATAAGCTTAGGGAGGGAGTGATGGTTACAGCTAGTGGGCTTCAATATGAAGTTATAAATGCCACCGAAGGGGCTAAAGCCTTAGCCAGTCAAAAAGTGAAAGTGCATTATCATGGTACATTAATAGACGGTACGGTATTTGACAGTTCAGTGGAGCGTGGAAGTCCTACAACTTTCGGGGTCACACAGGTGATAAAAGGATGGGTGGAAGGCTTACAGCTGATGCCATTGGGGTCAAAATACAAGTTTTTTATTCCTGCCTCACTTGCCTACGGGGAACGTGGACAGGGGAAAATAGCTCCTAATTCGTCCTTGATTTTTGAGGTTGAATTATTAGAAATATTGTAAGTATTAGAATTTATTGGCTTTTAGTTTACGTTACTAAAAATATGAAAAAACTACTTATTTTGCTTAGTGTGCTTCTTTTCGGAGTCACTACCTTTAGTCAGAAAAAACTACCTAAGTACAGTTACGAAGATTTAACTCCGACGGCTACGCATCACAAAGTGGAGCAGTTTGTGACCCAGTTTCTAAACAACTACCATTATCAAAAGTTTAATATCGATGACGAATTATCATCTCAAGTTTACGATAATCTTTTAGAAAGCGTAGATGGCGGCCATTCTTATTTCTTGAAGAGCGATGTGGAAGAGTTTGAGAAGTATAGATATGTATTAGACGATGCCCTTTTGTCTGGAGATCTAGAAATCCCTTTTTTAATTTTCAATAAATATCGAGTCATTTATAAAGATAGGTTAGATTTTGTTATCAAAAGACTGGATAAGCCTTTTGACTTCACTAAAAAAGAGACTTATCGAGCAGATAGAGACGAATTAGACTACATCACCTCAAAAAGGGAATTAGACAAAGAATGGGAAAAGATAGTAAAAAGTCAGGCACTTAGTTTAAAGCTTAGTGGAAAAACAGATAGTGCTATTGTAATCACCTTAAAGCGGAGATATGAGAGGTATGAAAGTAGAGTAGGGAAATTGCGTTCAGATGATGTTTTTCAGACTTATATGAATGCTTTCACTAGAACGATTGATCCTCATACGGCTTATATGGTGCCCAATAGAGCTGCTCAGTTTAATATTGATATGAGTCAGTCTTTGGAAGGTATTGGAGCTAGACTTCAGAATGAAGATGATTATGTCATGATTGTAGACATCATTCCTGGTGGGCCTTTATTTAAAACACAACTAGCTAGCAAAGATGATTATATTCTATCAGTTGCACAAGATGACGGTGAGTTTCAAGACATCGTAGGATGGTTAACAGATGATGCAGTTTCTTTGATTAGAGGGAAGAAAGGCTCTGTCGTCAGACTCCTTTTAAAAGCAAAAAACGCTCCCATGAATTCTGAAGCAAGAGAAGTGAAAATAGTCCGAGACAAGATTAAATTGGAGGAGGCCGTGGCATCTGCCGAGGTTATTAAGCTCAAAAAGGAAGAGAAAGAATATCGTATTGGACTCATTGATATTCCTATGTTTTACAGAGACTTTGATGGAGCTAGAAAAGGTGGCGATTTCCAGAGCACCACAAGGGATGTAAAGGAGTTTCTGGAGGATTTTAAGACGGAAGGATTGGATGGCGTAATTATAGATTTAAGAAATAATGGTGGAGGATCTTTGACAGAGGCTATTAATTTAACTGGTCTTTTTATACCTAATGGCCCTGTGGTTCAACGAAGGACTGGGAAAGGTTCAATAGATGTAGAGGAGGATACAGATATGAGCGTGGCTTATGATGGTCCTCTTTTAGTCCTGCAAAATAGGGGGTCTGCTTCCGCATCAGAAATTTTTGCTGGAGCCATTCAAGATTATAATCGTGGTTTAATAGTAGGTGAGCAGTCTTTTGGGAAAGGGACGGTACAGCAATTGGTCAATTTAGATCAGTTTCTTTTATCACCTAAAGTAGTCTCCAGAAGGCGAGGTGGGGTCAAGGGTTTAGAAGAAGAAGAGCGTTATGGTCAATTGAAACTAACTACTGAAAAGTTTTACAGAATAACAGGGAATAGCACTCAACGTAAGGGTGTAATTCCTGATGTGGCTTTCCCTTCGCCTTGGGAGGCAGATGAAATGGGAGAGAGTAGCAGTTCTTCAGCTTTGGCTTATGATGAAATAGAAAGTTCTTTATTCCAAGACGAGCAAAAAATAACTCCTGAGTTGTTGGCAACAATTATTGAAAACTTTCAGAAAAGAAGCTCAGAGAATGAGGAAATGAAAGTTCTGCTTAAGGAAATAGAGTTTTATAAGGGACAGAAAGAAACTGTCGAGTTCTCACTGAATTACGAGCAAAGACTAAAAGAAAAGGAATCTTCAGATGAAAATACTCAAGTGATTAAAAAATTAAGAAAGAGTAAAGAGGGTGATGAAAGAGCCAATGATTTATACCTCATTGAGGCTCAAAAAATCATGGAAGATATGCTTGTCTTTGGGGAATAATTAGGTGATTTACAATCAAAAGAAAAGGCTTTTCATAGGAAAAGCCTTTTCTTTTGACAAACTAAGGTTTATTTCTCTTCTATTTTCTTCTTTTCCTCTGGTAGTATAAAGTCAATAGGCTTTGCCACTTTAGTCTTCAAAAGAGCCATTTCTAATACCTCTTCTACCATATCTACAAAATGAAATGTGAGGCCTGTTGTATACTCTTCACCTATCTCCTCTACATCTTTCCTATTTTTATAGCAGAGTATAATCTCTTTAATATTTGCTCTTTTGGCTGCCAAAATTTTCTCTTTTATACCACCGACAGGAAGTACTTTCCCTCTTAGAGTTATCTCTCCGGTCATAGCCAGATTGTTTTTTATCTTTCTTTGAGTAAAAATGGAGGCCATAGAAGTTAGCATCGTGATACCTGCTGAAGGGCCGTCTTTTGGTACTGCTCCTTGTGGTACGTGGATATGAAGATCATAATGTTGGAATATTCTATAATCAATTTCTAAATAGTCTGTATTGGACTTTAAGTAGGAAAGAGCCGTCATAGCAGATTCTTTCATAACGTCTCCTAGTTGACCCGAAAGTGTCAATACACCTTTCCCTCGGCTTAGATTACTTTCAATAAAAAGAATATCTCCACCCACGGGAGTCCAAGCTAGCCCAGTAACCACACCAGCCATATCATTCCCTTCATAAAGGTCTTTATCAAAAATTGGTTGGCCTATAAGTGTTTCTATATCAGCTGCGTTTAGTGAGGTCTTATATTCTTCTTCCATCACCATCGCTTTAGCTATTTTTCTTACTACGCTACCCACTTTCTGCTCTAGAGAGCGAACTCCTGATTCGCGGGTATAGCCTTCCACTATTTTAGTCAAGGCCTCTTTGTTTAATTTGAGGTCTTTGTTTGTAAGGCCGTGCTCTTTTAACTGCTTAGGCAGCAAATGTCTTTTAGCTATTTCTACTTTCTCGCTAACGGTATAGCCACTTAGTTCAATAATCTCCATCCTATCTCTTAAGGCAGATTGGATAGTATCTAAAGAGTTTGCCGTAGCAATAAATAGCACCTTTGATAAGTCAAAATCTACCTCAAGATAATTATCCTTAAAGGCACTATTTTGTTCTGGATCCAGCACTTCTAGTAAAGCACTTGAAGGGTCTCCTCTATTGTCTCTAGATATTTTGTCAATTTCATCTAGCACAAAAACCGGATTAGATTTTTTAGCTTTTCTTATATTCTGAATTATTTTTCCGGGCATAGCACCTATATAGGTTTTTCTATGCCCCCTAATTTCAGATTCATCATGGACACCGCCCAAAGCCATTCTTACATACTCTCTTCCTAATGCCTTAGCAATGGACTTTCCCAATGATGTTTTACCAACACCTGGAGGGCCATAAAGGCAAAGGATAGGAGCTTTCATATCCTTTCTTAGCTTCAATACAGCTAAGTATTCTATGATTCTTTCTTTTACTTTCTTTAAGCCGTAATGATCGTCATCAAGGATTTTGGCTGCCCTTTTGAGGTTGAAATTATCTGAGCTAGAATTATTCCAAGGCAGATCAACCAGTAATTCTGAATAACTCACAGCTATACCATATTCTGGTGCCATTGAGTTCATTCGACCAATTTTATTCAGTTCCTTATTGAAATGTTCATTTACATCTGGAGACCACTTTTTCTTAGCCCCTTTCATTCGTAATTTCTCTATCTCTTGATCCGGTGAATCACTGCCTAACTCTTCTTGCAGTACTTTTATCTGCTGCCTTAAGTAGTATTCTCGCTGCTGTTGGTCAATATCAGAACTAGCCTTAAATTGAATATCTTTTTTGATTTCCAGGACTTCTACTTCTTTGAGCATATGCTCTAAAAGCTTGTGAGCTTGCTCACCACCATCAGTGATTTCTAATAAAAGCTGCTTTTCAGCTATGCCTATATTTAGATTCGATGACAAAAAGTGGGTAAGAAATATAGGAGACTCGATATTATTTATGGCCAATTGAGCATCTCTGGGTATTTCAGGATTCAGGTTTAATATATTGGTTGCTGTATCCTTGAGTGTAGAGATTAAAGCCTTTGTTTCTTTCTTTTTTGCATTTGGGAAGGAGTCTGTCATGTATTCCACGGCCGCTATCATATGGGGGGCCGTTTTCACCATGTTATCTATTTTGAACCGTCTTCTTCCTTGCACGATGATGGTAACATTACCATCTGGCAAAACAATCATTTTAAGGATATTTCCAATCGTACCAATTTTATATAAATCTCCCTCTTTGGGCTCCTCCTTGGTTTGGCGAAGCTGTGAAACTATTCCTAAAGTTCTATCTCCTCTATAAGCTTTTTTCACAAGCCTAATAGCCTTTGTACGTGTCACTGTTACAGGTATTACAATTCCTGGGAATAAGACCGTATTTCTGAGAGGTAGAAGCGGTAATGTGGCTGGTAGGTTATCATCACTATCCATCACCTCATCTGGTGAGGCTATTTCTATCATCTCTACGTTTTCCAAGTTTGAGTTCGGGTTAGAAAACTTTTCTAGTAATTCAAAATCTTTGTTCATTCTATTGGTCTTCAGTTTGTCATGCCAGAGTGTCAGAGAGAACTTACTCATACAGACTAAAAATACACATCTATTGTAGACGTTTAAATGGTCAACCTTAATGCCATCTTTAATACTTCGGCTATTTTGTCATATCACAGACGCATAGCTATGCCTTCGTCACGTAAGAATGTTTTTAATTCGGTAATTCCGATTTCTTTAAAATGGAAAATAGAAGCGGCTAATCCTGCATCAGCACAGCCTGTTGTAAACACTTCTTTAAAGTGTTCCATATTCCCTGCTCCACCGGAGGCAATAATCGGGATACCTGCATTTCGAGATATTTCGGATGTAAGAGCTAAAGCAAATCCATCTTTGGTGCCGTCTGCATCCATTGATGTCAAAAGAATCTCTCCTGCTCCTCTTTCTTCAACTTCTTTGGCCCATGGAACAGTTTCTAAAAGAGTCGGTTTTCTTCCGCCATGCGTATGAACAATATGACGTCTGTCTTCCATATGCCTGGTATCAATAGCAACCACGATGCACTGGCTCCCAAATTCCTGAGCTAGTTCACTTATCAACTCTGGGTTTTTCACAGCAGAAGAATTGATAGAGATCTTATCTGCACCAGCATTCAAAAGAGCTGAAACGTCTGCTATTGAGCGAATTCCTCCACCTACTGTGAAAGGAATATTGATCGTTCTGGCTACTTTTTTAACTAAGTCGAGGAGTGTTTTACGTTCATCAACCGTGGCCGTAATATCCAAGAAAATCAGTTCATCTGCTCCGCTTTCGGCGTAAAGTGCCGCTAATTCTACAGCATCTCCGGCATCTCTTAGATTTACGAAGTTGGTCCCCTTTACGGTTCTTCCATCTTTAATATCGAGGCAGGGGATAATTCTTTTGGTTAGCATTTTTTTTATTGATGTCTTTTGATGGAATTTCCAAGAAATACTTCACACTACCTAATAATTTTGGTCTCTCGTAAATCAGGACGTATATCGTTTGACTAAAGGCCATTGTAATTCTGGATATCTACGAAAAATAATGTCTATTAACGGTCTGAACAAATTTGCTTTTTGTGCTTCTCTAACAAATGCATCAGCTGAATATGTAGAAGGGGTAAAATAGGTGATGAGTCTGTAAATACCAATTTGAAAAACAGTTTCAAAAAGAAAAAAAGTTAAAGAATATTCAATGAATTTAAAGGAGCTTCTTTTTGGAATTTCTGTAAGCCAATAGCTTAGGCCTTGACAAGTACTACTGAATTCAACATCCAGGAATTCTTTAACAGAACTTAGAATTAAATTACCCTCTTTAACTTCAGCTTGCTTCATATCAATTCAAAATGAATTTCTCAATTTGATTAAGCGAGATTCTTCCCTCATAAATAGCTTTCCCTACAATAACTCCATATAGGTTTTGTTCAGCCAGCTTTTCTATATCCTCGAAGTTTGCAACGCCACCGCTTGCTATAATGTTTAGGTCAGGAAATTTGTTTTTTAGCTTATGATAAAGCTGATACGATGGGCCTTGAAGAAGGCCATCTTTGTCTACATCTGTACTAATGATATATTTAACCCCCTTAGAAACATAACTTTCTACAAAGTCATATATATCTTGTCCGGAATCTTCTTGCCAGCCACTAATGGCAATTTTTTCATCTTTGGCGTCAGCCCCAAGAATAATCTTGTTGCCACCAAACTTTTCTAGCCATGCGGTGAATACATCTGGCTTTTTAACAGCAATACTTCCACCTGTTACTTGACTAGCTCCATAATCAAATACAAGTTTCAAATCTGAATCAGACTGAACACCACCTCCAAAATCAATATTTAAACGTGTTCGAGATGCTATTTGGTCTAAGACCTTAAAGTTGACAACCTTTTTTTGTTTAGCACCATCAAGATCTACCAAATGAAGCCTTTTAATACCGTGGGCTTCAAATTCTTTGGCAACTTCTAATGGGTTTTCGTTATATATCTTTTTTGTGCTGTAATCTCCTTTAGTGAGTCTTACGCATTTGCCATCAATGATGTCTATAGCTGGTATTATTTGAAACATTATTAATTTATCTTTAGGAAGTTACGAAATATATGCTCGCCTACATCACCACTAATTTCTGAATGGAATTGGCATGCATAAAAATTATCTTTCTGAAGCATGGCAGAGTAGGGGATAATGTAGTCTGTCT
The DNA here is from genome assembly GCA_051269965.1 of Algoriphagus sp. Taxonomy (GTDB): domain Bacteria; phylum Bacteroidota; class Bacteroidia; order Cytophagales; family Spirosomataceae; genus Arcticibacterium. The sequence continues at coordinate 4,791 of JBNMFK010000093.1, read as the reverse complement.
TGGCTACGGTTTCTTCCGAGAGTGGGGCATAAAAACCATGGTTATAATAAACGAAGTTTTTTTCTTTAATTCCTTGAAGCAAGTCAGACTTAAAATCATAAATATCGTTCCAGCCAGTTTGAGGAATTTTATAAAGGTTCTTTTTAGGAAACTTAATTACAGCAACATCAAAAACTCCTAAGCATTTTGTATCTCCTTCTTCAGAATATTTACATAATAATTGCATTCCTACACATGTACCTAAAAAAGGCTGTTTAAGAGTTGGGATAAGCTTATCTAGGCCATTAGCAACAAGGCTTTTCATAGCCGTCGAGGCTTCTCCGACTCCAGGGAAAATTATTCTTTTAGCAGCTTTAAGCTTTTCTGGGTCGTCTGTAAGTTCATATGATACACCTATTCGCTCTAAGGCATACATGACAGACATTACATTTCCCGCATTATATTTTATGATACTTACTTCTGCCATCTATACTATCTGTTAAAGCTAAATTAAGGTAAATCTAGTTTCAGAGAAACTAGATAAGGGAGCTTCTTTGAATTGTGTAACTAATACTTGGCATAACAAAGTGAAACCCGACCATCTATCGGGTTTATTTGTTCGCTAAATTTGTCAAGAAAAAATTTTCTTTATTTTATTATTCTAAACTGTTGCCGAAAGTAAAATAATGAATTCACTTTTACAATTTTTTAAAATAATTACAAATTATACTTCTGAAATAGCCCTCTTTGAAACGTACAGCAAATAATCTAACTAAAGATTCATCACAAAATAGTATTATTGGTCATCTTAAAGAGCTCAACAGGTAAATTATAAAGCTTCTTTCTAGTCCAGTTTTAATTCCTCTTTAATTTCTTGAACCTTATTTTGCAGAGATTTTAATGTAGCATTGAACTCCTCTTTACTTTTTAGTTCTGTTTGAACACCCACATAGAACTTTATTTTAGGTTCAGTGCCAGATGGCCTGCAAGTAAACTTAGTGCCATCCTTTGTGAAATACTGAAGTACATTGGAACTCTCAATACCTAAACCAAATGGTATATTCTCTGAATTTCCGCTAATTAAATCTGTTCGTTTGAGTGTTTTGTAGTCGTCCATTCTGATAACTGGAGAACCTGCCAGTGTCTGAGGTGGATGAGTTCTAAAATCTGCCATCATTTGTTGGATTTCTTCAGCTCCTGATTTCCCTTTTTTGGTGACTGAAATAAGGCCTTCGTAGAAGAAGCCGAACTCTTTATACATATCTGCTAAAAAATCAAAAAGACTGATGCCATTGTGCTTGGCGTAGGCGGTGAGTTCTGCAATAATGGCACATGCTGCTACAGCATCTTTATCTCTTACTTTATCTCCTATCAGATACCCATAACTTTCCTCACCACCTCCGATAAATGTTTCTTTTCCTTCGGTTTCTCGTATGACTTGGGCTATGTATTTGAAGCCTGTCAGTGTGTTATAACATTTAACGCCAGCTTCAGTCGCCATCGCATCTATTAAATCTGTAGTGACTATAGTTTTAGCTACAAATTCTTTTCCTGTTAGCTTTTTAGCCTTTTTCCAAGCTTTTAGAAGGTAAAAGACAATAAGACTGGCTGCTTGATTACCATTAAGTAGTTGCCATTCACCGTTTGGGTTTTTTACTGCCATGCCTACTCTATCGGCATCTGGGTCTGTGGCAAGCACAAGATCGGCATCTATTTCTTTAGCTTTTGCCAGGGCCATGCTCATAGCCTCTTTTTCTTCAGGGTTTGGATAAATTACTGTCGGAAAGTTTCCATCTGGTTTTGCTTGGGCTTCGACGCTGTGCACATTCTCAAATCCAAGTTGCTTTAGGGCTGGTGGTACCATGGTAATCCCTGTACCATGAATAGAAGAAAAAACTATTTTGAGGTCAGACTGCTTTCTGTTAATTCTAGGCGAGACGCTAATACTTTTTACCGCCTTTAAATATTTTACATCTAAGGAAGGTTTTATAGTTTTAAGACGTTTCTTAACTCCATTAAACTTGATTTTGCTGACTGTAGTGATAGCGTTTACCTCGTCAACTATATTTTTATCATGTGGAGCCACTACTTGAGAACCATCGTTCCAATAGACCTTATACCCATTATATTCTCTTGGATTATGAGACGCTGTAATCACTAGACCTGCTTGGCAGCCTAATTCTCTTACAGTAAACGATAATTGAGGAGTAGGTCTTAATTCTGGAAAGATATATGCTGTAATGCCATTGGCGGAGAATATGTCACCTGCTATTTGGGCAAACTCCGGAGAAAAATTCCTGCTATCATAGGCGATTGCTGCTTTTATGTTACCCTCAGGATAGCACTTATTTAGATAATTTGCTAAACCTTGAGTGGCTGCACCTACCGTATATTTGTTCATTCTATTGGAACCTACACCTATTTCTCCACGCATTCCTCCAGTACCAAATTCCAAATTTTTATAAAATGCGTCTACGAGGTGCGTGATGTTTTTTTCATCTATCCATTTCTGAATTATGGCTTTGGTTTCATCATCATATTTGCCTCGAAGCCATTTTTTTATGTTTTTCTCAGCTGTTTTATCCAGGTTCAAGTGCTCCAACATGTGTAGGGTTTTTTAAATACATTCATAGGGCAATTTAAATAAGCCTTTTTGCTAATCAAAAACATTTAGAATTTAATGATACCTATACTCAATAAACTCTTATTTTTGTCAAAGTTTTTGGTGTATGGGGTTTTCGAAAATCTCAAACTTAATAGGGAATCATGTTTAAAGCATGAGCTGTCACCGCAACTGTATGGTAATCTAAACTTCAGACCACATTCCACTGCCGCATAAATTGTGGTGGGAAGGATTTTGGAAGTGATGCCAAGCCAGGAGACCTGCCAATGAATCATTCTTTTCAAATCTGCTACGGATGATGGCGATTGGTGAGCGATAGCATATTTTTAATTCCATTAATCGAGAAATTTTATCCCATGTTTTTATCTAAAAAAAGTAGCGTCATAGCTGCCTTGTGTCTTTTTGTTTTAACTGCAAAAGGCCAAAACTCCCTAGCCGAAATAACGGTCTCTACCACAAAACTTCCTCAAAAGGAGTCTCAACTGGCCAAATCAGCTATTATCTTAACCGACTCTATTATTAATGCTCATGCTGGATGGTCGGTTTCAGATTTACTTCAAAAGCAGGTGGGCATAAGCATCGTAGGAGCCAATCAGCCATTAGGGAGTATTCAAAGTATTTTTATGAGAGGAGGTAATTCCGGCCATACTTTGCTCTTGCTTGATGGTGTACCTCTTTACGATCCATCATCCACCGAAGGCAATTTTGATCTCAATCTGATAAATCTGTCGGATATTGAAAGAATAGAAGTTTTAAAAGGTGGGCAGTCTACACTTTATGGCTCTGATGCATTGGCAGGTGTTATTAATTTCATAACCAAGAAAGCTGGAAAAGAAAAATTTAAGCCTTCTGCTAGGTTGGTTTTTGGAAGCTTTAGTACGCTAGATGCAGGCTTGAGCCTGAAAGGAAACATTGAAGGATTTACGTACAACGCTAGTTTTAATAATATTTCTACTGACGGTATTTCCTCTGTATCATCAGAAGCTAACAATCCAGAAAAAGACGGTTTTAATAAAACGAATTATCAGCTTCAATTAAGTAAAGCTTTTGGTCTTTTAAACATTAGAGCTTACGGTAGAAAAACAGACTATAAGGCGGATGTAGATGCGGGTGCTTTTATAGATGATTATGACTTTACACTTGCCTCGGGAAATACACAGTTAGGTGCTGGAGTGAATTACACCAACCAAAAGTTTTCTGTTAATTTAAATATTAACAATTCTAAGGTAGAAAGAGTCTTCGAAGATGACTCTACCCATATTCCAGAAGCGTCTTTTAACAAGTATTCTATATCAACTTTCGAAAGTAAGGCCAACTTTTTAGAAGTCTATGCTTCCTATGCCCTTTCAGATTATTCTAGTATTCTATTAGGTTTAGATCACAGGAAACAATCCATTGCCCAAACGTACTTTTCAGTAGGAGCTTTCGGCCCATTTGAAGGTACGCCAGTAGAACATGAAGATGCTAATACGAGAAATGTTAGCCTGTATTCTACGGTTCTATTAGCTAATGATAAGCTTGGTTTAGAATTAGGAGGTAGGCTAAACACTCACTCCGAGTATGGATCTAATCTTTCTTATACAATAAATCCTTATGTCAACATTGCAGAGAGTCTAACTTTATACGGCCTTTATGCCACTAGCTTTAAAAATCCATCACTTTATCAATTATACTCCATTTATGGCAATCTAGATTTAACGCCAGAGAAATCTGATAATATTGAAATAGGTGCTAAATGGCATGCTAAAACGTCTGGTTTAGTGGCGAGCCTTAGTTGGTTTAGAAGAAATCATGAAGATAAAATTGGTTTTTTGAGCTCAGATGCACCCCCTTATGGCCAATACTCCAACATAGATTGGGAAAAAGTACAGGGTCTTGAAATTTTGCTGACTAAGTCTTTTGAAAATTTCACTTTCAACTTAAATGAAACTATTCTAGATGGGAGTTATGGTACAAATGAGGGAGAGGAGTTTGAATTGATAAGAAAACCTAAAAGTCAGCTTAACGTAGGGACTACGTTTCATCCGAGTGTTAAATGGAATGTATCTTTAAACTACCAACACCAAACTAAGAGAAACGATCGATTTTATAATAGTGATACTTTCAGTACAGAAATGGTAGAATTAAAGTCTTATAGCTTGGTAGATATAGATTTTAATTATAAGCTAAAGTCATCTTTAAAGACCTTT
>JBNMFK010000092.1:0-12725 GCA_051269965.1 Algoriphagus sp. | reverse complement strand
AAAAGGAGAGTCTCTTAGAAAAGGTTTTTTAGAACAAGAATAATTATTTTTTATGTATCATTACACGATCTTTTAAAGTGGCACCATTACTCCGAAATCACTGGCATGGTCACTCCGAAATAGCCAGATAGAAGAATTAGAGAAAAAGGAAACAAAAGAAGTTGATTTAACTACTAGTCCTATTCTAGAGTAAATTTGGATATTCGTTATCTAAAACTTCTTTGTCCCATTTTATATTTGATTTTTTAATCAATTGCTATAATAGTAAGGAGTTGATTCAAGTCGAATAGCAATCCAATTTGTTTAAACTATGTTTAAACCGAGAAAAACAAGGAAATGGTATTATAAAGAAAAAACCTTATAATCTATTGATTATAAGGTTTTAAATCTTGCGGTCTGGACGAGACTCGAACTCGCGACCCCCTGCGTGACAGGCAGGTATTCTAACCAGCTGAACTACCAGACCGTTTCCAAAATGGGAAACTTTTTCCCGCTTTGGAGGTGCAAAGATAGATGTATATTTATCACTAACAATACACAGCGAATAAATTTTGAATATCTTTTACTAACTCTAAAAACTCAACCGCCCCAAGCCTTCCTAATACTCTTGGTAAGTACCTTATTCACAATTAGTTTCAAAGTATTTCTACAAACTAATAGGCTCTACTTATTTAAAAAAACTTTCAAAAAAATTACTTAAGCTCCAGAGCCTCTACTTTATTATTTCCCTTATCACCCAATATAGCCTCATAACTAGCAATCATCTCGGCCAACTTATCAGGATTATCATCAGTCAAGTTATTCACCTGACCTATATCTGCTTTCAAATCATATAATTGATACGCTGCTGAGTTGCCTAATTCTATATTAACATGCTTACTTACAGCTGGACCTTTATATGGGGGTATCATAGCCCAATCACCTTTCAAGAAAGCTGTTCTGGACGTAGCTTCTAAAACTAATTCATCTCGCCCTTTCTTCTTTTTACCTAAGAGAACTTCCAACATATCCATGCTATCAGAGGTTTTCTCATCACTCCCCACCAGCATCGCCAAAGATCTCAACAAATCCATTTGGGAAACTAAGGCATCAGATACTCCTGGAGCTATTTTACCCTGCCAATACGTAACAAAAGGGACACGGGTACCCGCCTCAAAAAGGCTATACTTACCACCTCTCAAAGGTCCTTTCGGATTATGGTCTCCTATTTTTTCTTCCGCATCATCGTAATAGCCATCATTTAAAACAGGACCATTATCACTTGAAAAAATAATGAGTGTATTTTCTAAGAGGCCCTCTTCTTTCAATGTCTTAATAAACTCTCCAACGGCCCAATCTGCCTCTACAATAACATCTCCTCTTGGGCCCATTCCTGAACTACCAACAAATCTTGGGTGTGGCGTACGAGGTACGTGCGGCTGCTGTAAGGCATAGTATAAGAAAAACGGGCCATCCTTCTGCTTTTTGACATAGTTTTGAGCTCCGTTTAAGAAAACATCTGCCATGTCTTCATCAATCCACTTAGCAGCTTCTCCGCCCTTCATAAAGCCAATTCTAGGTATGCCATTCACGATGGTATTATTATGGCCGTGATGCCATTTCATTTTCAATAATTCTGGATTATCTTTTCCGGTAGGTTGACCCTCATAATTATTGTCATAATCTATTTCTATAGGATCATTAGGGTCTAGCTTATCCACATCTCCATTTTTAATATAAACTGTGGGTACTCTATCTTGAGTAGCTGCCATGATATAGCTATAATCAAAGCCTACCTCATTGGGGCCAGGACTAATGCCTTCATTCCAATTTACATCACCACTTCCTAAACCCAAATGCCACTTTCCTACTATTCCTGTATGGTAACCTTGAGCCTGAAGCATCTTAGGTATTGTAATTTGTGCTGTATCAATGATTAATGGAGCCGTACCTGGTAGTATTTTAGCCCTTTTATTTCGCCAAGGATATATACCCGTCAATAGGGCATAACGACTTGGAGTACAAGTGGCAGAAGCTGCGTGACCATTGGTGAAACGCATTCCGCCGTTAGCCAGCTTATCCAAGTTTGGCGTTTTTAGTTCAGTAGCACCGTAAGCCCCTAATTCTCCATAGCCCAAATCATCCGCATAAATAATGACAATGTTAGGTTTCTTCACTTCTTCATCCATTCCGGCTGAGCTCTTACAAGCATTTAAGGCTATAAAACCTCCGATAAAAAAGTAATGTAAAGTGCGTATAGTCATGGATATGTCTTTTTTGGGATAATCATTAATTATCTAATGTAACCTTTCCTAAATTAAAGTACTTCATTTCAGCATAAAGAGAACCTTAATCGGCTTTTATTTCACCACAATTTACTCAGGCTAATTTGTACTCTTTAGAATTTCAAAAAGACAAAAACCTCACCTGACTTAGCCCTAGCAATATGCCTTCACGAAACTATCATGAATTAAATAGCTACACTCTGTAGCCCTGTATGTCCATAATTACAGTTTCCCCCCCATTTGAATCTAAGTGTACTGCTTGACCCAAAACAATTCCTGAATTTTGCACATTTTTCATGCGTCTTTTCTTTAATTCACCAATTACAAAATTAGCGGTTCAAACGCTTTAAGCCATATAAGTCAAAGATGGGTTTTGCTTGCTGGTGGAAGTCATGTGAGCTCCGCCGTTAAAAGACGTTTTTGCAAGAATGTAACTTATTCCATTTCTTTAGCAATGACGTCTTTGGATCCTTCCCTATTCTAACTCCCAATTTCATGAATGTCTAATCCTGGACTTCTTTGGTCGTTATTGAATTTTATATTTATAAACCCAGTCATTTGCTCCAAAAAGTCAACAGTCGTTCTCTCATCGTTATCGTCATAATTTATGATTACCCTCACCTATGAAGTCCCAAAAAGTCTTTTTAAACATTATTAAAAGCTACAAAACTGCTTTCTTTAGGTATGGTTTCAGCTTACATGAACGTATCTATTCTCCAAAGACCCAGTTCCTTTTTTTGAAGATTAGACCTTAAATCCTCTCCTGTTCCATCGCTGTTCAACCTTCTCTACCTTTGTAAAAAAAGACCTGTAGCATATCTTTCTAAAAAGTTTGTATGTTGTTTATGAAAATTTCTAAAAAGAACAATATAGCCCAAACTAGATCGATTACCTCCTGTCTTTTTATCTTCAAAGCCTTCGTATCCAGCAGAAACTAGTCCTCTGTAATTATGAAAATCCACGTATTTCCTTCACGCACCACGGTCATTCCCTAAACCATTCAAAAAAGAAAATCCGAACTTTATGCAAGAACCAAGTGGCAAAAAAGGAGGAAATTTCGGAGAAATGCATCAAGACATAATGATTCTCAAAGCATGGCTTAGAGGTATGCACCATTCTATTGAGCACTTGCAGAATTATTTAGATGAGTCTTCATCTAAATATAATAGAAGCACTGTGGATGGTACTATTTTTGAAAATCTGCTTCTAAGGACTATTCAACACCAACCTGTCTTTTCTGAAAATATGAATATTAAGTAAGTGCTTAATTCAAAAAAGTGTTTTGTCCCCTCATACTAGTTATGCTAGCTACACAGAATTGGGTGTTGGTCTGTATCTTTTTGCGAAAGTCTCCAAAGAGGATCAAACTCCCAAGGTTCGGTCATAATCATAGAGTCTAGCTTTTCTAAAACGAACGTTTTAGGACTGGCATCACAAAACTCCTTTGCCGCCCAGCTTCTGCTCATAACGGAACCTATGATAGTGGCATCAAACTTTTTTCTCATTTACGGCATTCATTTTCTTATCCTATAAAAACGCTGTAAAGACTTTCTTTACCCAAGCCAAATCTCTTTGATGTGCTTCTATTACGGTCATCGTTTTTGGTGTTTGCTCTGAGATACACTGCTCTATGACCAAGTGAGGACTCACATTAATTCCCAAAAGGTCTTTAGCTACTTTTTGATAATCAATGTCAGAGCCAATATCTAGAGCTTCTGACCAAATCCCATCTTTGGATTGTCTGAGATGCAATTCGACTATTCTATGACCATAGATTTTCAAACTATCGTATACCGCCAATGCAGAATTCATTGAACCTTGGTAAACCCAGTGAAGGTCAAAACAAAAGCCCATATTTTCGTCATCAGTATTCTGAAGCATATGATGAAACTCTCTGGCTCCAGCCTTCATTTCCATATCATGGGTATGGTAGGCCAACTTTATTCCTTTCTTTCTTAAGGCTGCTCCTAGTTTATTTAGAGCTGCCGCTTGAATAGCGAGTTGACTATCTGTTTTAAGCTCATCTCCACCCCAATTGATAGGACTTGGATTAGTAACTATAATTCGCGTTCCATAGGACTTTACTTTATCTGCAATGGCGAGTATTATTTTTATTCCCTCCTCCACTTTTTCCTCTTCATGCAACACGCTGTTTACATATATGGACGGCATACTTATACCCTGTTTTTTTAGCTGCGGGATGAGTTCATTTGCCATAGCAACAGAAGTTATATTTGGCTCCAAAGCACTCATCCCAGATTTAGCATATTCTGCTATATCGTTTGATATATTATCCCCCCAAACTTTACCGTTTCTCTTATAAAAAGTAGTCCAATCATAAGCACTGCATGATATCGGTAGTTTTTCTTTTGACTTAAAACTACTGATTAAACCTATCACTGGCACGGCTGCTAAAAAAACTCTTCTTTCCATAATTATAGGCCTTTCATGTTTTCTTCTGAAACATAAGATGTTGCACCATTATTGGCATACATTCTCGCTACTCTGTGGCCATGTTCATCATAAGCTGCCTGAAACAGCTCTTTCGCCATTTCTGCTCCTACACTACTCACGGCGGTTAAGACTTTTGGCGGCTTTCCTGCTTTGGTCAATATATTTGCCACTTCTGCCTTGATACAGTTAATAAGCAATGCTCCACCAACCGTGGATCCAGGAGAAACTTTCGTCTCTAAACCATCCACGGTCACCATAGCATCTCCAGCAGGTGCTCCCGTATCTATAATAAAGTCTGCAAAATCGCTTAGCTTTTTCCCATCCGACCGTTTACTTCCACTCTTTGCAGAATGTTCTTTAGTGATTAAAGCCACTACAGGAATACCTTTTGATTTAAAGATTTCTGCCATTTCTACGGGCACTACATTGGTACCACTAGACGAAATAATTAAAGCGGCATCTGCCTGGGTCACATCAAAGTTTCGAATGATTTGTTCTGCCAATCCTGACACATTTTCTAAAAACATCGCTTGCCGCTGTCCATTAGCTCCCACCACCAAATTGTGAAAGGTGAGTGAAAGCTCTACAATTGGATTAAAACCCGGGAAAGAACCATATCTAGGCCACATTTCTTCCACCATGATACGTGAATGTCCTGAGCCAAAAACATGTACCATACGTCCTGCTAAAATAGTTTTAGCAAATATCTGAGCCACTTTCTCTAGCGTATTTTTCTGCGATTTAATTCGCTCGATTATCTGGCTGCTGTGATTTAAAAACTGGTCAATTGGATCCATTATTTTTTCGATTTTTCTAAAGCAAAACTTGCCGCACCCATGGCTCCAGCCATATCGCTAAACTTTGCTTGTATTATTTTTAGTGTTTTTGTTGGAGGCTTATATTCGTATTGATTCATAAAAGCTTGTAATGGCTTAAATAGAGAATCTTTTGCTAGAGTAATCCCACCTGCAAGGACAACGGCTTCTGGAGAAATGACATTTGACAAAGAGGCGATAGCTAAGGCTAAAGTACGTACAGAATTCAACCAAACCCAAGAAGCAAAGGGTTCACCAGCCTCATAGGCCTTTACCAATTCTCTAGTGCTGGCATAGGCTCCGTTTGACCGCTCCATCACGGAGTAATTCCCAACCGCATATTCCAGACTTCCTGGCGTACCAACAATGCTCTTTACATCTGTAGCAACATTAATAGTGAAATGACCCATATGACCTGCCATCTGTGCGGCACCTTGGTAAAGTTCATTGTTTATCACAATTCCACCACCTATCCCCGTACCCAAGGTCAATAAAATAAAGTTTTTGATGCCTTTAGCGGCACCAAAGTTCTTCTCCGCCATTGTAGCGGCTTGTGCATCGTTTAACACGGACGTATTAAAACCGAGATAATCGCCCCAATGAAAGTTTTCCAATCCATTCAGCCTATTCGGCAAAAACTCAATGCAGGTATTCTCTTTATTAGGGAGTCCAGGAGCAGATAAGCCAGCAGCTACAATTTCCCCCTTAAAAGAATCTCCTAGAAAATCTGCCATATCTTTGACATTCTTTTTCCAATCTGTACCTTCTTTCTCGTTTGTTGAAATTTGATGCTGCAGCATAACTTCTCCAGCTTCATTAATAATGAGACCTTTAATATTCGTACCGCCTAAATCTATTCCTATGATGTGCATCAATTCAATATTTGTCCGTCATTTAATTCCCAACCTCCGCAAACATTTAAAACTTGGCCTGTCGTGAACTTGGCATAATCCGATAAAAAATAAAGTGCGGCTCCTATTAAATCGTCTGTACCTCCATTTCTGCCTCCGTCTAAAGCCTGTTTTGACTTTATAAAATGTTGAATATTTTCATTATCAGATGCTCGCCGGGACATGGGCGTGTCCACGAGGCCAGGGGCCAAAACATTGATCTTAATATTGTCGGCAGCATAATAAGCCGCTGCAGCTTTTGACATACCTATCAAACCAGCCTTAGCTGTAGCGTAGGCTATTGTTCCAAAATATTTTGGAGAAGGATTCGTTCCAAGGACCGAGCCTAGATTTAAAATGGCACCTGCCTTTTTATTCTTTATAAACCACTGAATAGCGGCTTGATTTGATAGCATGACACTTGTCAAATTAAGGTCTAAAGTCCTCTCCCAGCCAACTTTGCTTACGGCTACAAGTGGCCCATCACCATATTTTCTGCCACTTCCTCCTGCCACATGATATAGCCCATCTAAAGTACCAAAATACTCTACCGCTGTTTGAATTGCCAAAGTGGCAGAACCTTCCTCCGTTGCATCTGCCGTTAAAACTTTCCCATTATTGCCTAATAGTTCTGCGGCCACTTTCTCATCTTCTGGCCTATTACCCAGAGCTACCACTTTTGCTCCGGCAGCCACGAAAGCCTCGGCAGCTGCTAGGCCTATTCCAGCGGTGCCTCCAATGATAACAATGACCTTATTTTTTAACACTAATTTGATGATTTAAACAATGCATTGATGAATCTCCCCGCTCTCTTTATCTTTTAGAATGAGTTTTTTTCTGCCATCTGGTAGTAACTCCTCTTTGATGATGTAGTTTTTGTCGTCAAAATCCACAAAAGGACTCGCCTCCACAATATCAGTTCTCCCCCTCCATTCAGCTAATTCTATAGGTTCCCACTGTTTAGTTTTAGCAGATTTATAACAGGCATCTATGACTGCATTTACGACGTAGCCATCATAAAATGTTTCCATAGGAGGGGTTTTATTCTCTAACGAATCAAACATATCTGTAAACATGTGGGAGTAACCCAAGGCATTTATCTCGTCACCAACAGGAAACAACCATCCCGAATCTGATTCTGCTTTTTCTGCTATGTAAGAAGCATCATTTCCAGCTGTGAACATCTCAAAACCAGTTCTAAGAAAGTGATCAATCCTGACCACACCATCTGTACCAGAAACTTCATCACGTAAATCCATTCCTCCTCTGAAAGTCCAACTTACTTCAAACTGTGCAATGGCTCCATTAGCATATTTTACAAGAGCAATGGCATTATCCTCGGCATCAATGGGCTTAACCTGAGTAGCTGCCCAGCACATCACTTCCACGGGTTTGACATCTTTGCCTATATAATTTCTAGCAATTTCAATACAATGGCAACCCAAATCTACAATGGCTCCACCTCCCGCTTTTTCTAAATCCCAAAACCAGCTACTATGTGGCCCAGGATGTGCCTCTCTTGACCGCACCCAAGTCACTCTACCAATGGTGCCTTTTTTTACAGAATTAAGAGCTGAGAGTGTTTTTGGTGTATACGCTAAATCTTCTAAGTAGCCTCCAAAGATTCCTGCTTCTTCTACCAAATCAAGCATGACTTTAGCCTCTGCGGCTGTCCTACCCAAAGGTTTGGTGCACAGAACCGCTTTCTTATGTTTGGCACATAAACGCACCGTTTCCAAATGCAAATCATTCGGCAAACCAATAATCACCACATCTGTTTCTGGATTTGCTATAGCCTCCTCCATATCAATGGCCGTATATGGGATATCCCATTCTTTAGCAAAGGCATCTGCTCTTTCTTGGCTCCGAGAATAAATAACTTCTACTCTATCTGGCCTTCTATGTTCATGAAGTGACTTGGTATAAAACCAGCCAATGAGGCCCGTTCCGAGCATGGCTATTTTCTGAGACATAAAAACTTTTTAAGGGTTGAATTTCTAAATACAATTCAATTTAGTCTTTGCAGTTTTCTTATTCAAGTTTATAAGAAGGCCATTATGAAAGAATCCAAAATTATAAGCCGATGGAAGCTCGACAAAAGTAATTTGGGTGAGCCTTTTCCTTATATGCTTAATAAATAGGCACTCAAGTCCGCCAGTTCTTTTTCTTTTAAACCCATAGAAGCGGGGTCAGGCATTAAACTGTTTTTTAGTTGGTTTTTGGAGCTTACTTTTTCAGACTTGATGCTTACCTTATTCCCTGTCAAATCTTTCAATACAAGCGTTTTTCCATCTGCTACTATGAAACCGTAATAACTATTATTCTCAGAGGTAACTAACCACGGCTCGTACCCAAAAGCCATACTGGCCGAAGGATTCATAATGGCATCTAACAAACCCGTTTTATTAAATTTCTTTTTTATGAGCGTTAAGTCTGGACCTATATCTGCCCCGTTTTCTCCCACCTTATGGCAAGTCATACAATTCTCCTTGAAAATCAACGCTCCTTTTTCAGTCTCTCCCGGCATATTGACAGCTAAATCCATAGAGAGTCTTTGACCCCCAGGAAGCGAAAAATAATCTGAGGCCATACTTCGAATAGATAGATCTGGATTACTAAAGATATATAGATTTATGAGGGACTTCATTTCTTTGGATAGTTGGTTTGCGGCAGCCAGGTTTAAAATCAGTCTTCCACCATAGGCGTCAGAAGCCAAACTAGCTGCAGCTTTTTCTCTTAGTTCCATTTCCACAGATTCGTCCAACAATGATTCTTTAAGAGCTATCATTGTTCTTTGATTGGCACTTAACAGAACTTCTTCACTTTCTTCCCAGTCCAATAAGTCGGCCCAGTCATTATTCTTTCTGAAACTAACCCAATATTGTGCTTGCTCGGCCACATCAGTAAGTTCTGAATTACTGAGAGCAATCATGTATTTAGCCGCCTTTGCTGTATTTACGAAAGCCAGTGAAGTAATGGCCTGCTTTCTTAACTGGGGTCTTATTTCAGGAGTGCCCGCTCTAGCCTTAAAAATGGCTTCTCCGCCAACAGGATTCATAGTAAAAAGTATACTGGCCTCTGTTTCAGAAATTTCAAGCGGGTCTTGAGGAAGAGTTTTAGCATAGTCTTCAAAAAACTGTGCGGCCTTTGAGTCTATTCCAATTCCGATGGCGTTTAACAAATAATCATCCTTTTGGAGATAAGACTTGGCTAATTCCATAAGGGCATCTTTTGACTCAGAATAGGTTAAATCTCTCAGAGAAATGGCAACTTCTCTTTGTAATTCAGATGATACGCTTTTAATGTCTATTTCCTGTAATTCTGACAACGTGAATCCTTTATTTCTTAATGCCCTGGCCGCGGCAATTTGGTGATCACCAAACCCGTTTCTTAAAATTCTTTTGACATGATCAATGCCTGAATTACCCAATTCTGACAAAAGAAAAATAGCTCTAGCTGCTACATATGGATTCTTGTGCAAAGTTAAATCTAAGACTTGCGGAACAGCCGGTTCACCTATAAGCTTTATTTTATTAAAAGCCTCTAATCTAACGTTAACTGCTGGATTCTCTATGACTTTCAAGAGCCCCTCTAGGGTCCCAAAATTCAATTTTGGAGATTTTAGTTTTCTTCCTTTCGGTGTGATTCTATAAATCCTTCCGTAGGCTTCTTTGTCATCCATTTTATGTCCACCAACCACAGGATCATACCAATCTGCAACATAAATGGCACCGTCCGTTCCTGTCACTGCGTCACTTGGTCTAAACCATTTCGGCTTATCGTTTTGAAAATCGGCATTCCAAATATAATGCTCGTCATTACTCGGTAAAGACCCTATAAGGTCAAACTCTTCTAGATCATAACCTGCTCCATTTTTACTAGTATGATACCCTAGGACTACATTCCTGCCTGCCTCACAGCTTAAAAGCATACCTTGATACTTTTCACCGAAAGATCCTCCCTCATAAACCATAAGCCCCGTGGGCGATCCTGCTCCTATTTTGTAACCTACGGGTAAAACATTAGGATCCTCTTGGTGCCAGTGTGCCGAAAATATATCTTGACCTGGCCTTCTGTCACCTTGCCATTGTCGAGTACCATCCTTAGAAAAATAACCTGCATTACTACCTTCCATTAAATAGCCTGCACGACAAGCTATGACTTGATCGTCATTATCGTTTTGCCACATATTGCCATAAGAGTCCATCGCTATCTCATAGGAATTCCTAAAATTATGACCCAATACTTTCAGATTAGTAGCATTTTGCTCAATCTCCAAAGCCAAGCCTCCAACCCAAACACGTCCATCATCACTTTTCTGATTTCCTTTATTAGCCTTGGCATAAGGCGTTCCGCCAGTATAAATACTCCCAGACCGCAGTGTCCATCCATTTTTATCTTTAACGTAGTGTGGCCCTGCGTTTCCTGTATTAAAAAGTAGCTTGCCATACGGTGTGGCAATAAAGGAGTGTAAAGAATGGTCATGGTCAAAGCCACCGAAGCCAGTCAAGAAAATCTCCTTTTTATCTGCCCTATCATCTCCGTCTAAGTCTGTGTAAACAATAACGTTTGGAGCACAACTCACAAAAACTTTGTTCCCAAAAACAGCAATACCTAGCGGAGCCACTAAAAGACTATCTTGAGCAAAAACGGTAGACTTATCTGCTTTACCATCCTGATTTACATCCTCCAATATGACTACTCTATCTCCTTTTTCAGAAGAATTTAATCTTTCCTCGGTCTTGTTATTAAAGTCACGATAATTTACCGCCTCTGTAATCCAAATTCTGCCGCGGGCATCTACATCCATGTTGGTAGGATTGTGAAACATAGGAGACTCTGCCCACAGACTTACTTCCAGGTCGTCAGGAACGTACATTTTATCATCCCCCGGACCTTTAAATAACCACGAAGACAAGCTTAACGTAAGAACTAATAATAAGTATTTCATGTATCTTTTTAACTTAAAAGGTCTCTTACAAAGACATTATTCTTGATATAACTAGGAAGCAGCAAGTCGCCTTTAGGTACAGCCCCTTCTATTTGAATGGCACCCCGATAGTCTATTTCGTCCATGCATTTTTTCACTCTTTGAAAGTCCACCTTACCCTGACCCAGTAAAGCTCCGTTTTCCTTAAAATGGAATTCGCATATCTGATTCTGTTTCCCTAACCAGACTATTTCTTCATAAATATCATAGCCCATTTTCTCCGAGTTGGCCACGTCGTAATATACTTTTAGATTTGGCGAGGCTACTTTATCTATGATGTCCATATGCTCTTCCGCACTCAGCCAAGATTCTATCCCAAGCGTAATTCCTAACTTTTCGGCTTTCGGCATCACATCCTTAAATTTTTGAATGACGGCATCCGTCCCTTTTTTGTCATTTTTCAGGTCACCCTTAGCAAAAAACGCTATGAGTACCACTGAAACATCTAAAGCCTTGGCCACATCAATGCTGTCTGCTACCCAGACGTCTGTTTGAGAATCAGATTTATATGGATATTGATTTAATTCTCCAATACCAAGGCCCGTAAAACTCACATCAAAAATTTTAGCAAGTGACTTATACGCTTTTTGTACCTCCTTTTGTCTGAGGTGCATATTGTTTTCTTTTAAGCCCAAACTCAGTTGAGCACCGTCTAGACCTATTTGACGAGCTATTTCCATCGACCCAAGATTGGACTTGTTTCCTATGGACCAATCGCAGGCTCCTATTTGATAACGTTTTTTTTGCAGTGTCTTTCCTGTATTATTTCCAAAAACAGAAGTAGAAAGTAAGCCTAAGGCCGTTGTTTTTAGAAAATCCTTTCGGGTGAATTGTTTCATTTCAATAGGGTATTATCTCGTACTAAAATTAACATATTATTCTGAATGCCCCTCTTTCAGAACCCCGTGATTTATTTAGGACTTTCTAACTACCAGTGGCATTTGGTAGAGGTTACCTTTCAAAATTCTCTTTCGCCAAATTCGCTGTCAGGAAGTTTGACCTTCTTATTTGAAGGATTAAAGTTATAAGAGAAGTTGACTTTAAAGATATTGACCTCCTGAATGTAATTAGTGGTAGTAAAGAAGTTAGCACCCACTGTAGTTATTCGTTGCTGATTGACCTTCATTTTACCTATGGCCGCATTTTGCCATAGCACACTTACACTGAAATCTTTAAAACTCTTTTGTAGGCTGAAGTTCGGTTGATAAAAACGTGAATCTTCTCCCTGAGCCGTGTTTCTGGCAGATACATAGGAAAGGTTAAAGGAACTAGTCCAAGTTGGGCGAATTTCGTAAGTCAAATTAGTATTCAA
>JBNMFK010000091.1:0-12810 GCA_051269965.1 Algoriphagus sp. | reverse complement strand
ACACTTCATTTTCATAAATGCCTTTGGTAGATACTTTATGATATCCCTAGCTATTAAAGATTCCTCACCTAATTCTTTAGCTCCCAAATCACCTGCTAATCCATGTAAATATACTCCCATACATAAGGCAGCCTTGGAGGAGTAGTCTTGTGCTAATAAGCCTGTAATGATCCCAGTAAGCACGTCTCCGCTGCCTGCTGTAGCCATGCCAGGATTTCCACTTGTGTTGTAGTAGCATATTCCATCAGGTGCAGCGATACAGCTATGTGCTCCTTTTAATAATATATAACATTGTAAACTGATGGCTTTTTGCCTTTGAAGACTATTTCTTTCAAAGTCATTAGAAGTCTTTCCAAATAGTCTTTCGAACTCTTTAGGATGGGGTGTTAAGATTGAATCTTTGGGTATTTTATGAAGCATATCTGGATTGGCGGTAATTATATTAAGGGCATCCGCGTCTAGAACTAATGCATGACTTGAATTTTGTAACAATTCTCCTAATACCTTTTGAGTTTCATCTTCCATACCAAGTCCACATCCAATGCCAACAGCATTGTATTTATCAGTTTTAGGCAAAGTACCAATAAAGGAATTATTATTATCCGTAATGACCATGGCCTCTGGAATACTCGTTTGTAAAATTTCATAGCCACAAGATGGGGTATAAACGGTCGTCAATCCAGATCCAGATCTCAAGCAAGCACACGTTGAAAGGACGGCAGCACCAATCTTTCCCCTACTGCCCATAATCAACAAGGCATGACCAAAGCTTCCTTTATGCTCAAACTTTCTTCTTTTCTTGTAATGACATAAGGCTACCTTGTTGGTTATTAGATAATTGTTCGTACTCTCTTTTAAGTAGTATTCTTCAGAAAGTTGAATGGAGTTTACACGCCAATGGCCCACATATTTCTGATTCTCAGGGAACATAAAGGCTAATTTGGGTTGTTCAAAGGAGTAGGTGTAATCGGCATTGAATATGACTCCATTTGACGATGCATCACCATATAATCCAGAAGGCATATCAACAGCGACTCGAGTTACATTCAATTGATTTAAAAAACGGATTAAATCTTGAACGAAACCATGTAGTTCGTTTTTAAGGCCAGTTCCGAAAAGAGCATCTATCACAATAGAAGAACCTTGAATGGAGGGCAAATTATCCATATTAAATAGCGTTGTGATATGGAGGTCTTTAATCTTTTGGACTGCCTTAAGGTTAGCTTGATTATCTATTGACCTTCTATCTGAAAATGCAAGCACTATGACCTTAACGTCATAAGATTTTTGATGCAAGATCCGGCTAATAGCTAAACCGTCACCTCCATTATTTCCATTTCCACAAAAGACATATATTGGAGTTAGCTTATTTGGGAATTGTTCTGTAATCCACCTTGCAAACGTTTCAGAGGCACGTTCCATTAAGTCCAAAGATTCAATAGGTTCGTTTTGGATTGTATAAGTATCCCAATGCCTTATTTGTTCTGTATTGAATATTTTCATTGTAATGTCATAGACTTAAAAGTTGTTTTTTTAGTAAAAATCACTCCGAAAGCAGAAGCAACCTCCCTATTTACTGAAATGCTGCAATCTGCAAGCCATCAAGGTTGTACAAAAGAATTGGCCTTCCAAAAGCCATCTGTGCAGTTCCTAGGCAATTTTTATTTTTAATGCAGTTTAATAGCCTTGACAATTTATTAAAGTTGGAAAGTGAAATCTCAGGCAAGTCATGTGCACCAAAAAGCCTGTATTCCTCGTCTATCAGGGCTGTGATTTTTGCTACACTAGTTACATACTTTTCTATGTCACCTTCTTTAAAAGTGAATAAGGTACCATTATAAAAGAAATCGCCTAGGAATATCAATTTTCTCTCTTTGTCCACCATAGCTACAGATTCGTCGGTATGGCCAGGGATATGCATGAGTTGGATGGTCCTGCCTCCCAAGTCTATGTCTTTTGAAATTGGTAGCCATTCAGAGACTTTAATTTGCTTTGGACTAGATCCTTCGAAAAGGTCTGTTTTACTGAATGTATAGTTTTGATTTTCGTCTATTGCTTTTCTTAAGAAAGGAATATCGGGAAAAATGATGTTTTCAAATTCGTTGACGTTCTGACTGTGATCAAAATGAAAATGGGAGAGGACTAGTGAAATTGGAGAGTCTACCAAAGCTTCCACATGAGGATTTATTTTGAAACCATTTTCAGCTCTGTTTTCACCAGAACCTGAATCAAAGAGAATAGACCGTTCGCTACCACTAATTAAATAGAGTACGTTTGCCTGTGAGCTTTCCTTTTCCTCAAGAATTTTGGTATCGTCGTCTATAGTCGACACGTTAAACCAGCTAGTCGCCGGCGGGATAATTTTTTTTGTTGGCTCATTGGCTTTCTTGCATGAACTAAGGCTTAGAACAAAAAAGAGCCCGAGGGCTTTTGACAAATGACACATAGAATTAAGGCTTTCTGAAAAGGACATCTACTCGTTCAAAAATGAATATCGGCATAATAACGATACAAAATCCCTTTATTTTTCTGCGTTCCTTGTAGCTTCTTTATTTTTGTAGAACTTTAAGTATTGAAAGCAACCAAAACCTTTAAGAATAGATGTCGAAGATAAAAGTAGGTGTAGTAGGTACTGGCTTTATAGGGCCAGCCCATATAGAAGCCTTGAGAAGACTCCCAAATGTAGAAGTAGTGGCACTTTGTGAAGTCACTCAGGAAATTGCGGATCAAAAAGCTAAGGACTTAGGAATTCCCGTGGGATGTACCTTTGATGATTTGCTGAAAATGGATGAGATACAGTGTATTCATATCTGTACTCCAAATTTCTTGCATTATAGCCAGTCTAAAGCCGCGTTAGAGGCAGGCAAACACGTGGTATGTGAAAAACCATTATCTAAAGACCTCCATGAAGCGGAAGAATTAGTTAAAATCGCTGAGGCTTCTGGTTTGGTAAACGCCGTCCATTTCAATTTGAGATACTACCCGATGGTTCGCCAGATGAAGGTAATGCGTGAGAAGGGTGAACTTGGTGACGTTTATTCTATCATAGGCTCTTATTTACAGGATTGGCTTTATTTTAACACCGACTATAATTGGCGTTTGGAGCCAGACAAGTCAGGTGACTCTAGAGCTATTGCAGATATTGGTTCTCATCTCATGGACATCATAGAATATGTAACTGGTCTAAAAACAGTTGAACTTATGGCCGACTTCAGTACCGTTCATAAATTCAGAAAGAAACCAATCAGAGAAATAGCCACCTATTCTGACGAAGTCTTGGGGCCAGATGATTATGAAAATGTGCCTATTAATACGGAGGATCACGCCAATGTCTTATTGCGTTTTGACAATGGAAACAGAGGTTGTATTACAGTCTCGCAAGTTTCGGCAGGTAGAAAGAATCAATTGAAAGTAGAGATTTCGGGTTCTAAAAAGACTTTTGCTTTTAATTCTGAACGACCTAACGAACTTTGGATGGGTCATAGAGAAAAGGCGAATGAGGTACTTATGAAGGATCCTTCACTGGTAGATGCTGACGTTCAAAGCGTCGTTTCTTTTCCGGGAGGCCATAATGAAGGATTTCCAGATACGTCTAAGCAACTCTTTAAGGAGGTTTACGCGGCTGTAGAAGCTGGTAAACAACCAGAGAATCCTACCTTTCCAACTTTTGCAGACGGCTATAGAGAGTTATTAGTTTGTGAGCGAATTTTGGAAAGTCATAGAGCTCAAAAATGGGTTAGGGTTTAATTCTCGTCCTGAGCATAGGTCTTTCTGCTCGAACTGACAGGTGTTGTAGTCGACAGAACTTAAGGTAGGGCATTGATTTAAGTTAGATCTAACAATATAAAAATAAATTGAAATCTACAAGGTGATGGATATAAAAAGTATCTAACACTTAACATATTAACAAGACAATATATGAAAACAATAAAAGGACCAGCTGTTTATTTAGCACAATTTATGGGGGACGAAGCCCCTTTTAATTCCTTAGAAACCATTGCAGATTATATGGCGGGTTTGGGCTATAAAGGCATTCAGCTGCCAACTTGGGATTCAAGGTGTATAGATTTAAAGACAGCTTCAGAATCTAAAACATACTGTGATGATTTAAAAGGCATGTTAAGGGATAAGGGTTTAGAGATTACTGAGATTGCGACGCATTTGCAGGGGCAGCTCGTAGCTTCTCATCCTTCTTATGATACGATGTATGATGGTTTTGCTCCTGCGGAGGTTGTAGGAAATGAACCAGCCAGAAGAGCTTGGGCTATAGACCAAGTAAAAATGGGAGCGAAGGCTTCTCAAAACTTAGGTTTAAAAACAAGTGTTGGCTTTTCTGGAGCCTTGGCATGGCCTTTCCTTTACCCATGGCCACAAAGACCAGCGGGTATGGTAGAAACAGCTTTTGCTGAATTAGCTAAAAGGTGGAAACCTATTCTAGATGTGTATGAAGACTGCGGCGTAGATTACTGTTATGAACTTCATCCAGGAGAAGACCTTCATGATGGAACTAGTTTTGAAAGGTTTTTAGAAGCAGTAGGAGGTCACCAAAGAGCCTGTATAAATTACGATCCATCTCACTTCGTGCTGCAATGCATGGACTATCTTGAGTTTATAGATATTTATCACGAAAAAATTAAGGCTTTCCATGTGAAAGATGCCGAATTTAATCCTAGCGGTAGGCAGGGCGTTTATGGTGCGTATTCTGGCTGGGCAGATCGTGCTGGACGTTTTCGTTCTTTAGGAGATGGACAAGTAGACTTTAAAGCTATTTTCTCTAAGCTTTCGCAATACGGGTACGATGGTTGGGCTGTTTTAGAATGGGAATGCTGCATTAAAGACTCTAGCCAGGGAGCCGAAGAAGGGGCACCTTTTATTAAGAACCAACTCATAGAAGTAGTGACTAGAGCCTTTGACGATTTCGCTTCAACAGGAGCAGATGAAGTCATAAATAAAAAAGTTTTGGGATTATCTTAAAAAAATATTCTATTCGTTTTACGCTCAATTTTGAAAGATAAATTGGCAAATAAAAGAAGCACTTTCCATTGGAAAGTGCTTTTTTAGATTATACGATGTTTAAAAATAATTATTAGAATATTGAGAGCCCTTTAGTTTTTGTTTTGTTCAATAATCCTTCTGACCTTTGAGTCAAATGAAAGAGAATAAAGTTTGGGTTATGGCTTATTATTAGACATTGTTACCTATATAATATGGCTATTGTATGTTTAAGGCAAATTATGTATGGTTTATAGTAGATGGTAAATCTAGGATTATATTTTTTGGACTTCACTATCAGCAAGAAGTAATTGAATTTTTGGGGTTTAAAATTGTATTTTTCATTGCTTTTTCAGGCAAACTATAATTTTGCAAAACAGAAGTATTACCCTTTGAAAATTTTTTCTTTACATTTAAAAACGAAATTATATTTTAAAATAAATCAATTAAGAAGAAGATGAAAAAAATCGAAGCCATTATCCGTAAATCTAAGTTTTCTGAAGTTCGTGATGCCCTTCATGCTATCGAGGTGAATTTTTTTAGCTATTGGGATGTGACAGGAGTAGGTAACGAAAAGGAAGGTCATATTTACAGAACTATTAGTTACAGTACCACTGATATTCAAAGAAGATTTGTTTCCATTGTAGTTTCTGATGACTTCTTGGATAAAACTATCGAGGCTATCAAAAAAGCGGCTTACACTGGAAATGTTGGTGATGGTAAAATATTCATTTCGGAAATGATAGAGACCATAAGAATTAGAACTGGCGAAACGGGTTCTCCTGCTATAAACTAAATCTAGAAAAAAATGTAATAAGGGAAGTCTCTAAAGATTTCCCTTATTTTTAGTTTGAAGATTTAGCTTTCTATAAAAAAACTGCCTGAATACCATAGAAAATCATAAACCCGCAAAGGGTTAATTTCATAACAATACCTGCGGCAAAACCTGCAAAACTACCCAGTGCGGCCTTCAGAGCATTCTTTCGGTCGCCCATAAAAGCTTCTCCAAGTAGTGCCCCTAGAAAAGCTCCAATAAAGATACCGAAAGGGCCAAGAAACATACCCACCACCAAGCCTGCCATAGAACCTCTTACGCCTGCCTTGGTACCACCAAACTTCTTAGTTCCCCAGATGGGTACGTAGTAATCTAAAAAAGTAACGAGTACCGTGGCAATGCCTAGACCTATTAAAAGATCTTGAGAGAATTGAGCATATTTAGAGTAATGAAGAGCCAGCAATCCCGCAAACCCTAAAGGCGGACCTGGAAGAGGAAGTACAGAACCTACCACGCCCACTATTAAGAGAATAAAGCCAAGAATTGGAAGAACAATATCCATGACTTAGATGGTTTGAGGTATTTTAATACGATGCTCGTCCAACATTTCTGTCAAACTAGAAACAGCTTTACTTAGTATTTCTGTATTTGGTAAAAAGACGATTCTAAAATGGGTCTTATCAAACGTATTAAAACCAGAACCTGGAACGACTAAGATTCTTTGCTCTGTCAATAAGTCCATCGTAAATTGCTCATCATCTTTGAAATTAAATTTTTTGAGGTCAATTTTTGGAAATACATAAAGGGCTCCTTTTGGCTTTACACAGGTGATGCCCGGAATATCTGTAAGTTTATAATGAATGAGGTCTCTTTGTTTTTTTAATCGGCCATCATTTGCAACTAAGTCGTCTATACTCTGGTAGCCTCCTAAAGCTGTTTGAATAGCATATTGCGTAGGTACATTGGCACATAAACGCATACTAGCTAATAGATTAATGCCCTCTAAATAACTTTTAGCTTTATCCTTGGCTCCACTAGCTATTACCCATCCACCTCTAAAACCCGCGGCTCTGTAGTTTTTGGAAATACCTCCGAAAGTCATAAAAAAAACTTCGTCACTTAAAGAAGCTATGGGTATATGCTTGTATCCGTCATATAAGATTTTATCATAAATCTCATCAGAAAAGACGATGAGATTTTTTTCTGCAGCCAAAGCTACAATTTCTTCTAAAACGTCTTTTTCATATACAGCTCCGGTAGGGTTGTTAGGATTGATGAGCACGATGGCCTTTGTTTTTGAGGTAACTTTAGACCTCATATCATTCACATCTGGATTCCAATCGGTTTGTTCATCACAGATATAATGCACGGCTTTACCACCAGAAAGCCCCACAGCAGTAGTCCATAGTGGATAATCAGGTGATGGAATAAGTATCTCGTCTCCTTGATTTAGAAGTGCCTGCATACACATCACAATAAGCTCACTAACACCATTGCCTATAAAGATATCATCTATCCTAACATCTTTTATGCCTATCTGCTGGGTATAATGCATCACTGCTTTTCTAGCCGGAAAAATCCCTAAATGATGGCAGTAGCCCTGGGCATTTCTAATATTGAGAATCATGTCTTCCACTATCTCGTCTGGCACATCAAAACCGAAGGGTGCCGGGTTCCCAATATTGAGATTAATGATTTTATGACCGGCAGTTTCCAGAGCCTGGGCTTTATCAAAAATAGGTCCGCGAATGGCGTAAGATAAGTTATTTAGACGTTCACTTTTTAAGTAATTCATGTTGCTTATTTACGTTTGAGAAAAGCATTAATATTTTGTTCAATTCTGACATAGATATCATCGGTATTTTGAGGTACAAAATCCTCTCCAGTAACTTTTTCATAAAGTTCTATGTACCTTTTACTAATTTCCTCACATTTGGCCGGGGTCATCTCTGGAACATGCTGTCCTTCTTTGCCCTGAAACCCATTTTCAATAAGCCATTCTCTTACAAACTCCTTGGAAAGCTGTTTTTGTGGAATATTT
Organism: Algoriphagus sp.; assembly: GCA_051269965.1. GTDB lineage: Bacteria > Bacteroidota > Bacteroidia > Cytophagales > Spirosomataceae > Arcticibacterium. The sequence continues at coordinate 5,002 of JBNMFK010000091.1, read as the reverse complement.
GCCTCTTGGTTCTGCTCATAAACGTCACCATAAAAGTATCGTGAGGAGTCTGGCGTATGAATTTCGTCAATTAGGTAAATGACATTATCTTTCTCGCCAAATTCATATTTAGTGTCTACCAGAATGAGATCCTGAGCAGCGGCTATTTCTGTACCTCGTACAAACAAGGCAAGCGTATAGGCTTCTAGTTGAGCATACTTTTTTTCCGACACTAAACCATTGGATATAATAGTTTCTCTAGAAATATCTTCATCGTGCCCCTGGTGAGCTTTAGTGGTAGGCGTAATAATAGGATTGGGAAGCTTGTCATTTTCTTTTAATCCGTCTGGTAGCGATACGCCACATACACTTCTTTTTCCACTCCGATATTCACGCCAAGCATGGCCGGCTAAATAACCTCTAACTACCATTTCTACTGGGAAAGTGGCACATTTTAAACCAAATGAGGCATTTGGGTCAGGTACTTCTTGCAGCCAATTAGGAACGATGTCTTCCGTTGCTTTTAAGAACTTTGCTGCTATTTGATTTAAAACTTGTCCTTTACAGGGAATCGCTTTGGGAAGGATGACGTCAAAGGCAGAAATTCTGTCTGAGGCTATCATTAATAAGCCATGGTCAAATCCATATACGTCGCGAACTTTCCCATGATAGACACTTTTTTGACCTTCAAAATTAAAACTAGCCTCCTCTATTACATTCATTTTTTTACCAATTTCCGTAGTCTGTTGTATCACTTTCTGTGCCAAATAAAACGGGCATTTTGTTACTTTCATTAGCTCTCATAGCATCCAAAAGCTTTAAAGCCTGCTCTACACTAATGAGAGGCAAGGTGCTGCTGGTCAGCTTATCTTCTTTTGAATCGCTATTGGTCACCAAACCACTCAGTTCTTCTTGTTCTCTTTCTTGCTCCAAGTTTTGTCTGTTCGGAGCATTGTTATTCTTATTTGGATGATATATCTTTTTTAGATACTCAAAATTTTGTTTCACAAAGTTATTGGTGTTTTCCGTCTCAATGGCCTTTTTTAATAGATTTATTGCTGTCAAGGTATCTCCCGAATATGCACTTAAGATTGCTTTTTGATTTAGAATGACAGATTGGTACGTTTTGTTCCTCAGGTTCTCCATTTTTTTTAATTGGGCTACTTGGCTCGTAGTATCGCCTGCAGCAAAGAAAGCATGAGCGGCCTTGATCCTTGTTTCTGGAGAGATAACGTCTGACTTATCAGTCATTATCTTAAATCTATCAATGACCAATGCGTACTCCCTATTTGCATAGAGTTTATTTATTTCAGTGGCCAAAGCAGGACTGCTCTGAGGAGTCTGAAAAATTATGTATAACCGCAATATGTAGAATATGATAGGCACTTAAACTTTGAAAACTTTAATAGCAAACATGATATCGAGCGCCATTAGGATCAAAGCTACAAGAAGAAAATTAGCATATTTATTATTTCCTATCAATAGTTTAGTCTGTGTAACTAACACATCTTCTTGTGCGTTTAAGGCTGGTACTATTCCTGCCAGATTTGTTTGATTGCTATTCAAAAGAAATAAACGACTTCTTAAATTAATAGATAACTTTTTGAGAGCCGCGGCATCTAATTTAGTCGTGGCTATAAAACCGTCTTCCTGGACTAAAGGTTGACCCTGTGAAAGAACGGCCGCTCCAGCTTCTGTGCCTACGCCTATTAGATAAAGTGAGCTTCTAGTCGAGTCGAGCGTTTGTTTTATCTGAGTATTTAATGGACCAAAATTTTCGCCATCTGTAAATAACAAAGCAGCTTGTGAGCGGTCATTTCCGGCATTTTGGATAAACTTAGCGTTGATAGCAATCAAGGCCGAATTTAAATTACTTCCTTTTTTAGGCATCATTTCGGTATTAAGAGAAGCTAAAGTTTCTTTTACCAGGCTCAGGTCAAAGGTAAGCGGTACTTGCCAATAGGCTTGCGTGGAGAATATAAGAAGGCCCACACGATTAGCTTCCAATTGATTAATGAGATTATTGACTTCAATTTTCACTTTATCTAGTCGGCTAGGACTTATGTCTGTAGAATTCATAGAGGCAGAGAGGTCGATAGCTAAAATAACATCTTTTCCTTTTTTTCGAGCATCCGTTTCCGTTAATCCGAAATTAGGTCCTAAAAGAGCTGCAATCATTAATCCCACAACGATAGTACGCAATAAAAACTTGAGGTATATGGCTTTTGAAGCTCTTCCTAAATATTTTCCAATGCGTATAGTCTTGAAAAAATAGAAACTGTACAATGACAAAAAAGCCATTATAAATATTATCTCCCAAGTTGAAATGCCTCTGCTCCAATCCATTACATACTAATCAAATTCGCCAATAGACGATAAGCACCAGGAACGCCAGCGGGTAGTTCTCTAAAAAAGGATAAGCCCGTGTATACATAATTACCTTTTCCAAACGCGGTATGAATCAAGCTTCCTTCCTTAGCCGTTTCTCCTTTATCATTCATGGAAAAAAGAGGTTTATAATCTTTGTGCCAATCCGTCGCAAAATAAAGACCTCTTTCCTGTACCCAGCCTTGAAAGTCGGCACTGCTTAATTTATTAGGTTTGCTAAGCAGGGTATTTGACGTATCTACGAATCTTACTTCGGCATCTTCTTCGCTCACTCGGTCTCTACTGATACTGAAAGGGTAGGGGCCCATCTTATTAATAAAGTCGGGAGTTCCTCTTCCGCTTGTTTGATATTGGCAGATTAAATTGCCTCCGTCTTTTACATAAGTCATTAAGCGTTCATGATAAAAGGGAAGCCAATCGTTGGTATTATAGGCTCTAATACCAACTAAAATAGCTTTATAAGCCGATAAACTTCCACTTAAGTCGTCTTCACTTAATAGGTCTACTGTATATCCCATCCTAGCCAAAGCTTGCGGTATATCATCACCAGCACCTACTATATACCCAACTTTTTTACCTTTTTTCTTCAGGTCAAGTTTAAGAACTGCGAGTTCTGACGCTGGAAAAGTTACCGTCTCAGGAATATGTGGGTACTTTATACTATTTAAAGCAGAGCCAAAAGTTTGACCATCCACAGTCGCTTTAATTTGGACGAGACCTTGAGAAGCATCGGTAGGTGGCGTTATGCTAAACTTTAAAATGAGCTCTTCATTTTTCTTTTTCAAGCTAAAACTTTTAGAAAGGGGGGCGTAATTCCAGCCATTGGGAATGTCTAGATGAACAATGCCTTCTATATTATTTCTCGCAGATTTGACGGTAATAAAGAATTCTTGCGAATGGTTACTCCCAAAAATCAGCGAACCTGTATTTGCGGTTACTGTTACGGCAGGGACAACTACAAGCGGCTGATAAATTTCTCCAAAGGACGGTTCTACGTATTTAAATGTCAGGGGAACTTCTTTTTCTAGCAGCAGGCCTTCAATATTGAGCTGGATAAGGCTAGTTAAAACAGGCGGAGAAAGCGGTAATCCTTTTAGCGACTCATCACTAATATGATAGGAGCCAATAGCATGTTTTTCCTGGAGCCAATAAGGCTGCGAGTAGGGTGTTTCTTTGGGAATCTTTTCTTTGAAAGTTTGCTCAAATCTTGTGTTTTCTATTAGCTGGGACTCGCTATTTATGGCATAGGCAAGTTTTGGGATTGTAATACTCGAAACCTTCACGTTCAAATTAGACCTGTTAATTAAGCGGAAAGTACCTTCTAGAGAATCCCCTTTACTAATATTATAATCTCGGGCATTGACTTCCATATGGATACCTGCAAAATCTAATATCAAATCTTTGAGCTCAGTCAGTTTGTACTGAAGCAGAGGACTATCAGGTAATGTTTGCATCAATTTGTATAATTGATTAAGAGCTAAAACAGAGTTTTCTGGGGTCTCCGGATTAAAGTTTAATTTGATATCATTTATAACTGTACCAATAATATTTCCACCTTTTATCCTGCTCCAAGAGGTATTTATGCCATCAAATAAGTCATTTTCTGCTGGTTCGCCTTTGGTATGCTTTAAGGTTTCCAGTCTTTCACCTCTAAAAAGTCCTGCACCAAAACCTTGGCTTTTATGCATGCTCCTGGCTCTAGAACCTATTTCTCCATAAGACTCTCCCAACAATGCATTGTAACCCCCAATATCTATCGTAATAAAAGTACTAGCTTCTTCAGGTGGCGTGTTAGTGAACCCACGGTTGTAAAAATTCCAAACTAACCTTTTTACCTGCCAAATAGCCACTTCCTTTAATTGTTCAGGAAAAGCATCTGGATCTGCTGCTGCGTCAAAAGCCTCTTCAGCTAGGAGAGAGGAGGCAGAATGATGTCCATGTCCTGCTCGACTGTCTGGCGGGAACCTCGTAATCATGACATCAGGTTGAAACTTTCTTATTCTGTAAACTAAGTCGGATAAAACTAATTCTTTACCCCAAAAGGCTAGGGCCTCTTCGGTAGTCTTACAATAACCAAAATCATTTGCTCGCGTGAAATATTGCTCGCCCCCGTCAATACTTCTGGCTTGCAAGAGCTCATTTGTTCTTAATAAACCTGCAAATTCATCTTTTTCTGTACCTATAAGGTTCTGGCCGCCATCTCCTCTAGTCATAGCTATGTAGGCGGTTCTTACTTTCTTTTCGTTTTCTAACCATGTGATCATTAAAGTGTTTTCGTCGTCTGGATGGGCTGCAACATACATGGCAGAGCCCACTACTTCCAGCTTATTTAGACTATGTAGTAGCTGGCCGGTACTACTCGGTTTTTCTTGTGCAAAACTCCATAAATTAAAAGAGAAGAGAAAAAGAACAGTTAAGGCGTGTTTTTTCATAAATTGAGGTTTTAGAACAAAATGAAGATCAGAAATTCTTTACTACCATATTTTGTTTTCGCACTTTGCTTGAGTTCTAGCATTCAAGCACAACAAATTAACGACGATTTTATCGAAGGTGAAATATATATAAAGGTTAAAGCGAGTTTGACTGGAAGAAGTCTTAATAGAGCTTCTGAAAATGTAAATGCTCAGCGAGAAAT
>JBNMFK010000090.1:0-12963 GCA_051269965.1 Algoriphagus sp. | reverse complement strand
CTTAGACGGAGTAAAATTCCTCTGCCTATTTAATCTCCAACATTTTGCATGCCTCTTCCATCTCTAGAATGACAAGAAGAACAAGAACGGGCATTAAAGAAGGGTCCCAAACCGTCTCGAGCTGTTGTGGACGCTGGAGCCGTCACCCAATTCTTATTGAATAAGGAATTCCCGACGAAAAATAGCAAACCATCATTTCCTGACAATGAGGGACTCTGAAAACCAAAAGCATTTACAGAAGCGTCGAAAACCGTTTCACTTCCACCGGCAAAGTTTTCATTGACTTCTGCCATAAGCTCTCTAGGAGCTTTAATTAAATCTGGCTCAGGATTTTCTTCCATTGCTTCATTACATGACCAAAAGGCCATTGCAATAAATATCGAAAGAAGATATCTTTTTTTAGAACTGCTCATTCTTTTTCATTATTGATTTACAAGAAGGCATCTAAAAATACTTTTAGACCTTCAGAATCGAACTGTTTTATCTAAGTATAATTCTGATTCAAGGGTCTCTAGTAAAATAAAATAGACTCAAGAAGATATACATTCTTGAGCCTAAATCAAAAAAGGGTAATAAGAAGACTAATTTACTTAAAAAATCAACCGTCAGTATTTACTGAAAGTCCTAATTTAGTCCCCAACTCTGCTATCATATCTCCTAAAACTCTTAATTCTTGAACAGCAGTAAGAACCTTAGGTCTTTCGTTATCATCAGCGATAGCAAAGTCAAAAGGAATGGCAGTATCATTCACAGCACTAAGTGCTACATTCATCTGGCTGCTAATATTCTCACCAAAAGCAGGGTCTACTAGATTGATTAAGTCTATCAACGAAGCTCCAGTGACTTTAGAAATACCATCTTTTTGAATGTAGCAACCAGTTAGAACATTTCTAATTCCTATAGCATTAAGACGTGTGTCTCTGTGCGTATTATCTGAAAAGCAAGAATGCTCATCTTCCTGATCTCTATTATCATAAGCTGTAAAGATACGTTCACCAGCTAATTCCGACTTAGACAGCGTACCTATTCCAGTTAAAATATTAGTTATTGCGTCATTGGCAGAAAGAGCTAAAAACTCTTCTCTAAAATTACCAGAAACACTAGGGTCTCAAGCCATAACCATACTGTTAAGGTGATCTATCAATAATTCTGAAGAGATATTCAAATACTCCCCTCTTCTATCTGAATTTACTTGTGTTGTAAAATCCGTAAATTCACGTAAACCTCTTTGTTTATCAGAAGGTTTTGTTAAATCTTGGCCCCATAGTAAATACTCAATGGCATGATATCCGATGCTAATATTTGCATCTCCACCCGCTTCATTTAATGAAGACAATAGCTCTTTAGATAAAGTTGGATATGTTTCTGGGTCGTTAACAATACCAGACATCTCGGAACCATATACATAATCAATATATGATTCATCAAGAGGCCAAGCATTCAAAAGTCTTTCTGGTCCATCTTCAGCATCAATAGGTCCACCAGCAAAACGAAAGGCTTCTGTTTGACCATAAGGTTCACGAGAGGCAAACCATGCTGATTTAGCCACCGCAAAGCCATTAGCTGAAGGAGCAGCGACAAAAGAATTAACAGCAGACTGTAAAGCTAAGGCCAACTCGTAAGAGTCCTTGTAATTTTTGTAAACAACGTTCGCATAAGTCTCTTGAACGTCCACTTTTAAAGACTCTATAGACTCTACAATAACCTCTTTTTCTACTTCTACTTCTACAATTCTATCCTTAAAGACAATTTCTGGCTCAGGTTCAACCTTGTCACACGATGTATAGACCAACAACATCGCAAAAAACATTAAACCACAAGATATAGTTTTTTTCATTCTTATTTTTATTTAGACTAATTATAAACTAAGTAACAAATAAAGATGTGAGCTCTGTAATAAACAAGATTAATTATGTTTAACTTGATTGAAACTAGATTTTAACTCCAAAAGTAAAATAACCGCTACGGCCATCTGATGGTATAATACCTGGTCCCGGATAGCCAGTAGCTCTCCTTGTGAAATAGGAGGAATTTAAGACATTATTAATTCCTGTCTCAAAGACCAAGTTCTTATAGGTGTAAGAAGCAGAAAAATCTATAACTAAATAGCTCGGAGTGCTTCCAATAACACCATTTCTGTTATCCCCATCATCAGGGACTTGGGAATTTTGAACATCTGTAAACTGCTCAGAAAGGTAACTCAACTGCGTGCTCACAAACATGTTTTTGAAACCTGCTTTTAGGCCTGTTTTGAAGTTAAACAAGGGTATAAATTCGACCTTTTTCCCAATTACATTATTTTCTTCTGAATCTAGATATTCAGAAGAGGTTATAGCCATATTCACAAACCAATTAAATCTGGTTTGATAACTATCTGGAAATAATGTGTTCGCAATATTCCAATCTACAAAAGATTCTAAGCCATAAATAAACGCTTTACCAATGTTTTTCCTAATTCTATTGGCTCTATCATCCAATATGATTCCTATTCGATTTCCGTATAAAAGACCGAAACCTCCTACATCATAAGAAAGGTGTTTTTTCCATTTACCTCGAACACCAAAATCTGTAGTATAGCCCTTTTCATCGCTTATATTAGGGTCAATACTAAACGTTGGGCTTACAGTTCTAATGTCCGAAAATGTAACCGACCTATAATTCTGAGAGAAGTTACCGTATAGCTCCAAACTACTATTTTTTTTATATGCTATGCCAATTCCAAAAAGAGGGAACGTGCGTCTCAAATCTCTATTATCAGCAAATTCTTGGTCTGAGATAGGATTTCCAGCATTATCAAAATTCACTTTTTGATATGTCCCAATACTTTTAGTATTAATATACTCAAATCTAAGTCCAGGTGTAATAGAAAATTTGTCTGTCACATTGAAGATATGTTCTCCGAAGATAGACCAGTTTAAATTTGGAAAAATGAAACTTGATTGATTAGAATAATTCGGAAATTCATCATCCCTGAAAGTAAAGTCGGCATCAGCCAGCCTACTTCCCGCTCCCTGTCGAGACCGATTAATAGCCTTATAAAGTTTAGTCCCTATTAAAAAGGTAGATTCCAAACCACCCAACCGATATCTCTTTAAAATTCGAGATTCAATACCCCAATTATTAAACTCGCCTACAATTAGATCTCTTGGTAATAGATAAGTTCCTTGTCCAGTTTTTTCATCAAAAGCAGTTATAGGATTACTATTTAAACTGGCCGCACTACCCCTGAATCCGAGAGCATTTCGCTCAGCATCGAGACCATAAACATTGAGACTAAAATCTGACTGCTTCCCTAATTTATGTTCAAATTTTAAAGAATAAAGCTTCCAATCTACTCCAAACCAGTTTCTTTCTCTGTTGCTGTAACGTGGGTTTTTAACAAACTGTGGATCGGTCAAACCTCCGGCTTGTTTAGCTAAATAATTTAGATAGGTATTTTCAAAGGACACTTTAGTATTTTCCGAAAATTGAAAACTTAAGTTGACATAGAAGTTGTTAGAATTAAAATTGGAATTTGGACGATAACCATTCCCTACCTTGTAATTGAAATAAGTATAATAAGAAAACTTTCCAAGTGTACCACTTAGGCTATTAAAGCTTGTAAAAAGGCCAAAAGAACCCAATGTTTGCCTAGAAACTAATTCAATTTTTTTATATTTATTTGCCTCATTCATTTTGAAATTAATGAGCCCTCCAAATTGAGTTCCGTATTGTAGTGAAGCGGCTCCTCTTATGACCTGAATTTCTCTTAATGCTTCTGCAGGAGGTGTATAATAGCTTTCTGGGTATCCCAATACATCAGCGCTAATATCATAGCCATTTTGGCGAGTGTTAAAATTTGCCGTTCTGTTCGGGTCTAGCCCCCTTCCACCAATACTTAATTGTAAGCCGGCATCATTACTTTCATAAATATTTAAACCAACCACCTGACCATAAATCTGCCTAGCATTATTGGCTGCCATATTTCCAACCAATTGATCCATCAAAACAACCTCATTTTTCTTGCCAGCAAATATCGAAGTACCTTCCACCGCTTTCAACCTTTTAAGTCCAAAGTGCTCCTCTCGTTTAGCTCTAATAACAACTTCTGAGAGCTCTTGATGTAATCTTTCCAATTGGAATACCATGGAAGTATCAGAATTACAGGCAATCAATTTTTTTAAGGTTTCGTACTCCAAAGAGAAGAGGATTAACTCTTCAGTGGAAGGAGAAACGTTTCCTATTTTAAAGTTACCCTCTGCGTCTACCGAATACTCTGACCCATTGAAATAAACACTGCCATAATTAATAGGGTTATTATTGATTTTGTCTACCAGTTTTCCTTCGAGCGTATATTGTGCAGTTAACGGTAAAAACGAATTCCAGCTTAGGAGGGTCAATATTAGTACAGTCTTAATCCTCAAAATTATTTATCCAGTTTTTATGTTCAAAAGAGTCTTCAACTGTTAATAGATCTAACTCAGGGTTAATATATACCTTACTTCCCCCTCCGTTTAATGCTACATAACTATCCACATAAATTGCCAAATTTGATTGACCTTGACTACTTAACTCTCCATATAAATATCGAGCATATTGAAGCATAAAGTCGGGTTGGGTGCTCATTTGTTTTTCTTGAAAAGCCGTTAAGTAGTCAGTGTTGTTAATATAAAACTGCTTCCCAGAGTCTTTATCTAAAACTTTAAACTGAGCATAACCTGTTTTCTCCATTAGCATTACCCTCCATGAAAATCTATAACCCTCTTCTGTCCAAAACAACTCCCCGGGATAAAGTAAATAGCGAAACGGGAAAAGAATATTAATCGCAAAAAAAGATACTAACATAAAGCCTTTAACCTGACGAAGAAAATTCTTCTTTCTATGCTTTAATGCTCCATTGTCGAATAAAGATTTATTAATCCTAAACAAGTAAGACAAACGACTTAATAACTTATGATGAAAAGTACTATCAAAAAAGATCAGTGTACTTAAAATCATTATATATGGGAACATTCCAATGGGAAAAAGGGCACTTGTAAGGAGGTGAAAAAAGACAACGACTATAAAGGCGAGTGTTCTTGTATTTCTCCATAATAAAAAGAAAACTATTGAAAGATCATATACCATTCCAGACCAACTAAAGGCATATGCTACCCATTCTTTCTGAAATAGATCTCCTAAAAGAGGGAAGTTATATTTGGAAGGAAGCCAAATCTTTAAAGGCATGGCTTTAAGCATCCATTCTGAATTAATCTTAGCCAGTCCAGAGCAAAAATAAACAATACCTAAAAGAAGCATAATCGCCCAAATATTCCATTGAGGAATATATTGAAAGCGAACATTCTCGTCCTTCTTTGCATCCAATGAATAATAAGCATTGGCTGGAAGAAAAATAAGTAAAAAACTCAATAATGAAATAAAATAGTAGTGATTTAAGTATGTTGTCTTATCTATGAGCTCGATATAGGTAAAGCTTAGAAAAAAAATTATGCTGGCCCAACGATACTTGTAGCCGAGCATAACGAATACTGTGGATGCCACACATACAACAAAAAGGAGATAGCTATAATTTCCTAGAGGTTTAACCCAATGAAAACCGTAATAGGTGAAATGCATTTGGGGCTGAATATATAGTTTCTCTATCCAACCATAAGCTGAGAAACGAATCAAACTCACAAGCATTACGAGCCCAAACAAAATACGAAAAACCGCCAAAGGAGCGGCTTCTGTAGGTTTCGACAAGCGATTTTCTATTGCTTTAAACATTCTTCAGCCATATCCCTAAAAGTAACTTAATCTCCGTCTGCATCTACAAAATCAACCTGAACATTTAGTGCTTGTAACATATCAACTTTTAACAGAACCACTGCTTTTTGTAGTTGATCATAAGTCGTTAGCATTTTGATGTTATCGGTAGTTACTTGGGTGGAGAGATCATCATCCAATCCTTCAGCAAATGTTCTTGCCGAATTAAATTGTACATTTATTAGTTTGGTTAGATCTTGTCCATCTTTTTGAGTTTCTAAATATTCTAAATAAGCTTTAAGACTATTATCTGTTGAAGAAGAACCAAAGGCCTTACCGTTGAAAAAATCCTGAACGGCATCTAAACCGGCTAAAAATAACTTTTTTGAAGCTCCTTTATGATAAATTGCTTCAGCACTTCCAGGTATCGGTGAGGACGAAAAAACACCAGCTGGTATACCTATTTTACCTGCCCTTAAATATTTCTCATAATAAAAAAGATAATCGTTAATCACCTTATCTACAGAACTAGTACCTGACGAACCGCTATTATTTACAAAACTAGTTTTGTAGTCTCCCTCCCAATCTGTCACAACGACCGTAGCCATTTCATACATTCTATCCAAAACATCATTGACGTATTTACCATAGGCATCATTGTTTGCAAATGTATTTAAAATGGCAGCGTCATCTTCTCCAGAACCGTTTATCAAATAATCTAAAGCTGGAAAACCTTGTTCATCATTTTTACTTGGTAACTCAAGGTTATAACTACCATCGCCAATGCTACTTTCTATTCCAGAGGCATCTGTTGGGAAAATATTGGTAAAGTTCCTTATCGTAATGGCCTCTGCCTTACCAATTTCAAACATAGATACCCGCTGCCAAGCAATGTATGCGTCTAACCAAGCCGTGCGAAGCTCTGTTAAACCACTAGCCTCAGGACTTTGTGAGAAGGTTAATGCTTTACTTCTAAAACCCCCTAATTTCGAGACATAGTTTTTATAAGACGGAATGATGATATTATCAACCCAATTAACCAACATCAATTGCCTGTCAAAATCATCTGCTACCGGCATCGGCTCTTGATCAGGTTCTGTACATGAAATACTGAATAAGAAGACTGGTATTATCACCAGAGCCTTTGCTAAAAAAGAACTTTTTTTAACTAACATAATTTGATCGAATTACAAATTCATAATAAAATAGAGATGAATAAAGAGTCTGCCTCAAAACTTTGAGACAGACTCTTTATTCTAAAAACGTCACATACCCTTTGAACAGGATTTATGATAAAGTCACAACCAGTTTCTCAAATAGCTTGACTCACTTCAAAACCAAATGCACCTGCAATTCTCTCTGAAGCTTGGTTTAAGAAATCTGGAGTTATATCCCAAAATCCAGCACCAGACCCTTGAAGAGTACCAATAACAAAAGCATTAATTTCTGCAGGAGAAAGATAAGCCTCTTTACTGTTTGCCATTCTAGTAAATCTTAGGCTTGCAAGGAAACCTGCACCCTCAGAAAGATCATGAAAAGCACCTGTTCTGTTGCCTGCTTCAATTTGTATTCTTCCCTGTTGCAAATAATGGACCGCTTGTACCGCAATTACCTTAGAAAGGTTTTCTCTTATGATCACTACCTGCTCATCTCTCAACTTGTAGTCTTTTCCTACAATAGCAGCTCTTCCTAATTTGAAAGCGTCAAAAATAACCTGAGAAATACCACTAAAGTTAGAATTACTATTAACTTTCCCTAAATATTTATTAAGAAAAATATCATCACTTCCTACCGTAGCTATAGCATTAGCACCATCAGCAGAACCACCATAAAGATAACCGAACCCTTCATCCCATTTATGCTCCATGGTTGTATAATTCTTACCATCTGCCACAATATCACCATCATTGTTGGCAATATTATCTGCCTCATCTTGAACAGCAGATCCTAAGTAATGATTATTGATTTGGTCTAACATTAATGCACCAATCAGCGTTTTATTAACCATTTGGTTATTTTCTAAGCCAAATTTATTCACATATCTTGTAGAGCTTCCATCTGCTACTTGACCAGCCGCACCTTGGCTTGCCAACGTTTCCCAGTTAGGAAAGACAACATCTACTTGGTTGTTTATAAATTCCTCAAGTGACTCCTTAATCATTGTCCCTTCAGCAGTATTGGCCGAGAAAAAATCCTTCGAATTTGCCACTTTACTTTTAACACTTTTTGTTGAAGCATTCAGGTTGCTATCTGAAAAAGGGTTAGCATCTCCACCAGAAGAGTCCTCATTTCTAAACATCTCCAACAAAGAAATTGTTGTAGCGTTATCTACATCTTTCATGGCCACTATAAGCTCTTGTGCCATAGCTATTCTATCCGTTTGTCCCCCATAGGATACGCTTGACTGGCCATTCCTTTCAAAACTATAAGTTGCTGGGGCTGTAATGACAACAGGCTCAGGATCCGTATCATTAGGGTCGCAACTTGATAAAACTGCAAAACCTATGAATAACATAAATATTTTTCTCATCTCTTAATTGTCTTACTTGCCTCTATTTGGAATAATTATAAATAAAGCTCAAAAGTAAGGACCGGAGAGTTAAAAACCATGCTTGTTTAGAATAATTTTAAATAAGCATTATTGAGCGGGGATAATGACTAATATTCCAAGGAAAAGTCCTAAATTTTTGGGCACTTCCTGCAATGTTTCCCTTTCTTTTTATAGGCTTTACAGCACTTTTTCAAAACACAACAGTCGTTATCGAATAGCATCTTACCAATCCCCATTGACTTGACATCACTAAGCTCTTCCAATAAAATTAATTGAGGATCAGACATTTGCATTTTTTTCTGACACAAATGTAATCTTTATTTATAATAAGTCTAAATATAAAGAGCTGATTTTAGTTATAAAAAAAGAGAACGCTTGAGACGCTCTCCTTATTTTTGCATTTAATACTTTACATGCCCTCATCTGGCAACACCCTCTTTAACAATTCATCATTTAATAAAAAGAGTGCGGAGCTGTTATCTCCTATCATTTCCAATTTCTTCAAGAGAGCCTTTACATTAGATTCTTCTTCTACTTGTTCTGTTACAAACCATTGAAGAAACGTATGTGTAGCATAATCCCCCTCTTCTAAAGCTTGCTTCACTAGGCCATAGATACTCTTTGTAACGTATTTCTCATGGACTAGAGTCTGCTCGAAACAGTCTAATATTGACTCAAATTCATTGGTTGGTGCCTCGTAAGCTCCCACAGTTATCTTACCGTCTACCTCATGAACATAGTCGAACTGCTTTTCTGCATGTTGTAGTTCTTCCTTCGCCTGAATTCTGAAATAATTGGCAAAACCGTCTAAGTCTCTATCTAAGAAATACGAACACATAGACAAATACAGATTGGCAGAGTAAACCTCTTTATTGTACTGCCCATTGAGCATATGCTCCATTTTTTCACTAATCATAGTTATTTTCTTCGGTTACTAGTGCTACAACCCCAAAGAAAAGAACCGTGTTCGATAGGAGACAAATTTATAAACAGTCCAAATAAGTATAAGAGGTTAAACGAACATTTTGCTTCGCTTTCAAAACAATACACTTAGAGACTGGGAGTCCATTTTTCCCTTACTTAGAGATCATGATTGCACCGAAAAAAGTACCGTCGGAAAACAAAACAATAGCAGGTTATTACTTTTCAAAATAGTTTTGCTACTTACGTGATATAGTTCAAACATTATAAAGTAAAGGATAGCGTCCATGACAGTATTTTTTAGAACTATTTTGTAGATTATCTACAGATAGTGGTGCCCCAGACCGCAGCATATTAAGTCACTTAAGAACTATAAAGACAAAGGACGAAACCTTAGTAACTTTTATTCCAAGTAGATTAAAAGATAACTTGAAGCTCGCAGGCTTACAGCAAAAACCTGATTATTAGTAGATGCTAGTGTGATAAATACTTCTTTGTAACTCAAAGGGAAAACCAGCTATAAGGTCATCAAAGACCTAAAAGAGATTAAGATAGAAAACCCTTATACTCCAAGTGTGGACGCAGACACTACCTAATTAAAGAAAGATGGTAACTACAGCGTGGTTATAAAAAATCAAGGATATACCTAGAAGGCCTATTTATATGTGTTAACCACCAAGACTAGTACAAATAAATGCCAACCTTGATTAAGTAATATACATGTCAGACTTACCAATCACAGGACAATCGGCGAATACTGAAAATAAGATCCATTAAAAATTAAATTTTTGAAAAAGAAAAAGTGCACTCCAAACTAGATTTTACGAAGAAGCCACCTTTGCACTCATACGAAGAGGCTTTTGGTAGGAGTAGCAAAATATTGGGAAATATACAATGCATACTCAAACACTAATGGAGGCCATGAGTTATAATTTTTATCAAAGGCTAAGTAGCATTGAGTCCCATTTTAAAACCAAGAAAAACATTTCTTGAAACATGAGCTAATTACCAAAAAAACAAAATATAGAAAACAGAAGCTTAAAAACTCCTCCAAACATAATCTCTAAAAATAAAAGACCTCTTACCTCAGTTTTGAGGTTGTTTTAAGATATTAAGACGTCCAAAGCGGATATCGATACTTTGACGATTTAAGCAGCTAATATGCGAACAATAAGGCAGAAAAATCCATTCTTCACAACTATTCAATTATTATTGACATCCGCTGAATGTTGAGAATCCAAATACAAAAAGGAATCATTTATTAGTAAAAGCAAATTCGCTATTTCCTCAACATCCAACATGATATAATAATTGCTAATTGGTGTATGAATTAAATAGTCTTTCCCGTGAGAGGTTGAAAAAGACCTGAGAGCATCACCATTTTTTATCGTATTGTAAAAATATTTCAAAGAAGGGAGGTCAAAGCAAAATAGGGAGTTTTTGAAAGCTAAGTTAGCTGAATTACAACATTTGCAATAACCTATATAACCAAACTCTCTCTCCACTATCGTTATCAAATCGTGCATATTTAGTTAATGTTTTGTATTTAATTTATTTTATTATTGCAGAATATTATAACCAGCACCTTTCAATTCCTCTATCATTTCCAAAAAACAGCCATACTTCCTTTGAATTCTACCAAGGAATAATGCTTTTTAAAGTCAATGCCGTAGCTTCTAAGACCTAAACCACCCATAATATTCGCGACTTTATAGAACGTGGCGGTATTAATGCTTCCAACCTTCACGACGTAAGTTTTCTCTGCTTCTACTTTTACCACCTTACAATTAAATAATAGTTTGTTCAATTACTTATCTATTTTCAACTCAACCTTCTCTAGGGATAATAAAATTTCTTCCTATTTGTGAACCAACAGGTTCCTAAGGCTAGAAGACCTGTAAAAAGCCAAAAAAGGTCGACAGCAGCCACATCATAAAACCCAATTTGGATGCTCTCCCAAAACCAATCTCCCGTAAAAATTCCATTAGCCAAAGGAACCATCAAGGATATAATGCCACCGGTCAATAGGAAATTACTATTGATTCTCCTATATGATTTCCAACCGTATACCGCTACAAGCGTTAAGATTAACCAGCAGATATAAAATACTATTTTGGCAAATCTATTCCCATTCTCCATGTAAAATCCAGTGGCTTTACTAATGACAAAAAAGAATGCTACTGATGGAAACATTCCCAAACAAATACCAAGATAAAGTCTAGTCACTCTATCATGGAATTTCCTTTGCTTTAAGGTGTATTTATCATTATCTCGAGCAGCTTGCCAAAGTAAAATGCCACTAATTATCATAAAACAGGTAATTATAGATAGCAGGAAATAGATAAATTTTAAAACTACTCCTCCAAAAGTGGCATAATGCAATTTTATCAACAGATTATAAACTGCCTCTTTATAGCTCTTTTCATTTGGTTTATTTTTAATAAGCTCTTCGCCATCTACAGAACGTAAGGCTAATATACACCGTCACCTGTTAAAGTTACACCATCATCAACCCTAAAAACCACATGTCCATCTGCCTTTCCATAATTATTCAAAAAGACATAATTTATTTTATATTGTTCTTTGAAAGTTTGTTCCGCTTTCTGATATAACTTATTTATTGTCATGCTTTTAGCATCTTCAGAATCTTCACTAAACTCTAAACCCACAGATGGTCTTACTTCTGCCTGAACCGCCTTAATATCACCATCATACATTAGAAATAAAGCAGGAATTAAAAGCAGCGTAGAAAGACCTAATAAGGCCCCTGTCACAGCATAAACAAGCTGAAAAGGCAAACCAATAAGGCCTAACGTAGTATGTGCATTTTTCCAAATTTTTTTCCAGCTTCCTTCTACTAAAAAAGCATAGAACTTATCCACCATACTTTTCCAATGCACTAAAACTCCTGTTACCGAAGCAAAGAGAAAAAAAAGAGCCGTCAGACCAGAAAGGTATAAACCAATGACAGGAATAGGTCCAAAATAATGCAAACGATATAGAGCCTCGCCAATACCTCTTTCTTTCAACTCATTTAAGCGAACATCATAGGTCTTTGAGTTTATAAGCCAGCCCTTTCTAACTGGCCCACCTTCACCCTCATTCACAAAGCCAAGGATCTTATAATCTCCTTCATACTCAGAAGGCACAACAAAATTCAACCTCTTACTTATATCAAATGAAGGAACATCAGAAATAACCGCACGCAGTGCTCTGTCTAAATCTATATTAATTGGAGTTTCATACCGGGCATCAGGATTTTCCCAGCGATGAAACTCGCCCCTAAAAAGAGCAAACGCTCCTGCAAAAAAGATTAAAATAAAGCAAAACTTATAACTATACCTGCTACGGTATGCGTATGAAAAAGAATATTATGTGTTCGTTTCCCGAATGCCTTAAGTTTCATTTTTTTTACTTTATTTCCTTAGGTAAATTATAACTAAACCTAACAGCGAAAGGCCAAGGTAGATAGCCCATATTGTCCATGCCTTTTTAGCCAAAAAAGCCATAATCATTAAGCCTATCCATAAAAAAAAGGAGCTGTATACAGAAGTCAATATGAGATTAGCTTTATCTATCATGAATGAGCCTATTACAGAATTGACAACAGAAAGCAGAATATAGCTGCCCAATATGGCCGCTGATACTTTTCCAGCCCTTAACGAGAGTGTAAATTAAAGTCTGTCTAAATATAATTGAGTAATCATTAGATTTAGACGAATATGACACAAGAAGAATTAGATAATTTACAGAGTAAGGCCTTATCA
>JBNMFK010000089.1:0-13064 GCA_051269965.1 Algoriphagus sp. | reverse complement strand
TCTCCGTAAAATAATAGTATCAAATGATACTATTATTCCTTGAAAGTATTGATTTAATAAAATTAATATGAGTTTAAATTACCTCCTAAACTGAAAAAACCAGTTGGAGTAATTGGCTTCTTTGAAGGCATTTTCCCAGGAGTTGTGATTTACTTCTGGGTACTCGGTGTAGGTTACATTGGCTCCTAAATCTTGTAGATGTTTGTAAGCGTCTCTGGAGTTTTTAACCGGTACTACGCCGTCCACGTCCCCATGAAAAATCCAAAAAGGTATCTTGGCTTGTTTCTTACCATAAGAGTTAAGGTCCGCTCCACCACAAACAGGCATGGCAGCCGCAAATAACTTTGGATAGCGGCCTACAGCCTCAAAAGTACCCATACCACCCATGGACAGTCCAGTGATGTAAGTCCTTTTCTTGTCGGCTGTCTTATTCTTTATGAAACTTTTAACCAGTTCTATGGCTGCATGCAGAGCTTCGGTTTCTGGGTAAGTATAATTGAAGTCAAAATCAATAGGGTATTTCGTTCTGTTGAACTTTGTCGAAGCCCAGTAATCTTCTTTTGGGCATTGTGGTAAAATGAGGATCGCAGAGTTTTGGTCGGCCATATCTTGAATGACGTCGCTGCCATGAGTTAATTGTGCTTTATTATCGTCTCCACGCTCACCTGCTCCATGCAGAAAAAGCACTAGAGGGTGTTTTGTATCAGCATCATAATTTTCTGGATAGAGAATTCTATAGTTCAAACTTGTTTCTTGACTATCCATAAACGTTTTTGACTCAAAACGCTCATGCTGAGCCATACCGATCGTTGAAACAAAAAGACAGATTAGGAGTATGTATTTCATAGGAGTAGGGTTAAAATTTGGCTTGAAATTAAGCATAGCATTTTTTACTTACTATATCTTTTAAAGGAATACTTTGAATATTACCCTTCACAGGGAGTTCAATTGGTAAGCTTTTAGTGAAATCTGGGTCATTCAGGGTATACAGAAACGCTACAAAAAGACTGACGCCTTTGAAATTGACGTACAAATCATAAACAAGCGGGTCTCGTTGATTTGGCTTCACTTTTAGATTTTTCATTTTACTACCAGAGTGGTCTTCATAAAAATAAAGAACCTGTTTCAGTGTCTTGATTTTGCTATTGTACATGTAAGGGCTTTGAATCGTACATTTCTTAAATTTGGCCTCCTGAAAGTATTAGTGCTATCTAATCTGGTAGCTGAGCAGTTCATTATCAGTCACCGTTAAGGCATGCGGCTCAAAGTCTGATAACATGGTCCATGATGCCACTTGGTAAAGCCAGCTGTTAGAAAGGTATTTAAACCCAAAAGCTCATTTGCCAAAAAGGGCCGTTTTATTACCTTGCATATACTGCTCAAATCGATTATTGTTGGTAATCAAAGTCCGCTCATAAGTAGCTGTGACCTTTGCACTCGTTTGCTCACTTATTTCGGGAGAGATTGGGAAAGCAGCCTTGAAAAGTTTTCGGTATTATGGGATGGTCTTTATTCGTTTAACAGACTCTGCGATGCTATTCTCTTCAGAAACGCCTTGGCTACGTAGTTCTTCAAAGGGTCTACATTTCCAGGCTTTCTACTCTAGGGTACCAAAACATAAGAGGAGAACAGAGGAGAGTTTTTTATTTTTCAGGCCATTGAAAGTCATATTTAAGATAGTTTATGAGTTGCGTTTAAGGAGTGGAATGTCGTTTGGTAACTTAAAATTTTGGTTGTATTCCAATCCGTAACCATTCATACCAATTGAAACTTCTAGGGTCTTCGCAAAGCCAAATCTCGGATGATGGCAGGTAGCACAAGCTCTATCTTTAGTACCAGAAAGAGTGGGGTCAAAGAAGCGTAATTTGCCTAGCTGTAACTAAGCCTGTTAAAAAGGATTTTCTCTAAGAAATAGAGCTTTTAAGGGAAATGTTCCTAGCACAAAAACGCTACCTACTTTTTTCTTTTCTGAGCCTTGATCGTTGTCAAAGAGTAAGGAAAATCAAAGCAATAGAGCTAGACACATTTCATTTAAGGCGTACGGCAGAACTTCACTTTGGGTTTACTCTATGCTCAAAGTCATATTTTCGGAGTAGTTAGTGGTGTAATTATCTGCATCCCAAATACGCACTTTCCAAAAGTATTTTTCAGTCTTTTTAAGGATTAGTCCTTCATAGAGAGTCTTAAGCTTTGAAGATTTGACTTGGCCTGAATTCCATAAATCACCAATGTTATTTTCTAACAATTCTGCAGTGGTGGCTACTAAGATTTGATAGGCTTTTTGAGAAATGGACTTTTCTTGAATTTGCCAGGTGAACATTGGTTGAGAATTACGGCTTACTTTTAAGGCATAAGGTCCCTTAGCGTAGTCGTCTGTATAGGCGGTGGTATATTTGGCTAAGGTGGCCTTTAATTCACTTTTGGCAGAGGTCCATGAAGGGTTAGCCGCCAGATTGTATAACTCCATTGGGTCATTATCTAAATCGTAAAGCTCCTCCAGCGTCTTGTCATTTATGTACCGCATGTACTTTAAGTTCTTGGTTCTTATGCCCTCACTAGGAGGTATGTGCTCAAACTCCCATAAATGCTCCACCAGTGTGCTTTCACGGCCCTTAATATCGACATCCTGATTGACATAAGGTAGCAGACTGTTGCCTTGCCATGTGGTAGGTTTGGCTATGCCTGCCAGTGATAAAATAGTGGCCGGAACATCCACATTAAGAGCGATATCACTTACGACAGAACTTTTGGCTGTTCTAGGGTCATTGATAATGAGCGGTACTCTTAAGTTGTTATCGTACATGAGCCATTTTCCAGCTAACTGGCGTTCGCCAAGGAAGTAGCCATTGTCACCCATGAGAATGATGACGGTATTTTTGTCTATTCCTTTGGCCTTCAGTTTCGCTCTAATTTTTCCTATTTCCAAGTCAATGCCGGCTATCATGCGGTAATAACCTTTCACGCTATGTTGGTATTTTTCTGGCGTATCGTATCGCCAAGTCCATCGCAAACGATTAAAGCCTGTTTTTACTTTTTCTGGCAGTTTATTGAAAATACTGTCATGACTAATTAGAGGGTCAGGAATAGTGAGGTCTTGAAACAAATAATCAGTTTCCTCTTGCCAAAAGTATTGATCTTCGGCTCCGTCTGCGGCATGTGGAGCACTGAAACTCAGAGAAAGGCAGAAGGGCTCATTACTTGAACTTTGATCAATAAAGTCTAAGGCCTTCTGTCCGGTATATCTGGTCAAATGAACTGTGTCTGCTCCTAAAGTCTTGTAGAAATAGCTTTTTCTATCTGGTTTATTGGCTCTGTCATAGTATTCGCTTTGATGAAATAAAGTATCCTTTATAGCCGACTTAATGCCAAGTTTTCCAAAGAATCCAGTCTGATAACCATTTTCTTTAAGGAGTAGAGGATAAGAAGCGGCCATGTAGGCGTTTCTGACATCGCCCGTGCTGAAGTCAAAATTATGTGTTCTTTCGTGAAGGCCCGTGAGTAAAGTGGCACGGCTGGCGGCACAAATAGGGGTGGTCACCATGGCATTTTTGAAGTAGGTGCCTTCTGAGGCGAGTTGGTCCATTTCGGGGGTATGAATAATGTCATTGCCCGCAAAGCCAAGGGCATCCCATCTTTGGTCGTCCGTAAGAATGAAAATAATATTAGGTTTATTCTCCGTTTTACAACTGAACAGGCCGAAAGTACACAGCGTTAAAATGATAATTTTTTTGAAAATGGGCATGGTATTTTTTTTACTTCATTAGCAAGTTAGGAGAAATGCCTGCCTCATCTGTACTTAGCTATCATAGAGCGTTCGTTTTGTATGATACTTATTAAATATATGATAAGTATCATATTTTTGATAAAGAATGAATATACAAGCTATTCAAAAATAACAGTTTGTTTAAAATATATTAATTATATAATAATTTCAATAAATATTGAAAGTGTCAGTGATTAGATAACATAAAGCAAGGATTCTAAGCTTATTAGTTGCCTAACTCCCTTAAGTAAATCTGTATCGTATTTTCAAGGCCGAGGTAAAGGGCATCGCAAACAAGGGCATGGCCTATGGAAACTTCTAATAATCCGGGGATATTTTTATGGAAATAGGAGAGGTTATCTAGATTTAAGTCGTGACCTGCGTTAATACCAAGACCTAATTCATTGGCTTTTTGTGCTGCCTTAATAAATGGAGCTATAGCAGCTTCCTTATCTGTATCGAATCCATCTGCATAGCTTTCTGTGTACAGTTCTATCCTATCTGTGCCTGTAGCTTTGGCACCTTCTATCATTTTTTCATCTGGGTCCACAAAAATTGACACTCTAATTCCAGCCTCATGGAATATTTTCACGAGTGCTTTTAGTTTTTCCTGGTGGGTGATGGTGTCCCAGCCGGCATTTGAAGTGATATTGGTAAGAACATCTGGCACTAGCGTTACTTGAGTAGGTTTATTGGCCAATACTACTTCTATAAAACGCCCTTCGGTAGGGTTTCCTTCAATATTATACTCGACCGTTACTACTTTTTTAAGGTCAGAAACATCCTTATATTGTATATGACGTTCGTCTGGCCTTGGATGAATGGTAATACCTTCCGCACCAAAACGCTCACAGTCTAAAGCCGTGTGCACGAGGTTTGGCATGTCATGGCCTCTTGAGTTTCTTAGGGTTGCTATTTTATTGATATTGACAGATAATTTCGTCATTTTTGCTCGTTGAGCCTATGAGGCTTTTATTTTTTTTGCAATTTACGTATTCAATTCATCAATCTGTTTTTGATGGCCTGAAAACAAAAAAACTATATATAAAATATGTCCTTAAAATCTACGATAGACGCGAATATTAAAGTTGCCATGCTGGCCAAGGACAAAATCAGGTTATTGGCTCTTAGAGATATTAAGAAAGTAATCTTAATAGAGGAATCTAAACCTGGTGCTTCTGTAGATTTAAGTGAAGCCACAGAAATGGCTATTCTTCAAAAAGCAGTGAAACAGCGTAGAGATTCTGCAGCAATATTCAAAGATCAAAACAGGCCCGATTTATTGGAAAAAGAGGAAGCCGAAATTGCTATAATATCTGAATATCTTCCAGAGGCGATGTCTGAAGAAGATTTAAAGGCCGCAATACAAGCAGTTATTATCAAAGTAGGTGCTACTTCGCTTGCAGATATAGGAAAAGTGATGGGTACTGCGACAAAGGCTCTGGCAGGAAAGGCAGATGGCCGAGCTATCTCTACGATGGTGAAAGCCCTCTTGGCAGGAGGATGATTTAACAAATAGTTTTTTTTAGAATTATGGTTTCCATAGACATGCTGTTGCTCATCCCTATTATCATGGGGGCTTATACGGGATACAAGCGTGGTATTTTGGTAGAAATAATCGGAATATTGGCCTTTGTCTTGGCTATCTTTCTTGGGTTTAGATTTTTGGGCCTGAGCATGGATTTTGTGTCTGGATTTATTGGGGAAAGTGTGAGTGGTAGAATGCTCCCTTACCTGAGTTTCTTGTTGATCTTCTTCCCAGCCATCTTTGCCATTAATAAAGTTGGATGGATTTTTAGAAAGGCATTAAGGATTACCTTTTTGGGAATGTTTGATGGCCTTGCAGGAGCGGGTTTAGGTGCAGTGCAATGGTTTTTTGGTTTGAGTGTACTCATTTGGTTAGCATCTGCCATAGGCGTAGGAATACCAGATCGTTTTTTGATTGATTCAGAGGTCTATCCTTTTCTAGAAAGTTTTGCTCCAAGTGTTGCGGCTAAAGTGAGTGGCTATTTACCTTCAATGGGCGGGGTATTTGATAAATTCAATGACTTAGGGGAGATGTATAAGTCGAATAAATAGTCCCTTATTTCTCTGGTAGATTTTGGCCTCATGGCGGATTAAAAATGCTCCTATTTATTTTTTAATAGATTTCGGATATAAGCCTAATAGAATAATTCGCTTTGGTACGGACTTGAAGAATCTGCGTCCTCTACGAAATTAACGGGACGAGAATGTGACTAGATTCTAATTGGCTTTCCTAGAAACCTGCTGGGAATGTAAATTCTTCATCTTCCTGAAAATAGGTCTAGATATAACTGATGAGTTATAATATTTCTAGTTTTTCAGCAGGAAGGCCTGAAGACGTTAGTATTTGTTTGTTGGGTGCCTATAACCTTTATTCAATGGCTTAGATTTCTATTCACTTTGTGTTCCAAAAGAATAGTTATTCTTAAAACAGTATCCATCTTTATGCTCTATGGACTACCGGTAATGCCGCATGTTCTTTGACGTTAAAGGTGGCTTTCGTTTTTGTAACAAAGCGGCACCCGATGAACAGACTCAAAAGTCCAAGGGCTAACTCATTATATACATAAAAATGGTATCCCATATCTTAGATGATATGTCGTTTTTAATCATACGGCTAACGTCTTATAATTTTACTTTCTGCAATTCATTTTACCTAAAAAAAGGAAGACCGAAGTCCTCCTTTTAATTATAGAATATTTTCTAAATCGCATCAATCGTCGCCACCGCCAACAAATAGCATAACGAAATAAGCTAAGTTAGCAACAGCAGCCAAAGCCCCTACGACATACGTCATCGCAGCCCACTTAAGAGCGTCTTTAGCTTGAGCGTGTTCTTGTTGGTTCACTATATTTCTTGTTTCCATCCATTTTAGTGCCCGGTTACTGGCGTCAAATTCAACTGGCAGTGTGATTAATGAAAATGCAGTAATGGCAGCATTGGCTACTATCAAGACAATTAAAAGCATATTACCTATGGCAGAACCCTGAGTGATCATGTAGAAACCACCCATAAATAAAAACATGTTTAGCATCCCCATCACTCGTCCTGCAATGCTGGCAGCTGGGACCAAGGTACTCCGCATTTGAAGAGCGGCATAAGCGGTAGCATGTTGCACAGCGTGACCCACCTCGTGAGCAGACACAGCTGCAGAAGCTGTACTTCTGCCATTGTAGACATCCGAACTTAGGTTAACCGTTTTATTTTGAGGGTTATAATGGTCGGTTAATTGACCTTCCACCTGCGTTATTTTTACATCATAAATGCCATTATCATTTAGCATCTTTTGAGCTATTTCTGCTCCGCTTAAGCCATTGCTTAAACCAACTTTAGCGTATTTTTTGAATTTATTTTTCAGTCTTCTAGACACTAGCCAGCTGATGCCCATAAACACTATACTTAATACTATGATACCGTTCATTTGCTTTTTTGAGTTTATACATTAATACTAAAAATCTTTTTGGAGACCACAAAATGGCTATGTCCCTAAACAGATAAACGTGAAACTAAAGCCTTGAATTCCATCAGATATGTTATTTTTTGTCTGAGGGTCAATAATCAGGACGATTGGTCTTTTCGTCGGATAAAAAAGGAAATTGTTAGAGCAATCAATCCAAAAATTATTACGAAAATGATACCCTGCATAGTGTGCAGAAAAGTGGCCAATGTGATGCCATCCTGAGGATTTAAACCATAAAGTCCGACAATCTTACCCACTAAAAAATGGTACGAACCAATGCCGCCAATAGTGGGAGCTGCCATCCCAATAGTGCCCATCACTAGAATAGTGAGACCGGCAAGTGGGCTTATCTCTGCAGTTTGAGGAATGGCAAAACATAAGAACCATGTCATAAAGTAGTACATGGTCCAAATGAGCAAGGTATGGCCTATGAAAGCCATTGGGTTTTTTAAGTTTCTTACACTTGTGAAACCAGACCAAAGCCCTAAAACGATGCTTTTAATCTTTGCATAAAATTTATTGGAAGAAAGTTTATCGTCATTCTTTTGAATCCATTTTAAGGCCGAGAAGCCTACAAGGATAAGAACTGCCAATACGCCTAAGATAGCCGCTGGGTTTCCTAGTTTCTCTCCAAAGAAAGCGGCGAAGAAGTCCTTTAACCTATCAAATTCTAAAACTAGATTTATACAAATAAGGATAAGTAAAACAGCTACATCAATTACCCGTTCGGCCACCACAGCTCCAAAGGATTTTTCAAAAGGCACATCAGCTAGGTTTTTCAAACTAGCAGATCGTGCAAATTCACCACCTCTAGGGATAAGTAAATTGGCCGCATAACCTATCAACACGGAAACCGTGGTTTTAAGTGCAGAAGGATTGTAACCCAAAGGTTGCAACATGAGTTTCCACCTATATGCCCTGCTCCAGTGAGCTATTAAGGCCATGAGAGCCGAAAGGGCGACCCAATAGTAGTTGGCAGTTTTAATGGTTTCCCACAGCACTTGCAGGTCTATATTTTTCAAGACAAACCATAACAAGAAACCTGCTACGCCAAAGGGGATAAGATATTTAAGGATATTTTTGATGGTCATGCTAAACTAAGAAAAGTCAATTTTATTGCAAATGTAAGTGAAATTGACTTTTCCCAAGAGGCCTTCTTTTTATTTGTTTATGCGGTTGTTTTCATCTGGGAAAACTACGATTGGCTTATGGGCTGCTGCCTCTTCAGGAGTCATCCAAGCGTAAGAAATAATAATAACAATATCGCCGGGCTGGGCTTTTCTGGCTGCCGCACCATTTAAACAAATGACACCAGAGCCTCTTTTACCTTTGATAGCGTAAGTTTCAAGACGCTCTCCGTTATGATTGTTAACTATTTGAACCTTCTCGTTCTCTTTGATTCCTGCTGCCTCCAACAAGTCTTCATCAATAGTGATGCTACCTATATAATTAAGCTCGGCTTGAGTAACCTTTACTCTGTGAATCTTGGATTTGAAGATATTGACTAACATTTTACGATTTTATTTTACTCTATTGAAGAATTATTTCGGCATAATTAGCATTCATATTTGGCTAACATAACCGAAAAATGCCATTATTAATTCAAATATTAATTCTCTAATAAACTCCCTGAAAACTAGTCTGAGATAGTTTTAACAGGACAGCCAGACAACTTTTTTCTCTATTGATGCTACTCAACAAATCTATCGATACGCTTTTGACATTGCTAAAATTGAGTGTAAAATTGAGTCAGAATATCAAAGGTCATCTTATGCAACGACTTAAGATAAAGCTCAATAGGTCTAAACGAATGTTTCGTCTGAGTAAAGCTTGCAGATGGGAGACTCCTCCTCTCCTTTTTATTTGTATTGACTAAGTACTAAAAAGGCAGAGGCATTAATTGATTATTTTTTCACGTGACTAAGCGTTTAAGGTTTAGAAGTCATCTTTCAAGATTTTTATGAGGTGAACCAAAGAAGCGAATTAATTGCATGAGGTTTGATGTTATTTATGTATGAAATATCTCATTACAGGAGGAACAGGTTTGGTGGGCCAGAAACTCACTAAATTACTCATTGCAAATAATCATAAGGTTTCTGTTTTAAGTAGAACTGGAAGACGCGATACGGAGGTGAGTTATTTTAAATGGGATCTTAAAAATGACTATGTAGATCCTGAAGCCTTAAAAGGAGTGGATTGTGTCATACATTTGGCAGGGGCAGGAATTGTTGATGAAAAATGGACTGTTAAAAGAAAAAAGGAAATTATTGACTCTAGGGTGAAACCACTTAAGGTTTTAGCTAAAGGTTTTAAAGGTATTGGCGAGTTTCCAAAGACCCTGATCTCCGCTTCGGCCATAGGAATTTATGGTTTTGATACAGGGGAGGTTGAACTAAAAGAAGACGCCAGAAAAGGGAAGGATTATATCTCTGAAGTGGTGATAAAGTGGGAAAAAGCAGTTGATGATTTTACAAAGCAAACTGGTTGTCGCTCTGTTAAATTACGTATTGGTATTGTGCTAGATGTAGATGGAGGAGCCTTGCCTTCATTGGCATTACCTGTAAAGTTAGGAGTAGGTTCTGCCATAGGTGACGGGCAGCAATGGTTATCTTGGATACACGTGAATGACTTAATTGATATGTTTCTAGTTGCTTCTGAGAATAAGGGAATGGCAGGTGCCTTTAATGCGGTGGCTCCAGATCCAGTCAGAAATAGAACAATGGTGACTACGCTAGGACGAGTATTAAAAAGGCCTGTTTGGGCTCCAAAAGTACCGGGTTTTGTCTTGAAAGCTTTGTTGGGAAGTAGGGCTCAGTTAGTTTTGGGCGGGAATAAGGTTTCTGCTAAAAAGATGTTAAAGACAGGATTTACATTTGAATTCGATAACTTAGAGTCAGCTCTAACAGAAATATATAATTGTTAATTTATGTCTTGGCCTATATTACTTTTTTTTATTGGTGGTTTGATTTGGTTCTTTATTCTTTGGAGAAAGAAAGGAAAGAGTAACTGAATTCAATTTAGAAGGGTATGATTCCGTAAAGCTACCTTGTTCAGGAAAGTATATTTTAAAATAGAACATCTTTAACCTTTCGTGAATCTGTATTTTGCTTAGAAGAAGAGCTCATCTAAAGAAGGTGGCAATATTAATTGGCTTAAAAAGAAGATAAATGAAGTCAGGGAGAGCATCAGCTTTCTAAATTAATTACACCCGCCAATTTCTGCTGTAAAAATACTGCCTGCCTTTATCTCGAAATTAGCATTAAGAAGAATTGATTTTCCAGAGATCAGGTGCACATAATTTCCTTCTGCGATATCAGCATTTGAAATATTCGTAATGCTGTTACTTGATTCGAAAACTCCTGAATCTACATTACCTTCAAAACATAAATTAGTTTCACAAAACGGGTTGCTCCATTTAGCCTCTGTGGCAATACTATCGTCAGTAAGTGTTTCCATAAAGGCAACAAGGGTGCTTTTTTGAGTTTCATTTAAATTAAGTCTAACAGGTGTTCCATCAGGATTTGCTAAAGCAGCGGATAGAGTAGGGTGGTTTTGAATGCCACTATTGTAATGTTCCACAACTTCTTCTAGCGTCGTAAATCTTCCATCATGCATGTATGGAGCTGTTAATGCTATATTTCTCAAAGTAGACGTTTTAAACCTTCCTGCGAATAAGGCATTCTGGGGAAAAGTTTCACCGGCTCCTAAATCTGTCGTAGAAACTGCATCTAAACCATTATTTTGTGGCCCCGGGTTGGCACTTACAAAAGCCTCCGTAGTATGACAACCAAAACATCCAGCACCGCCATTATTTAAAGGTCTCAGAAATAGCTGCTTACCTTGATTTTCTAAGGCAGTGAAATTAGGGAAATTTGCTCCAGGAGTATTTACCATTGCTCGGCCGGTATCATATTTACTTTGAAAACTTACAATACTGCGTACAAATTGGGCAAGGGCCATGGCAACCCGCTCATTTGTAATATTTCCGTCGCCAAAAGCATTGCTAAAAAGCTCGCCGTAATATGGCTGTGCCGCTACTCTTTCCGAAATTTGAGCTTCTGTAAGTCCCATTTCTATGGGGTCTTGAAAAGGCTGTAAAATTTGTTCCTCTAGCGTGGAAGCTCGTTCATCCCAAAAGAATCGCCCTCTTTGATAATATCGGGTGTTGATTAGCGTCATACTGTGGCGACGCGTGGTACCTCCGTCAAAACCTAGACTTAGTGCTTTCGAGTCGCTAAAACCTTCGGCTTGTTTATGACAAGATGCACAAGCAATAGTACGATTAATACTTAAGTTTTTATCATAAAAAAGGACGCGGCCAAGAGTCGCTCCATGATCCGTAATAGGATTATTGTTCGGTGTGTTTTCAATACCATTGACAGAAGTTGGTAGACCACCGCCAGCATCTGTTAAGAAATAGGAAGGGAGGCTAACGCTATAGTCGAAAGGTGTTTCGGGCAGATTAAGAAAGTCTGAAATGCTGATAGCCTCAAAGGCAATAAGAATGCTGGCAATCGCTATAATCGAAAGGAACTTAGGTATTCTCAAAACACTTTTTTTGTCTTTGACGCTGGGATGTGTCAAAGGGTTGAATGATGGAGTTCTAATTTTAGCTTAGCTAAAATTAGAACATTTATGTCATCTTATTTTTCAGTTAGCTTTAGCAACACTTTCAGACATCTTTCTAAACGGAATAAGTTTTTAAGTTTCTCTTTTCCCAAAGCAGAGTCTCCCAGTCTGCCGAGAGGCAGGCGTCAGGTACTCTGCGAATTTTTAATACAAATACAATCCAAAAGCTTACCTTTAATCATGGCAGTAAAAGTAAAGCGAGATGAAAAAGAGGCCTTGTTCTTTGTTACATTCACTTGTTTCAAATGGCTTCCACTTTTTGAGAAAACCCAGCTTTACGACAATATTTACAAGTGGTTTGCTTATTTGGAGTCTGATGATATAAAAACTTCTGGCTATGTAATCATGCCAAATCATCTACATTGCCTTCTATATCTTCCAGCAAATGCTAAAGACTTAAACATTGTAATAGGTAACGGTAAAAGATTGCGGAACGCCGCCCGATGGCCTATGAAATAGTAAAACGTCTTAAAGGTTTAGGTGATTTTGAGCGTTTAAACTTAATGGAAAAGTCTGTTTCAAAAAGAGAGAGGAAAAACGGTAAACGTCACAATGTTTTCCAGCCTCCGTTTGATGCTCAGCTCTGTTTGTTCGAGAGTTTTACACGGGATAAGCTTAATTATATACACTGTAACCATGTGAAAGGAAAGTGGGAATTAGCTGAAGATTTCTTGCAGTATTCATACTCCTCTGCAAGGTTTTATGAAGATAGAGAACATGACGACCAAATTATACGAAGTCATTCTAACGAGTTCATTAATTGAACATCGTAGAGTCCCTCGCGGAGACTCTGCTTCGGGGAATTTTTAAGTCTTGTCCTGAAATATCTCAATATCCAAAAATTACCGTTTAATAAATGGGTTTGCAGAAATGAATTAAAGTGTTGAATTTGTCGTGTGGAAGCATAAAGCTTTAAGTGTTGTGTTCAAATACTTAAAACAGATAACTATTGTAGAGTTTAGAAGAGACTTAATTAAGGCAGCGTGAGTATATTCTAATATATTATTATCCGTATTTATACCTAAATTCATTTTTGTTGCTCACTGTTGCCACTAGAAGCTTAGCAAACATTGCTTCGCCGAAATACCTTCTATTGAATTTATAACAAAATTCATCCAAATACGATTGTAGAAATTCTGGTTTGACGTTGTGATGACTGTTTAGTAATTGTCTTTTGGCATTGCTAAT
>JBNMFK010000088.1:0-13085 GCA_051269965.1 Algoriphagus sp. | reverse complement strand
TTCAGGCAGTAGCGTTGGAGCTCCCTATGTCCAAAAAGATGGAACCAATGATATATTTATCGGTTCTGTTTTTGAACCAAAAATCATGCGATTACATAGGAACTTGTAGCTCTATCTATAAAATGCCAGAATCATTATTAAGGTTATCTAATAACTTCATAGCCAAGTTCTCTGAGAAATAAAAAAGGGTAATTCAGAAATTACTCCCTTAGCTGAGAATAAAAAGATAATCAAACATGTTTTCATAACATTCATAATACATGTTTTTTTTATGCTATTCCAATATAAAACCTAGCGAATAGCTAACTTGCCAACACTACAACAAAGTCATTGATGAGCAAAAAAAACAACCTTGAAATAGAAGCCTTAGAATACCATGAGAAAGGCCGTCCAGGAAAAATCGAGGTAATTCCTACAAAGGAATACGCCAATCAAAGAGATCTTTCCCTGGCCTACTCACCAGGTGTGGCCGTGCCCTGCCTAGCCATTGCAGAAAATAAGGACGATGTCTATAAGTATACAGCCAAAGGAAATCTAGTAGCCGTAATAACTAATGGCACAGCAGTATTGGGATTAGGTGATATCGGACCAGAGGCCAGTAAACCAGTAATGGAAGGTAAAGGACTACTTTTTAAAATATATGCGGATATCGATGTTTTTGATATAGAATTAAACACGACTGATGTTGACGAGTTTGTAAGGACGGTTAAAATCATGGAGCCTACCTTTGGAGGTGTAAATTTGGAAGATATCTCTGCTCCTGCCAGTTTTGAAATTGAAGAACGCCTTAAAAAGGAATTGAATATTCCCGTAATGCATGATGACCAGCATGGAACCGCAATCATTTCTGCGGCAGCCCTAACAAATGCATTAGAACTTGTCAAGAAAGATATTGATGACGTAAAAATTATCGTCAATGGTGCTGGAGCTTCAGCTATTGCTTGTTCAAAGCTTTACATCTCTTTAGGAGCCAAGAAATCAAACCTTTTCATGTTTGATAGCAAAGGTCTAATACATCCTGAAAGAGAAGGGTTGACTGGTAAAAAGCCAGAGTTTGTTAATGATAATATGCCGGCCAAGACTAGCCTTAAAGAGGCATTAGAAGGGGCGGATGTATTTATAGGACTATCTAAAGGGAATGTATTAAGTCAAGAAATGGTGAAAGGTATGGCTAAGGATTGTATCGTATTTGCGATGGCTAATCCTGACCCAGAAATTACTTTCGAAGCAGCGACAGAGGTAAGAGATGACATTATTATGGCTACAGGCCGCTCAGATTATCCAAATCAAGTAAATAATGTCCTGGGCTTTCCTTACATATTCAGAGGAGCTTTAGATGTAAGAGCTACGGGAATAAATGAAGCCATGAAACTAGCGGCGGTGTATGCCTTAGCCAAACTTACCAAAGAGCAAGTCCCTGAAATGGTGAATTTAGCCTATGGAACTGATAATTTAAGTTTCGGCAAGAATTACATTATCCCAAAACCAGTAGATCCTAGATTACTTACCACAGTAGCCCCTGCCGTAGCAAGAGCCGCAATGGAATCAGGTCTTGCAAGAAAACCCATTACCGATTGGGATGCTTATGAACTGGAATTATCTAAGAGACTTGGCCAAGACAACAGTCTTATCAAAATAATCACGAACAAGGCTAAGCAAAATCCTAAGCGAGTAGTTTTTGCAGATGCAGAAAACATCTCTGTTTTAAAGGCGGCTCAAGAAGTCATGAATGATGGCTTAGCCATTCCTATACTTTTAGGTAAGGTGAAGACTATATTGGACATCATAGAACATAATCAGTTACAGCTTCCTAATGTAAAAATTCTAGACCCAGCGGAAGCTGATAAAGCGACCATTATAGATTTTGGTAATCAGTTTTTCGAATTAAGAAAGCGGAAAGGCTATACCTTGGAAGAAGCCCATTCTATCATGAAAAGAAGGAGCTATTTTGGTTCGATGATGGTAAAAAATGGTATGGCAGATGCTATGATAGGGGGCCAAACCAGAAATTATCCTGAGACTATAAGACCTTCGTTACAAATTATTGGTAAAAGAGAAGGCATAAAAAAAGTTTCTGGCTTGTATATTTTGATGAGTAGATTTGGTCCTTTATTCTTGGCTGATACTACTATAAATTTCGACCCTAATGTTGAAGAACTGGTAGAAATAGCTGAACTCGCTGCCGAAGAGGTTCGTAAGTTCAATATTATTCCAAGAATAGCATTCTTGACTTATTCTAATTTTGGTTCTGTCGCCAATGGTCCAGCTCCTATTAGAATGCGTGCTGCCGTAGAAGCTCTAAAGAAAAAGCATCCAGACTGGATTGTGGATGGTGAAATGCAGGCTCACCTCGCGTTTGATACAGATCTTCTCAGAACGAATCATCCGTTTAGTGACTTGGCTGGAGGCAAAGCAAATACCTTTATTTTCCCCAATCTATCATCAGCTAATATTGCCTACAACATGGTTAAAGAAGTCGCAAACATAGAGAAAATTGGACCTATAATTATGGGACTAAAAAAACCTGTGAAAATTCTTCAAATGGGAGCTTCTGTAAGAGAAATTGTAAACATGGTTTCTCATGCCGTGGTGGACGCCCAAAGAAGCGAATAATGACTTCAGTTTCTATCATTACTATAACCTATAATGCAGAAAACGTCCTTGAACGCACTTTAAAAAGCATTATTCATCAAACCTCAAAAGATTTTGAGTATTTAGTAATAGATGGTGGATCGAAGGATAAAACACTTAAAATCTGCGAAAAATATGCATCACATATTGACCTACTTGTTTCTGAAAAGGATGCAGGTCTATATGATGCTATGAATAAGGGTCTTGCTCTGGCAAAAGGAAAGTATGTCTGGTTCATGAACGCCGGAGATGAAATAGCTGAAGAAAGTACACTTAAATCTATCATAGAACAAAGTGAAAAAGATACAGATCTGATTTATGGCGATGCTTATTTTGTGAATGAGAAAGGTCAAATAAGAGGACTAAGGTCTGTGCTAACTCCTCACAAACTAAAACAAAATATAACTTGGAATAATATGAGGTTTGGCATGTTGGTATGTCACCAATCTCTGCTAGTTGCAAAAGCCCTAGCTCCAAACTTTATACTAAATAATCTCAGTGCAGATATCAACTGGGAGATAGAAAGCTTCAAAAAGGCAAAAAAAACACTCTTTTTAGAAGAGCCTATTTGTAAATATCTGGAAGGAGGTGTATCCAATCAGCAGCTTTATAAATCATTAAGTGATAGGTTTAAAGTCCTATCGTCACATTTTGGGCTGATCCCTACGCTATTAAACCATTCTGCTATTTTGGTAAGAGGAATAAAAAAGATAATAACAAGCGGTGGAAAGTATTGGTAGCTAAGCTAACTTAAGTACGTCGTCTATTCGTAGGGTTCTGTATGTAGTAAAGCCTTCTCCATATTTTACCCCAATTTTGTGGCCCATTTCTCTGGCTCTAGCTTCTAAAAAATCAAGAAAGTCCGGAGATGAAATATAACTCTGTGGATCTGAACTATTAGGATCATAAAACTGACTACCAAAAGCCCTTACAGCCTTATCTTTCACATCCCAAAAACTGGATACATCAACCACAAAATCTGGCTCTATATATCTGTCTTGGATATAGTGAAATAGATTTTTAGGCCGCCAGGCTTCTTGAGCAGAACCATCTAACTCAAAGGTTTCAATTCTTCTTAAACCGGCTAAAAAACAGGCATCAACAGCCAATGATGCAGCCCTTCCATGATCAGGATGTCTGTCATCAATAGCATTAGCAAAAACAATGTCTGGCTTATATCTTCTAATAACCTCAATCAATTTAAGCTGATGTGGCTCGTCATTTTTAAAAAAACCATCTCTAAAACGAAAGTTTTCGCGAGCAGTTAAGCCCATAACTAAGGAGGAGGCTTCAGCCTCCTTATCTCTAATGGCAGCGGAACCTCGTGTACCTAATTCACCTCTTGTAAAATCTACAATACCAACTTTATGGCCCATTGAGATATGCTTTGCAATAGTACCACTACATCCCAATTCAGCATCGTCTGGGTGCACAGCCATTACAAGAATATCTAGTTTAGTCTTCATGATGGTTTATTTAACTCTAAGCCTATTGCCCACATAAAGTTTCTTATAAGAACTGATTTTATTAAGTCGGCATATTTCAGTTACTGAAGTACCATACTTCCTTGCAATTTTTGTCAAATTATCTGAAGGTCTAACCCTGTACCAAACCTTTGTGATAATTTCTACAGGAACTTCTTCCTCAAAATCATCTAAAACATCTCCTTCTGTTTCATCTCCTTCTGATACTGGAGAATTAAGACTCTCTAACATTCCTACATTCAAAGAAGCATCTACATCCTGGATGGCCACCCTTGGAGAACCTCCTCTCATGTAGTTATACATCTTAGAAGTCATCAGAAATTCTTGCATTTTTATCTCAGTCTTATCTCTTCCAAAATCAAAAATGTTGCCCGCATCAAAAGGAGTACCCTCATACCGAGTCTCAAAATGCAAGTGAGATCCTGAACTTCTTCCAGTATTTCCACCTCTGCCAATCTCATCCCCAGCCTTTACAACTGTATTCACAGGGAAATTAAGTTTGGATAAATGACCATAAACAGTCTCTAAACCATTGTAATGCCGCACTACCACGCATCTCCCTAAGGCCCCTCTGTAAGATGAAACTCTGACTACACCATCAAAAACCGCATAAACAGGATCTCCCGTTTGTAAATCTATATCTGTACCTCTATGCCAACGTTTCCAGCGGTACTTGAAATGTGACGTTACAGGACAGGCGTTCAAAGGCGGAGCCCAATACCTACCCCTACTTATATCGTATAATTTTATAGGAATTACCTCATTAAATTGGCGAGGATTAATGCCATAAGGATTCACATAGTTCTCATCCCAAATAGAAAAATAAGACGCGATTTTGACCATCTCATCTGAACCCATAAACCTGGCCTCCTCTTCTATTTCTACTATCATGACATCTCCTTCATCTATGGAGCTGCTATCCTCATCAGTCGTTTCGTTCCTTCTTCTAACAGGCTCTGTTTGAATAAGGCTTTCGCCTAAAACATCATTCCCACTATAATTTGAAGGTTTTTTAAATGTTGATTCTTTCGTCTCGAAAGTATCGGAAAAGCGAAGTCTTGGCTCTTCCTCAAATTGGAAATCTACCTCATCTTGGAAAGTATTGTTAAAGTTCCTATCGTCGAGTTTCTCTTTCTGCTCCACAGAAACTTGGGTTTTCTTCCTAAAAATTTTTGGAGTTTTAAGAATTTTACCCCGTTCTTGCTGTGCATAAGAATTTTGCACAGCGAAAAGAAAGGTCAAGAAAAGAATACTTCTAAAAATCATATATTATTCGTGAGCAGCTAAATATCTCTCCGCATCTAATGCTGCCATACAGCCTGTACCAGCGGCAGTTACAGCTTGTCTATAAATTTTATCCATCGCATCTCCAGAGGCAAATATTCCTTCAATATTTGTTTTTGAGGTACCCTTTTCAGCGTTGATGTACCCTGTTTCGTCTAGGTCTAACCAACCTTTAAAAATATCTGTGTTAGGTTTATGACCAATCGCCACAAAGAAGCCTGTTGCTTTTATCTCAGATTCTTTTTTTGTCAGATTATCTACTATCTTGACTCCTTCAACGGTTTTCTTTCCTAAAACTTCTACGGTGGAAGTATTAAACATTACTTCAATATTAGGCGTGTTGAGTACTCTATTTTGCATGATTGTAGAGGCTCTAAATTGATCCCTTCTCACAAGCATCGTTACCTTAGTACAAAGCTTAGAAAGGTAATGAGCTTCTTCACATGCTGTATCTCCAGCACCTACCACCACCACTTCTTCGCCTCTATAAAAGAAACCGTCACAAACCGCACATGCCGAAACACCCATGCCATTTAACCTCTGCTCAGATTCAATACCTAACCATTTTGCAGAAGCTCCCGTTGCTATTACTACAGCCTTTGTAGAAATAACTTTATTTTCGTCTATCGTAACTTTGTGCTCAAGGGGATTTGAGAAATCGACTGATGTGGCCATCCCATAGCGGTTATCTAACCCAAAACGCTCAGCTTGCTTTCTTAAATGCTCCATCATTTCTGGACCTTGAACCCCATCTGGGTATCCTGGATAATTTTCTACGTCATTGGTGATAGTTAACTGACCACCTGGTTGCCCACCTTGATACATAACTGGCTTTAAACCAGCTCTTGCTGCATATATTGCCGCAGTGTATCCCGCAGGACCTGAGCCTAATATTAAAAACTCTACTTTTTCTTCTGACATTCCATTTTTTTGTTCTTTAAACAGTCTTACAAGTGGCAAAGTTCATAAAATTAGCAGGTATTAGCAAGACATCTAGATTACAAATCTAGGGAGTTTTTTGAGGTACTTTTAAAGTAAAATGTAAGAAAAGTCAATTAATAATACCTTATTTCAATGCGTCTGTTTTTACTTCTCCCCTCTTGGCTGTCATTTTTAGCCACAGGAAATGTCTCTCCAAACCCCTTAGCCGCAAGACTACTAGAGTTCAATCCTTCGTTAATAAGGTATTCAACTACTGACTGGGCTCTTTTTTTAGATAAACTGAGGTTAGCCTTAACGCCACCCACATTATCGGTATAGCCAGAAATTTCCACATTTAAAGAACTGTTTTTCCATAAAAAATCTGCCAGCTTACTAAGTTCAACTAACGATTCTGGTTTTAAGTCCCAGCTAGCCTCATCAAAATAAATATTATTCAATACTTCTATTTTATTCTTGTTTATTTCATCTAACTCTATTTCTAGTTCTTTATTTGACTTTTTAGCTTTAGAGTCAAAACTAAAAGCCAAGCTTTTAAAGAAATAATTTTCATACTCAATATAAAGACCAAAATTCCCATCAAAAGGTAAAACTGCTAAATACTCACCAGTATCCTTATTAGCCTGAATAGTTGATACAACATCATTAGTGTTGAGGTTTATCAGCTGAATTCTAGCGGCTAAGGGCCGTCGAGTTATTGCATCTACCACGTGACCCTTTAAATAAAAGGTCGTCCTAAATTTATCCATGAGTTCCTTTGGCATGTCAAACTGATACATGCGTACTTTATTACCTAATTCCTTAGAAAAATAGGCTTGCTTTCCATCAGCTGAGATTACAAGAGCAAACTGGTCTGAACCATCATTTATTGGGTAACCCAAATTAAGAGGATTAGTGAAATTTTTCTTTTCTCTATTGGTCATAAATAAATCAAACCCACCAAGACCAGCATGTCCTTTCGAAGCAAAGAAGATACTGGTTCCATTAGCATGAAGAAAAGGAGAAACATCATCTTTTGGGGTGTTGATAACCTTGCCTAGATTTCTGGCCTTTGTCCATCTTTTCATTTCATCTAGTTCACTTACGTATAAATCTTTCTCTCCTTCACCACCATATCTATCTGAACAAAAAACCAGCATTGTCCCGTCTGAAGAAAGTGAAGCCTGCGAATCCCAATTAGGGGAATTCACCTCTGGTCCCATATTTTCTGGTATTGACCAGCCCATACCCGTCAATTTAGAAATAAACAAATCGCAGCCGCCTATACCTACTCGTCCTTCACAGCTTGTAAAAACCATTGTTTTCCCATCTGCTGAAATGGTACAGGTACCTTCATTATAGTTTGTATTAATATTATCTGAAAGGCTTTTGGGATAGGTCCATGTATCTCCCTCCAACTGGGAAATGAAAATATCTTCATCAGAATCCTCCCCATTATTTCTAGCTGTAAAATAAATGCTTTGCCCATCTGCCGTAAATACTGGAAAATACTGTTTATCCTTAAAATTTAGCACTCCTGCCATCTCCGATGGTTCTATATTCAAGGGATTTTTAAGAATCTCTAATGCTAAAGAGCACTCTTTTATTTGACGTTCTATTTGTCGGTAATTAGGAGTTCCCTTTCGAATCTTAGTTAGAGCCTTTACTAAATAAACTTTTGCCTCTGCATATTTATTTTGTTTTAAATAGTCATTACCAAGAAAAGTGTAGGCCAAAACATAAGAGAGATTTTCGGGTTCTAACTCAAGAAGTTTTTGATAGTGCTTCTTGGCATTTACTAAATCTCTGCTGGCATAAGACATTTGGCCCATGAGATAATAGACTATACTATATTCCGGGTAACGTTCTATTGCTTTATTTAGGAAAAGGTTGGCTTGGCTGTACTCTTTATTCAAAAAGGCATCTTTACCCCTGTCGAAAAAGTTTTGAGCCCTTTTATCTTGGGAAAAACTCAGTATTGTTGTGAGTAAAAATAAAAGAACAAGCGTAATTTTCGATTTCATATAGCTCAATTCATTGCTAACGCTGTAATTTTGTTTTTATTTTTAACTGCAAACATCATTCCCTTTCGTTATGCAATATTATTTATACTTTAAAGCTTTTCATATCATTGGTTTCGTTTCATGGTTTGCCGGAATGTTTTACCTGGTTCGAAT
Organism: Algoriphagus sp.; assembly: GCA_051269965.1. Taxonomy (GTDB): domain Bacteria; phylum Bacteroidota; class Bacteroidia; order Cytophagales; family Spirosomataceae; genus Arcticibacterium. The sequence continues at coordinate 4,591 of JBNMFK010000088.1, read as the reverse complement.
TTTCGTTTACCACACAGAGGCCAATGAAAAACCGGAACATATCAGAGACGATTGGAAAGACCAATTCACAAAAATGGCATGGCGAGTTTATAAAATCATCTGTAACCCCGCCATGCTGATTACTTGGTTTTTTGGCTTGTTAATGCTCATTAGCAATCCTGGAATTCTAAGTCAAAACTGGATTAAAGTAAAACTAGCATTACTCGTTCTATTAACCCTATACCAGTTTTATTGCAAAACCATCATAAAAAAACAAGAGAAAGGTTTAGAAACCTATACTTCTTTTCAGTTTCGACTTTTAAATGAGTTACCCACTTTATTTTTAGTTTCTATCGTTTTATTAGCTGTTATAAAAGATGTAGTAAATTTCGTTTATCTTTTTTCAGGAGTTTTAGCATTTGGTTTTATACTGTATTTAAGTGCGAAGGCTTACAAAAAATTTAGAAAGAACTAAGCGATGACAAAAGAAGAACTAAAAGATGTTGGCTCTGTAAAAGAGCTACCAAATGACTTACTAAAAGCCCTTTGGCAAGACTATAAAGGAAACTGGGACGCTGCACATGAATTAGCTCAAAAAAAAGAAGGGCATCCTGATTATGATAGAATCCACGCATATCTCCATAGAAAAGAAGGCGACAAGTTTAACGCAGGATGGTGGTACAAAAACATGGGCTTACCCTATCCAAATGTCTCTTTGGAAGAAGAATGGGCCGATTTGATTAAGCACTATTCCTAAATTATATCCAATTATAAGTAGAACGATACTCCCTGAATAATAAGGCATTAGCTTCTTCATCTCCTTTAAACTGCTCTTTTTTATAATCCCACTTAAGAGGTCTTCCTAGTTGCCAAGAAATTAACCCAAGATGCATTGGAAGCGTCATTTTTCTAGCGTAGGCTAAATTCGACTCCGGCTGAATCCTACTTCTTACACTATCTACGAAGTTTTGTTGATGCCCTGGCGAACGAATTATCGTTTTAGGTATACCATCAATGTCCTTCATTACTTCACCGTTAATCCTAACTTCTCTACTGCCGTAGTCGCAAAGCAATGTTCCTTTCGTTCCTTCAAAATAGGCCCCAATCTGTTTTCCTTCCGCACCAGGCACATTTGGCGTTTGAGAAGTCCACTGGATATCTAAGCCTTTAAATTTATAATCAATTGAAATTTCCTTTGGCGTATCTCCTATACCCTCACTAATAATGCCTTTGGCATCAATTCTTTTTAACTTATCAGGTGAAATACTCCACCAAACTATATCGGCAATATGACACCAAAAGTCTTGGAAAACGCCACCAGAATAATCCATAAAGTATCGGTAAGTAAAGTGAGCCCTTTCTGGATGATAATCTCTTAGAGGTGCCGGTCCTTGCCAAAAATCCCAGTTTAAGTTAGCTGGAACCTTCTGATAATTAGCTTTTTCAAAGACTTTTGGTTCACCTGTCTTCCATAATCTTACTTTTTTCACTTTCCCGATAGCACCAGCTTGAATCAATTCTACCACACGATGATAATTATCGCCTGCATGAATTTGATTACCCAATTGAAAAACGCTACCATGCTCATTTAAAGCATTAAGCATCATTTGTCCTTCTTTTGACGAATAAGAAAGCGGTTTTTCACCATAAACATCTTTACCTGCTTGGAAAGCCATAATGGCTATTTGGGCATGCCAATGGTCTGGTGTGGCACAGGTTATGGCGTCAATATCTTTTCTGTCTAAAATTCTTCTAAAGTCATCATAGGTATCCACCATTATAGAAGGTTGCTGCGGATTTAGAATACTTTTAGCTTTGGCTAGGTGCAGCGAATCCACATCACAAAGTGCCACAGTATCTACATCTGGAAGCTTTGCAAACCAATTGAGATGATTAGTCCCCATTCCGTTTACGCCTATATGGGCTATTTGTACCCTATCACTGGCCGCCGTTTTGGCCATTAAATTTGGAAAATAATTGAAAGCAAAAGCAGATAAACCAGCTTTTTTGATAAAACTCCTTCTTGACTTAGATTGATTCATAGTAGGTTGAATAGGTTTTCGTTCTTCCAATTTAAAACAATTAATCTGGAAGGCCACAGATGTGCATAAATTTAGACTATCACATAAAGTAAAACCCCGAAAAGTTCCGGGGTCTACATCATCATAACAGTTTAAGGAAATCTAAAATTTTATGTATTTTTATTTGGTGGATTACTTATGCAAAAGCCTCCGCAACACCTTTATGCACTATTTCTCCATTAACTATATTCAAACCTTTTTCCAATTCCGCATTTTCCTGTGTGGCCTTTACCCAACCTTTATTGGCCAGCTGCAGCACATAAGGTAGCGTAGCGTTCGTTAAGGCCAGTGTGGATGTATACGGCACAACTCCAGGCATATTTGCCACACAGTAATGAACAATATCATCAATAATGAAAACTGGGTTCTCATGAGTAGTTGGTTTACAGGTCTCTATACAGCCACCTTGGTCTACCGCAACATCTACCAGCACGGTTCCAGGACGCATAAGCTTCAACATCTCTCTCTTAATTAAATGTGGAGCCTTAGCTCCGGGAATCAATACAGCCCCTACAATCAAATCAGCTTCTTTTATAGCTTGCAAAATATTTAACTGATTTGACATGATGGTTGTAACATTTGCTGGCATGATATCCGACAAATACCTAAGTCTTTTTAGGCTAACATCCATTATAATAACATTAGACCCTAAACCTGCAGCCATCTTAGCAGCTTGTGTACCTACTACACCTCCGCCTAAGACTAGCACCTTCCCTCTAGGTGTCCCTGGCACGCCTCCTAATAATATACCTTTACCTTTAAGTGGCTTTTCAAGGTATTTCGCACCTTGTTGAATGGCCATTCTACCAGCTACTTCCGACATGGGAATTAAAAGGGGTAAAGAGCCATCAGCACTTTCTACGGTCTCATAAGCCAAACAAACCGCTTTGCTCTTTTTCATGGCTTGCGTTAACGTCTCTGAACTGGCAAAATGAAAATAGGTAAATAAAAGTTGGCCTTTTCTTACAAGTCCATACTCTAATGCAATTGGCTCTTTGACTTTTACTATCATCTCGGCCTCAGCATAAACATCTTCTATGGTTGGTACAATTTGAGCACCCGCAGAGACATACTCTGTATTTTCAAATCCACTACTGCTACCAGCATTTGACTGTATAATTACTTGGTGCCCAAACTTCACAAGTTCCATAACTCCAGCAGGAGTCATGGCGACCCTGTTTTCGTTATTTTTAATCTCAGCGGGTATCCCTACTAACATGAAATTGACATTTAAAAGTAAACTGTAAATAGTGATGAAGTGTAAGCGTGCACAAATATAACAGAACAGAATTATTTTTTTATTTACTTAAAAAAGTAAGAATATATTTACATTTATTATACATTTACAAGAACTATATTCTTTACTAAAGCTTTAAAAAGGTTATAAAAAGAGAAATATTCTGTCACTATATGATGAAAAAAATGGATGCTACGGATGTTACAATACTCAAGCTACTGCAAGCAAACTCTAGGCTTACTTACAAAGAAATAGCCGATAAAATAAACCTGACCCAAACGCCAGTTTTCGATAGGATAAAGCGGATGGAAGCCAGTGGGGTAATTGATAAATACGTCACAATTTTAAATAGAAAAAAGGTAGGGAATAGTCTCACTGTTTTTAACCAAGTCACAATGACCAAGCAGACGTTAGAGATCTCTCAGAAATTTGATGAAGCGGTGGCTTCATTGCCGGAAGTGGTAGAGTGCCATTTTGTTTCTGGAGGGTTTGACTATCTTTTAAAGATCATCGTTCCTGATATGGAAACTTACCATAAGTTTCATCAATTAAAGCTCTCCATAATTCCCGGAGTCTCTTTAATCAACAGTTATTTCGTCATGTCTGAAGTGAAAAATACTACAGAAATTCCGCTTTAATTCTGATTTATAAACAACACTTTTTCTCCTGCATCGACATGTACACTAATGTGGTTTTCTGAGGGAGGTACAGGGCATACGAAATTCTCATTATAGACACAGTAAAAATTGTGGGCTTCATTGAAATCAATCATCAATTTATTATTACTCGTTTTTTCTACATTTAAATAGCGACCACCACCGTAAGTTTCTTCCCCATTAGACTCGTCTGTAAAGGGTAATAGATAATGATTACCCTCATCAAAAAGCATTAAACGCTGCTCTTTTCCTTCAATGCTAAAAACCGCATAGCCAGCCATTCCAATAGATGAAACACTCTTATCGGTCATAATCATCGGAAAAGTTTCATCAGAGGGGTTGGATTCGAAATCAACAAAAAGTTTCCATTCTTCTTTTGGATCAAAATACCTGAAATCTACGAAATTCTTGATCCTAGCTATCGGTGACTCTTCCAAATCTTGCATCGTATTTTTATAGCCTTCTCTCTTGCTTCTAATTTCGGATACGTAATCCTTGGTATTCATTGTAAGCGAATAAAGTGCCGCTAAAGCGAAAATAACACCTATACCCCACTTCAAGAATTTGTTTTTGAACATAATTTTAAACTTTTGAACGAAATTAAGCATTAAACCCTTTTAATTTGTGCAACATTCACA
>JBNMFK010000087.1:0-13173 GCA_051269965.1 Algoriphagus sp. | reverse complement strand
GATCCGTAGAAGTGAATTTCGGTAATTTCTCCTTTTAATTGATCTTTCACTTTGGCCAGATTAGCTAAAACAGCCTCATCTGACATATAGTGTAGATTTATCCCAGGGCTTTCAAAAAAAGTTATTGAGGCTCCTGAGCCATATCCCCATTTGGTCTTTGACGAACCACCGTCTGCTATTAGCTTCATTTTATGAGACACAAAATATACATTATAAGTCCCATTACATTTCTAAAGAACTTTCAATCAGACCATAAAACCATTTTAATCCTTTAAACAAAGGCTATCTTGCTTTACTAATTTAAATGTCTGATTTATTGCTATTTAGCCTCTTATAACGAACCTCTAGGGTACATTTCGGGTTGAACTGATTCAAGTACAATTATCCGTATTTTTGTCCACTATTTTAGGGGTTTAGATTAGAAATGAGAGAATATAATATTCATACACTGCCAAACGGAATCAGACTGGCACATAAACAGGTGATGCATACCAAGATAGTGCATTGCGGTATTATGTTAGATATTGGCAGCAGAGACGAGAAACCCCATCAGGTGGGTTTGGCTCATTTCTGGGAACACATGGCTTTTAAGGGCACTAAAAAACGGAAGTCCTTTCATATCAATAATAAACTCGAAGCCGTAGGTGGCGAGTTAAACGCCTATACCACCAAAGAAAAAATATGCTTTTACGCCGCTGTTTTGGATAACCATTTCGAAAAGGCCATAGACGTTTTGAGCGATATCACTTTCAACTCCATTTTTCCTGAGAAGCAGTTAGAAAAAGAGCGTGATGTTATTTTAGAAGAAATGTCGATGTACCTGGACTCGCCAGAAGATGCCCTTCAAGACGATTTTGATGGCGTTATTTTCCAAGACCATTCTCTTGGAAATAATATCCTCGGTACTAAATCCTCTGTTCAAAACTTCAAAAGAGAAGATCTACAAAACTTTATACTAGAAAATTTAAACACAGAACGTATCGTGGTTTCTGTCGTGGGAAATATCTCTTTCAAAAAAGCCATTAAGCTCGTAGAGAAATACCTGATAGAGATAGCCCCATTTTCGGGCAAAAACGAACGTAGCCAACCCCTCGCTTATAAACCCACCAGCTTTACCTTTGATAAGCCCATTAGCCAAGGACACGCGGCTCTAGGCCTGCCCTCCTACTCACTTCACCATGAAAACAGGATTGCCTATTTTGCTCTCATAAATCTACTGGGAGGCCCCAGTATGAACTCACGGCTGAATACCAGCCTCAGAGAAAAAAACGGTCTCGTTTATGGTATAGATGCTAATTATACGGCCTTCACAGATTGTGGCTATACTTCCATTTATTTTGCTACCGAAGGTAAAAAAATGAATAAAGCCAAACAGCTCATTCTCAAAGAAATAAATCTTCTTAAAGAAAAAACGTTGGGCTCTTTACAGCTCAAAACCCTAAAAGAGCAGCTTATGGGACAGCTAGCAATGTCTGACGAAAGCAATCAAAGCTTTATGCTCATGATGGCCAAAAGCCTGCTAGACTTAAATAAAGTAAATACACTAGAAGAAATTTTTGAGGCCATAAAAGCCATTACGCCTACACAATTAAGAGAACTGGCTGTAGAGACACTTCCTACGGACAACTGGAGCTACCTCACCTTTAATCCTGTATCTGTAGATTAGGAAATGTGTCCTGTAGACTCAAAAGACCACTTTCTCTATAGATTAAAAGAATGGCTTATTATTTGAAGCCAGTAGCAACAACTTATACTGCAGGCTTTCGCCACAAATAATACCTATTCAGAGCCCCTTCTCTTTGCTAAGTATTTTACCATTTTTTGCACATTGCATAATATTTGAGCAGCTTTGTACCAAGCATTTTAGCAAAAGAGTAGAATTATGAAGAAAATCTGTAAAAACATCGCTCACTTACGTCACTTAAAGGGTTTATCGCAAGAAAACATGGCAGAGAAGTTGAGCATTACTCGCTCTCGTTTAAGTTCGTGGGAAGAGCACAGAGCTGCTCCTCCAATAGAAATGCTAATTCAACTTTCAGATTTTTTCAGTATTTCTATAGACTCCCTGGTTAAAATAGACTTGACCAAGGTACAAGACCTCCGTGACCTACTTAAAATAGGTGGCAATAGAATCTTGTTTCCCGTCATGGTGGATCAAGACCAAAATGACCTCATAGAGCTAGTCCCCTTAAAGGCATCTGCCGGATATTTAGATGGCTATGCCGACGAGGAATTTATAGAAAACCTTCCTCGCATAAGTTTACCCTACGCCACCAGTGGCAAGTTTAGAGCTTTTCCTATCAAAGGAGACTCCATGCCTCCACTAGAAAGTGGAGCCTACGTAATAGGTCGCTATGTAGAGAGCATTGATGATATAAAAGATGGTGATACGTATGTGGTGCTCACCCAAAACGACGGCCTCGTGTACAAACGCCTTTACAATACTTTGGATACAGATGGCACCATTCAGTTTCATTCAGACAATAAGGCTTATCTACCTTATCACATGAAACCAGAAGTTATTTTTGAGATTTGGCATTTCGTCTGCAGCCTGAACCCTACCGACCGCCCTGTTTCAGATTTACTCTATAATGCCATCCAAGACATTCAGAATAGCTTGGTAGGTTTAAATCAGAAAGCCTTGGGAGAAAGCCAATAGCTATTTTGAGCTCTAGAATTAGCTGTATTTTTGTGCTATCAGAGATATACTCATGCTAAGCATAAAACGTACACATTCTTCAGATACAGACTTCATAGATTTGGTCAACCAACTCGACCAAGAGTTGGCTGTGATTGATGGTGAAGACCATGCCTTTTACAGTCAGTACAATAAGATAGATCGTATACAGCATGCTATCGTAGCCTACAAGGATAGCCAAGCCATAGGTTGCGGAGCATTGAAGGCCCTCGACAAAGGTCAGCTTGAAGTGAAACGTATGTTTGTTCATACTTCTGGTAGAAATATGGGAACAGCTACTCAGATACTCTCTGCCTTAGAAAAATGGGGGTTAGAATTAGGATACACCTCTTGCATCTTAGAAACAGGTAAAAGACAAAAAGATGCAATAGCCCTTTATACGAAAAACGGCTACACCGTCATCCCCAATTATGGACCGTATGCAGGCGTAGAGAACAGCATCTGTTTTGATAAAAAGCTGAAATAAAATTCAAGCTTTACTCTTCAATTATCTTCCGTAGTTTGCAAAGAAATAAACCCTAACATAGAAATGAAAATCCTAAAAACTGTATTGACCTATCTCATGGCTGCCTTTATGGTTTATGGTGGTGTAAATCACTTCCTTACACCAGTCATGTATGAGCCCTTTATACCCGATTTCTTACCTACAGAACTAGTGAATTATGGATCTGGACTTTTAGAAATCATCTTAGGTATTGGACTTCTTATTCCCAAATTTAGATATCAGGCTGCTACAGGAGTATTTATTCTGATGCTCATCTTTCTTCCCCTGCACGTCATGGATGTTTTTTCAGAGCAACCAGCCATCGGAAGTCATGACGTGGCGTTGATTCGACTTCCTGTTCAATTTCTTTTTATAGCCTGGGCTTGGTGGATTAGTAAGCCTTCTAACACACAATTAAAATCGAGCTGAAACAAAAAAGCGAGACACTCGAAAGAGCGACCCGCTTTTTTTAGAGACATTGCTCTTATAAAATACCCTTTGCCATTGTTAGAATTTCACCTAATTGACCAAAAAGACCTTTTCAGTTTTCTTAGCAGCTCAACCTCCACCATCTAACTCATCAGTATTACCAATCAAGTCGTTTAGTTCTCCTGATTTAGAACTCATTATTGAAAAACCTAGCTTCATCAGACCCCAACAAAATTTGACAGCCGCAGCTTTCCATAAAAGAAAGCCTAAACCAAGCATTTTGCCCAATCTTTACCAATCCTTTTCATACCAAGGAGATTAATTTATTAAGACCACCTGCTTGACTCAAAACCTCTGCTTTAAAATAGCTAACTGATTGACCTACTTCTTTTTTTAATCCCGAGCTAAGTGAACCTAAAGCGTCCCTAAGCATTTGTTGCCCTTCTTCCGAAGGGACAACACATTATCTAATAAGCCATCTATAAACTACCCCTTAGAACTCAAGCCGACCAAACATAAACAACAGCACAAAGTATTTTCTTCATGCCTTATTTATTAGTTACAATAATCCTTTATCACATCATAGGCCTGAACGTAACCCAACTCGCCAGACTTGCTTAAGTCAAAACAGCCAGCATTAGAATCTCCTAAAGCATGCCCAATTAATCCTCTGACATAATAAGCCTCTTTATAATAGGGGTTTAAATCAATAGCGTTTGTCAAGTCTATCATAGCCTCCTTTTGCAAGCCCTCAGATGAACGCACCAAGCCCCTAGCAAAATGGGCCGTGGCTAGTCCGGGTCTTAAGTCGATGGCTGTTGTTAAATCCTCCAAAGCATCCTTATTTCTACCAGTTTTAAAATGAGCTAAACCCCTTAAATAATAGGCTTCAGATCTGTTCTCTGAGAAAGTACTAAGAAAAATATTCTCTACTACAGCATTCCTTAAAACGGTCAACCTCTCCTCTGGCATGAGGCCTGAATAATATACCTTAGAATCCAGACTCGAATTATTAATGCTTATCGCCATATCGAAATCTTGAATCGCACTTCGTTGATTATTTAACTTGGAATAACAGAAACCTCTTCCATATAATGCTTTGATATCCGAAGGATTGAGTTTTAAGGCTCTATCAAAATCAGACTTAGCTCCTACATAATCACCTGACTTTGCTTTAGCAAAGCCTCTACTATAGAAAGACTCCCCATCATTAGGATTTAATTCCAAGGCTTCGTCAAAGTCTCCAATAGCTTTGACAAAATCCCCTACTTGTAGATAGCTGAAACCTCTTTCGGAGAATGTCTGAGCACGTTTAGGGTTAATATCTATAGATTTAGAAAAGTCAGAAATACTATTTTTGAAATCTCCCAGTTTTGATTTACAAAAACCTCTAGAGAAAAATGCCTGATAGCTGCTGCTTTTATCACTGTTTAACTCAATAACTCTGTTAAAATCTGAAACTGCCATTTCAAACTCCTCAAGTTTAGTTAAAGTAAAGCCCCTTTGAAGGTAGGCATAGGTATCGTCGGATTTTAACTCTATGCATCTATTAAAGTCCTGTATAGCAGAGCGAGGTTCGTCTTGCTCGGACTTACTAATACCTCTGTATAAATACGCTAAAGGCTCACGTGAATTCATTCCAATTGACCTATCAAAGTCTAGAACTGCTCCTCTATGGTCCTTTAAGGCCTGCTTGGCTAATCCTCTATTATAATAACTTTGAGCATTCTGCGGATTCATAGCTATTGACCTGCTAAAATCTGACAAAGCTCCAGTATAGTCTCCCGCTCTGGTTTTGCTTACACCCTGTTCAAAATAATCGGCAGCGGTTTGCTGTCCATAAGACAAAGTACTTATAAAAAGTATAAAGGAAAGGAATCGTAATTTCATTAATGTAATGTTAAAAGGTTAGTCCAAAATTAGGATTTAGCTTAGACAAAAACGACATGAATACAAAAAATAAGCCTAAAGTAGTAGAGATGCTCCAAATACAAGGACAAAAATTAAGGTAGAGAGAGCCAATTGCTTCAGAAGTGGATCTGGATTCGTGATTTTAGTGAGTTTTAGACCGTTCAACAGCAACAAAGGAAAGCTCAAAAGAAACCACCAAGACATATCACCCCTTATAAGCGTAAAAGCTAAGGCTGCTGCTCCAGCCAACGTCAGTAAAGCCCAATGATAGACAATGCCCTTTGACTTACCTAATCTAGCCGGAATAGTCATTTTTCCAGCCTTGATGTCTGATGCTATATCTCTAATGTTATTTAAGTTCAAAACGCCAGTAGCCAATAATCCACAGCTTAAAGCAGGCAGGACATTGATGGCATCAAAACTCAAAGTGAAAAGGAAATTAGAACCAAGTACACCTACTAAACCAAAAAAAAGAAATACTGAAATATCTCCTAGACCAGCATAACCGTATGGCCTTTTACCCGCAGTATAGGTATAGGCCGCCAAAATACAGAGTAGACCTAACACTAGAAAACCTATGAACAAACTACTGTCAGCAATATTAAACGCCACATAAAGTAATGAAATGCCAGAAACCAAGGACAAGCCACCGAAAACAACGATAGCTCTAAACATATGTTGAGCTGAAATTTCGCCAGTTTGTACAGCTCTGCTTGGCCCTTGCCGGTCGTCAGAGTCAGCACCATTTTGAGTGTCTCCGTAGTCGTTGGCAAAATTAGATAAGACTTGAAGTAAAATAGTGGTAAGGCAGGCCAAAGCAAAAATAAGCCAGTCAAATTTACCTACGTAAGCAGCCAAAAAACTCCCCATAAAAATACTAGAAAGTGCCAATGGAAGCGTCCGCGGCCGGGCAGCAGAAAACCATTTTTTCATTTTTTAAATTATGATTTTGTCAAACTTACAGAATAAAAGCCTTAGTCCCGCTTATTGTAAATGCTATAATATTACTAAAACTTATTGTACAACCGAAAATAAAAAAGTGGCTTCTGATTATTTCATATTTAATTTCCATATCAGCTTATCACCCAATTCTGGCACCGGACACTACATGTCATTTTACTGCAACTGAGATCTAATATCCTGAATTTGATTTTTTAGAATTCCTTAATTCAAAATGTGGAACTAAAACTGGTTTATATCAATAAATTACCTGGTAATCGTGCCCAAAATCCAGTGAAATTCCTTGCGTTACTCAATGAAAAGTTCTTTTTGAGGAAGCCGGTCGTAGTCATGTTTCAAATAGTTTATCTAAAGATAATTTAATTTCTTCTTCTGAATCTTTTCCAAACTCATCTTATCCACTTACTTACCACTCCTTCCCTGATTTATGACAATATGATGTTTTGCTCCAAACTAAGGGTCATTTAAGAGGCTCTTATATTGAAAACGGGTATACCATAAGCACGAATATGGAAGGTGAAAGAGTCGGCCACTTCAGAACAAGTAATTTCAAGGAAGCATATTTCTCTGATTTTAGAGTTAACATTCAGCAAGTAAAAATTGATTCGGTTGGTTTTAAATATGTACTTACTTTCGAAAATTCCAGAACTTGAGAATGCGCATAGTTTTGAGTTATTTAAAAGTCCAGTGGGTATACGTATAACTCGAAAATACTTCTTTTTTAAGTTCAAAGACAGAAAATTTGGCGGATTCCCGAAAAATTTAAATGCTCGTATTAAAAACAACCACGTATACATTATTGCTATTACTTATGGCGAAAATTCTGTTTCACCATTAGCAAGATATAACCCTGAAGGATAAGAGGTTTACCCTTTCATTCCTCTTCCATTATTGACTAATGATTTAAACACATATTGTGACTTTATAAATGTTTAAAATCAGATGAATTGTTCATTAGAGTAGCTTCGAATAACAATTCTAAGCATTTGTTGCTTTAACTCAAAGATGAGACTCTCGCACCAATATTCGATTTTAAAGAAAATTACCCCTATTCTTTTCAGTAGCTCATAGTAAATTGTTTGCTCAAGATGACCAAAACAAAAATAGAGTTTTGGATCAAATCACTAAAAGATGAGGCATTCATGATTCCGGCGAAATCAATAAACTTCAAAGCTCCGATTACTAGTCTTAAAGTACTTGAAAACGGAACTTTTTAGATGACTAATAAAAATCCTTACACCGAAAATAGAACTTATGTTAAATATCGAGATACCAAAGAGATTTACCGTACTGTGAAACATTATAGAAACCACATTGTATTGAACAACAATGGTATTCTCTTACGGGAATTTGACAACAAAAAGATAATAATTAATGCTCTGAATGAACAGATTTCTTCTACCCTCCCAGGGCTAATTATACATGCAGATTCCATTCATCATTTCTATTATCTAAAACTTGACAATGCAACCCTAAAAAAGTATCGTTTTGACGGTACAGAAGACCCCTCATTTAAATGGGAAGGCGGTGAGATTAAGGAAGAATTAAATACGCTAGCGGATGGCCGTCTTTATTACAGTCGCTTTCGGTATAGTTCTGATAGTTCACTGGATAATACCTTCAGAGGAATTGAAAACAAAAGTACTTCAATCTATGGAGGAGAAATTTTCAGAATGCTTAAATATGGATATTATATGGTTCTTCTAGACGCCGAATGCCATTACTCATCTAGTGGACAATTGTCATTCTAGCACATTAAAAACAATTAATTTGAACTTCAAGAAGTGAAAGACATTTATACATACGGCAATAGGTTAATTACCCTACTCAACGAAATTCATTAATACTAGATGGTTTCACTACACTTATAAGTCTATTCGCAATTGACAGCACTTTCATCTTAAAAAGCTGCTATAGAAACCCGCCTTACAATTATTCAACAGGTAATGACTCGTATTACTCAATTTTACATACCTACTACGCTCAGCTAAATTTTAGAGATGACTGTTTGGTTCCTTTGAGCCAACGATGTATCCAAAATCAACACAACAAAAGATTTCCATTGTGCCGAAAAACGAAAGCTCCCCGTTTAGTCTCACGCTTTATGACTTATTGGGTAGGTGTGTAGTAAACACGAAGGCTCCCGGAAAATTAATATATTTCTTGGGATTGATTCTAATGGAAGAGGCAATCAGCTACTAGATATAACCTCGAAAGCATTACAAATCGAATCTATTTTGGACGCATACTCACCGAGAATCAGCCCTACAAAAGCGACTATTATTGCTAATTAAATACCTACAGCAGCTTTAAATTCTGCATTTTCTGGCTTGATGTTAGACGCAAAGAAATTTGTTACTTTGCCTTCTTCGTTTATGACATATTTACAGAAATTCCATGTTGGTGCTTTGTCATTCCAGCCATTCAAATCCTTTTTACTAAGCCATTTAAATAAAGGATGCTGATTTTTACCTATGACATCAATCTTCTCAAATAGTTGAAATTTCACCCCATAATTAACCTCACAAAAAGTAGCAATTTCTTCATTTGTTCCAGATTCCTGTGAACCAAAATTATTGGCGGGAAAGCCCAAAATAATAATTTTTTCACCATATGCTTCATGAAACTTTTGCCAATCAGCATATTGAGGCGTGTAACCGCATTGAGATGCTACGTTCATCACAACCACTTTTTTTCCTTTGTATTGAGACAAATCAATTTCTTGACCAGTCAATGACTTCATTTTAAAATCATAAAAAGAGCCTAATTCTTCCATATTTTTTGATAGGGTAGCCACATCCTTTTTATTGGCCAATAAGTTCTTGATTGTAGTGAAATTGATGGTTATAAAGCCAACTGCCACGAATACTAAAAAGGTAAGAGCTATTTTCATTTGCCTTGATATTTAGAAAAATTAATACATAAAGTTAACTAAAACATTCTGTTCCCATTAAGACTTTGGACTCCAAAGCGAATGAAGCTGCAAGTTAGATCTCTTTCATCTCAGAGACCAATTTACCTATCGTAGTTTTAGCGTCTCCGAAAAGCATTAAGCAATTATCATAGCCGAATAGTTCATTTTGAACCCCTGCATATCCTTTACCCATACTACGCTTACTCACAATAACTGTACGAGCCTTATCTGCGTTAAGTATCGGCATACCATAAATAGGGCTTTCTGGATTTTCTCTTGCCGCTGGATTTACTACGTCATTGGCTCCCACTACGAAAACTAGGTCTGTATTTTGGAAGTCCCCATTGATTTCATCCATTTCTATGAGTTTATCATAAGAAATATTAGCCTCGGCCAAAAGTACGTTCATATGACCAGGCATACGACCTGCCACAGGGTGAATAGCAAAACGAAAATCAATATTCCTTTTTTCGCATTCCTCAGACAATTCCCGAATAACATGCTGTGCCTGAGCCACAGCCATGCCATATCCTGGAACCACGATCACAGACGAGGCCGAATCAAAAAGCATAGCTGCTTCTTCAACGCCCACTTCTTTAACTTGAATTTCGTCAGTATCTTCTCCAACTGTGCTTGCCGTTTGACCAAAGCCTCCCAAAAGCACGTTGATTAAAGACCTATTCATGGCTTTACACATGATTTGCGTTAGGATGATTCCAGAGGCTCCCACCAAGGCCCCAGAGACTATCAAAACATTGTTATTTAAAACAAAACCCGTAGCACATGCGGCCATTCCAGAATAAGAGTTTAGTAAAGATATAACCACAGGCATGTCTGCTCCTCCGATAGGTAGCACAACTAAAATACCAAGAATCAGAGCTAGACCCACTAAGGCCAAAATATATTTGGCATCTAACTGATACATGATGGCAAAGACTGATGCCAAGATAGCAAGACCCAAAAGAACAAGGTTAAGGAAATGTTGTCCTTTGAAAGTGATGGCATTCCCTGATATTCTTCCATTGAGTTTTAAGAAAGCTATGATAGAACCTGTAAAAGTAAGCCCACCAATGAAGATACTTAAGGCTGTACTGGTGCCTGTAATGGTATCTACAGAATTCCCTAACTCCTGAGAATTAAGCCAATAATAGGACAAGGCAACTGCCAAGGAGCCCAAACCGCCAAAACCATTAAACAAAGCTACCATTTCTGGCATTTGCGTCATTTCTACTTTAAATGCTATGAAAAGTCCAATGGCAGAACCTATTACAATACAAATCAAAATTTCAACCAATGAAACATTTGTAACCTGTATGATCGTAGCCAAAACAGCTATAAGCATGCCTAGTGAGGATAATTGATTCCCCTTACGAGCTTCACGGGTTTTACCCATTTTCTTGATACCAATGATAAATAGTATCGAAGCGACGAGGTAAGCTATTTGAATATATATGTCCATACTTATAAAATTTCTCTTATTGAAAATACGATTAGGAGTACACTATTTCATGCCTAATACGACATTATTAGGCACTTTATATTTTTTACCTTTTCTTAAACATTTTAAGCATCCTATCAGTTACCGTATAACCTCCAACAACATTAATAGTGGCGAGCACTAAAGCCAACATGCCTAACCATTTACTCACTGTAGAAAAACCTAACTCGTTACAGGCCAAAATAGCTCCTACCATGGTAATGCCCGAAATAGCATTTGACCCCGACATCAATGGGGTATGCAACGTAGGCGGTACTTTATTGATTAATTCAAAGCCTAAAAAACTAGCTAGTGCTAGAATGTAAAAAAGAATGATTAATGATTCTATTGACATAATTATAACTGTTTGAAAATATGATTGACGTTATGGTTCGATTCAAAGACTGATTAAAAAGTATATTTCTAACAAATCATTGGTATTCTGCGTCTGTCCAACTTTAGGTTATTCCTAAAATTTTATTTGTGAATTCATGTACTATCTCTCCTTTGTGCGTAATTAAAGAGCCCTTAGTGATTTCTTCGTCCATTTCCCATTTGAAAGCATCTTTGTCTGCCAAATGAAGGAGCAACGTACTGATATTTGTCGCGTATAATTGACTTGCATTCACGGGTAAAAGAGAAGGTAAGTTTGATTCGCCAATAATGGTGACACCGTGTTTCACTACCGTTTTATTCATTTCAGCTAGCTCACAATTACCTCCTGATTCCACAGCCATATCCACTATGACTGAACCTGTTTTCATAGATTTAACCATTTCTTCGCTTACTAAAACAGGAGCCTTTTTACCTATCACTAATGCCGTAGTGATGACGATATCCGCATCCTTTATCTTATCTTGAATTAGTGTTTTTTGTTTCTGTAAAAAATCTGCCGATACTTCCTTGGCGTAGCCGCCTTCCACTTTTACGGCTTCAGCTCCTTCTACGCTTAAAAATCTTCCGCCAAGTGACTCCACCTGCTCCTTAGTTTCTGGACGTACGTCTGTTACCTCCACCACAGCTCCAAGTCTTTTAGCCGTGGCTATAGCCTGTAAACCAGCTACACCCGCCCCGAAAATAAGCACCTTTGATGGTGTAATGGTGCCTGCGGCCGTCATCATAAGTGGGAATATTTTACCTAAAGCATTCGCTCCAAGCAAAACAGTCTTGTACCCTGCCAAGTTGGCCTGAGAACTCAAAGCATCCATCTTTTGAGCACGGGAGATACGTGGCACTGCATCCATAGAAAAAGAAGAAATATTCTTCTTTTTCATGACATCTAGCACCTCTGGTGTGGTGTATGCGTACATGAAAGAAATACAAACAGAAGCATCTGCAAACAAACTTACCTCTTCCGCAGTAAAGGCGTTTACTTTTAGAATAACATCAGCCTGGCAAGTATCCTTTGCGTTCTTTCCAATACTAGAACCAGCATCAATGAATTGTTGATCAGAGAAATTTGAATTATCTCCTGCTCCCTTTTCTATACACACATCAAAACCCTTTTTAACAAGCGATTTGATAACATCTGGCGTGAGGGCCACACGTTTTTCGTAGGATTTAGTTTCCTTTAAAACGGCTATACGCATTTATATTTCTTTACAGGTAGTTCTATTATGAGTTCAAAAATAGGTATTCTCTAGAAATTACTAACCAATACTTACATAGTGATCAATTAAATTCACGATTTTTTCTTAGATTTTATTAATTTTGTCTAGCACCTCATCATCTATATTTTTATGAAACTCAGACTAATCGTACTCTTATTTTTACTTTCTTTTCAAGGAATTTCCCAGCCTGGCACAGGTACAAAATGGACGCCTGAAGGGGATGCTTATTTAATAGCTCAAAAAGGTTCTATTGTTGAATTTGATCTAAAAACCCAGCAATACAGCACCATGATTTCGGCGGATAAGTTTATACCAACGGGCCAAACCAAAGGACTAACAATTAAAAACTTCAATTTTACACAAGACCAAAGCATGCTCATGGTTTTTACCAATACTCAAAAAGTTTGGCGATATGAAACCAGAGGAGATTACTGGGTGCTTAATTTAGGAAATAATGAACTGCAGCAATTGGGTAAATCTTTACCTGCTGCCAGCTTAATGTTTGCAAAATTTTCTCCCGATGGTTCAAAGGCGGCCTACGTGAGTAATAGAAACATTTATGTAGAAGATTTGACCTCTGGAAAAATAAAACAGCTTACCAAAACTAGTGGTAACCCCAGCCTTATAAACGGAACCTTTGATTGGGCATATGAAGAAGAGCTATCCTGCTATGATGGTTTTAGATGGAGC
>JBNMFK010000086.1:0-13207 GCA_051269965.1 Algoriphagus sp. | reverse complement strand
ATTTTCATCTAAAAAACTACTACGATGATAGAGGCATAAAGCATTATGAAATAAAGGTACCTCAAGCTGATAAGGGCATGCTAGAATTCACCTTAGGTGAAAAGAGATATCTTTGGATTCAGAAATATGTTAAAGGAAAAATCAAGGACGAGTTCGACTACATTTTGGTTTCAAACAACGCCCTTTACAATCTTGAAAAACAACTTGATTCTTATCCAAAAATATTAATTTTAGATGATACTAACTCAAAGTACAGAGTAGCAATTATTCAATCACAGGCAGACTCTTTGGGTGTTCCTTTTATTTCTTTGTATCAAACTGGTGGAATTATCTATCCGCTTTAAGATATTCTCGGGACCCATTTAACTTCCTCGGCCTTCATTTCTTTAACCATCATTCGAGAAAGCACAAAAAGATAATCTGAAAGGCGATTTAAGTATTTGATGATTAAAAAACTCAAACCTTCTTCGTCATGTAGGCGAATAGCACACCTTTCAGCCCTTCTTGAAACTGTCCTAGCTACATGAGCAAAAGAGACATGCTGATGACCACCCGGCAAAACGAAATGTTTTAATGGAGGCAGACTGTCATTCATCTCGTCAATAGCCAATTCAAGTAGCTCTATATCCCCTTCCTTTAAGTCTGGCAGTTTCTTTGAATCACTACCTGGCTCTGACGCCATCTCTGATCCAATGGTAAATAGCCTATCTTGAATTTCTTTCAGAAGTTCTCTTCTAGCTTCTGCCTCGCTAATGTCTCTCAACATACCAATCCAAGAATTCAGTTCATCTACAGTACCGTATGCCTCAATTTTTAATTCCCCTTTACTAATTCGAGTCCCTCCTATTAAAGACGTAGTGCCTTGGTCACCTGTTTTGGTGTATATCTTTGCCATTTTTTTAATTTAGTTATGAATCTTGAATAAGATTCCATTTAAGAACCGTCTAAACAAGCTATTTGTTTCAATTTTTTCAGAAAGCCTTCTTAAAATAAGAAACTTAAAAAATCGAAGTTTAAATTTGCATACAAATAAATACCGCCGCAAGAAATTCTGGCTATTATAATGTATAGTATCTTCTTCAATTATTGGCGTAAAGCCGCCTTCATCTTTCTATTGGGTCTCTTAATGTTCTGTTACTTGGGTTTACCAGACTCCATAGCCTTCAAACATAATGGTGCGGGTAGGCCTATTGGGTTCATAGATAAACAGACTTTCTTTTATGTCTCAGTAGCCATTATTGTTGGCTTAAACCTATTGTTTGGACTTATAAAAAGTCAAATTGCCAAAGTTAGTTTTGAGCGTTTATTGAAGGTTAATCCTTGGTCAAAACACGAAGAACAATTAAAACTTATTATCTCTGGTTGGTTAGACGCTATACCGGCTTTTGTAAACTCATACTTAGTTTTTGTACTCCTTGGTTTACAAACGGTAAATAATGAAGTCGCCAAAAATCTTGATAGAGATTATACTTGGTTTCTTATCGCAGGGGCTATCATGTTTATGGTTGTTCTATTCTCTGTCCCACTAAGAATATTGCTAAGTCCTCCTTCAGAAAGTTGAAAAAGTTACCGGAAATAAAAATTCAGGATTATAACTATGACCTCAGAGATCCTCGCATAGCCAAGTATCCAGTCCGTCCACGTGACTCTTCTAAACTCTTGATTTATAAACAGGGAGAAATTACCGATAGCTCTTTCGCTTCCTTAGCACAGCACCTTCCCAAAAACGCCCATCTTGTTTTCAATAATACTAAGGTAATTCCAGCAAGATTATTCTTTAGAAAGCAAACTGGAGCTTTAATTGAAATATTCCTGTTGGATCCTGTTGCTCCTAGTAATATCGTTTCTCAAGTCATGGAGTCTAGCCTAGAGAGCACTTGGAAATGTATGATAGGGAATAAAAAAAAGTGGAAAGGAGAAATCTTAGAATTAAACTTATCAGGAGAAAATAATCTAAAAATAAACGTTAAGGCTTGTCTTGAAGATAAGGATAAGAACTTGGTTCATTTCAGATGGACGGGAGGTGTGAGCTTTGCAGAACTAGTTAAAACCTTTGGACAAATTCCACTCCCGCCCTATTTAAACCGAGAAACCGAAGAACAGGATCTTGACACCTACCAAACCGTCTATTCCGTATTCGACGGGGCTGTGGCGGCACCTACAGCTGGCCTACATTTTACAGATGATACTTTTATCAGTTTAAAAAACGCTGGAATTGGCCATTCATTCATTACGCTACACGTGGGAGCTGGCACTTTTCAGCCTGTAAAAACAGAGAATGCCCTAGAGCATCATATGCATTCTGAACAAATCGTTTTCAGTAAGTCATTCATTAAAAACCTATCTATGTCTACTGGCCCAATTATACCGGTAGGAACCACATCTATGCGTTCTTTGGAGAGTTTGTACTGGTTTGGGCAAAAGCTACTAAAGTCAGCAACTAAAGATCTTGTCTTTAAAATAGAAAAGCTTGACCCTTATCAGGATCAAAGTCAAGACTTGCCTTCAAAAAAAATAGCTTTAGAAGCCATCTTGACGTATATGACCATTAAACAAATAGAGGAACTTATTGGGGATACCGAAATCTATATTTTTCCTTCTTATACGTTTAAAATTTGTAACGGAATCATTACCAATTTTCATCAACCAAAGTCTACTTTACTTCTATTGATTTCTGCTCTTATAGGAGATAAATGGAAAGAAGTATATGATTTTGCTCTACAAAATAATTACCGATTTTTAAGCTATGGAGATTCTAGTTTACTTCTTCCTGCTGGAGTCTCTTACAATTAAATCGTGCCTTAAAATGATTTTATTAGTCATCTCAAAGTCCAAACCTTTATTCAAATGACTGATCATACTTTTAGCAGCTATTTCTCCCATCTCTTCTCCTGGATAATGTATAGTACTTAATTTGGGCTCTACTATCCTAGTGATGGGGTCGTCATTAAAACCGATAATAGCAATATCCTCAGGTACCCTATAGCCCAATTTCTTTAAACCTGCCATCAGTGACGCAGCACAAGAGTCGTTAGTAACAAAAACGCCGTCTGGTTTTAACGTGGCTTTCTGTAAATATTGACTTAATTCATAACTTCTGTCTATATTCAAACTATCTATAAAAAGCATATCCTCATTAAAGGGCAAATCATATTCTTTTAGGGCCTTTAAATAGCCATGAAACCTATCTTGATAAACTTTCCTCTTTACCTCACCAGTAATATGGTAGATGCATTTGCAATCTTGCTCTATCAAGTGCTTTGTAGCTTCATAACCTGCCTTCTCATTATCAATCACAATTTTTGGAGCTTTGCCAAAATCAAAAACTCCATCAAAGAATAAAGTAGGAATACCTTTCTGTGAGAAAGGATCAAAATGCGTGACTTTTTCCGTAGCGACGATTGTTGAAACCAGCAAGCCATCTACCCTTTGTTTAAACATCGTTCCCGCATTGGCTATCTCTTTAGCCAATGATTCCAAGGATTGTGTTATCAAAAGATTATAGCCCGCCTTACTAGCCTCTTTTTCCATACCAGCCAATACTGTAGCCATAAAGTAGGAATCAAGCTTAGGAACGATCACACCAATCGTCATTGTTGATTGAGCCTGAAGGTTTTTAGCAAATAAATTAGAACGGTATCCCATTTCCAATGCCATTTCATTAATTCGCTCTTTGGTCTTCTCGTTGATAGCGGGATGATCATTCAATGCCCGACTCACCGTAGAAGGTGAAATATTGAGCTGATCAGCGATATCATAAATGGTAATCTCTTTTTTCATTAAAAGGATAGTCGTTAATTCTGTCAAAAATAAGAAATATTCTAAAAAGCCTTTTTTATGCAATCGGTTGAAATTTTTTAATAATTTGTATATTTACCCACTTGTCTCCTAGTCGATTCATATCTCTAGGACAGAATTTTAAACTCATCTTAAAGAGATTACATGAAACATACCATGAGATGGTACGGCCCAAACGACGGAGTCACCTTGATGGATTTACGCCAAGCCGGCTGCACCGGTGTAGTAAATGCCTTACATCAGATCCCTGTTGGAGAAACCTGGTCAAAAGAGGCCATACAGGAACGTATTGATATCATTGAAGAAGACAATGACAAGTTCTCCTTACTGACTTGGGATGTCGTAGAGAGCCTTCCTGTACACGAAGACATCAAAAAGGGAATAGATGGTAAAATCAATTATATAGAAAACTACAAAACCTCACTAAGGAACTTAGCGGCATGTGGAGTGACCACTGTCTGCTATAATTTTATGCCTGTTTTGGACTGGTCCCGAACTCAATTGGCTTATCAAATGCCTGATGGTTCCTATGCATTGCGATTTGTTTATCTCGATTTCGCAGCCTTCGATCTACTTATACTTAAAAGAAAAGGAGCCGAAGCCGATTATGATAAAGAAACTCAAGCTTTGGCAAAAGCGAGGTTCAACAACATGACAGAAGAAGATATAACCACGCTAAAAGCAGCTATACTTCAGGGTTTACCAGGTACTGACGACGCATTTAGCTTGGCTTCTTTTCAAGCACTTCTAGACGAATATGGCGAGATTGGAGATAAAGAGTTAAGAGAAAACCTCTATTACTTTATGCAGCAGGTTGGACCCGTGGCTGCTGAGGTAGGTGTCAATTTATGTATTCATCCAGATGACCCACCAAGACCACTTATAGGTTTACCTCGGGTATTATCCACTCAAGATGATATTAGTCAATTAATGGCAGCCTATAACAATCCGGCTAATGGCCTTACTTTTTGTACAGGCTCCTTGGGTGTCAGACCAGATAATGATTTGGTTAGTATCATTCAGACGTTTGGGAGTAGAATTCACTTCATTCATTTGAGAACTACCAAACGTGAAGTAGGCTCCCGAAATTTCCATGAAGCCCCACACTTGGACGGAGACGTAGACTTCTACCATGTGATAGAAGCTCTATTACTCGAGGAAAAAAGAAGGAAAAATAATAACGAAAAGGTCACAGCGATACCTATGCGTCCAGATCATGGTCATCACTTTTGGAGTGATAGCGACAGAAAATATTACCCGGGCTACTCCTATATGGGCAGATTAAAAGGACTAGCTGAGTTACGAGGAATGGAAGTCGCCATAAAAAGACAATTGTCATGAACAAATTTTCACTAGAAGGGAAAATAGCACTAGTAACTGGAGGAGGAACGGGTATCGGTTTGGCCATTACAACATGTTTCGTGCAGGCTGGAGCAATCGTTATAATCACTGGCCGACGAGAAGAAGTCTTGAAAGAAACAGCAAATAAGTTAGGGAGAAATGTTAAGTATTTTGTCAATGATATAACAGAACTCGATAGTCTTCCATTACTTGTAGATAAGATAGAAAGTGACATTGGAGCAATAGACATACTAGTTAATAATGCAGGTGTAAACCAAAAGAAACCAGCGTTAGAAGTCACGAATGAAGAATTTGACCGTATCATCCAGACGAACCTTTATGGTGTGTTTGCATTGACAAGAGAGGTAGGAAAAAATATGACTGCCCGTAAATCTGGCTCCATTATTATGATATCAAGTATGGCCGCTTACTATGGCATTGACAGGGTAGTTTCTTACACCGCTTCTAAAACAGGTGTGGAAGGTTTAGTGATGGCCTTCTCCTCCGAGTTTGGTAAGGACAATGTCCGCGTAAACGCCATAGCCCCAGGTTTTATAGAAACCAATATGATGCTTACAGCAATGAACTCCGATCCGGCCAGAAAAGACAAAGCCTTCGATAAGATTCATATGAATCGTTGGGGGAAAATAGAAGACGTAGGAAACGCAGCCGTTTTCTTGGCCTCAGATGCTTCTTCTTACATTACTTCTGTGTCTCTTCCTGTAGATGGCGGGAACAGTAAGGGCTTTTAAGGGTTCAAGTAATTTCTAAACTTAAAAATAAAATACGCGATTAATACATAACCAACTACTGAAGGTAAAATCTGGCTATACGGTTGGTATGATTCATCAAGTACATTTCCAGCAAATGCACATATTAATCCGCCAAAGGATGAAATAATTCTAATGATGTGATCATTTAGCCATGTCCTCCTAAGCCACTGTTGGCTATAGAAATTCTTCCCGAAATCATACACCACATGTAACAATAAGACAAAAGCTGTAGCATAAACAACGGGCTTAGTCATTGCCGCGGCATCTATATCAAATAGGAAGAAATAAAAGCCTACCGTACTAAAAACCAAAACATTAACTAGTCTATCTATGACTTCTGGCTTTCTCTCCTTAAGCTTTAAAGTTCTATAACCCACAAAAGAGGTATAGAAAACAAGGATGGTCAATAGAAAAAGAAATGGCCTAAAGTTAAAAAATAAGGCCCCAAATAGCGCGGTAACTAGTACACCGCAGACCATTAAAAGGTAAAGCTTTCCTGTTCTTTTATGCTTCCGTTTTCCTTTGGGTGTAAAGATTGGCCAAAGGCCTACCAGCATGGCCAGGCTTCCAAAAAGAATGTGTGTATAGATGTTAAATTGATGTAATGTTTCTCTCATGATGTTGTTTTTTGAATTCAAATCAACCAAAAAACAACAAGCCTACTGTATTAGCGAATAGACTAAGTCAAATTTCTACGAAATTCTGCAGGGCTCATGTTCATTTTTAACTTAAAAGCCTTTGCAAAGGTAGACCGTGAGTTGAATCCAGATTCATAGGCCAAACCTTCCATAGAAATATTGTCATTTAAAGTATCCTCCATTAAACCAACCACGACTTCAATACATAAATCATTGATGTATTGATAGAACGTTTTGCCTTCGTGTTGATTTAATAATTGAGAGAATGTATTTGTGGACATACCTAGGCGTATTGACAAATACTTTGCATTTAAATTCGCCTCTAAATAAAGTCTTTCACTCTTAATTAAGACCTCTAGCCTTTTTCTATAAACGTTGGCTAATTCTTCTGTTAATCCTGATTTTCTATATTTCCCAAACTTTGTACAGTGCTCTTTTTCTATCTGTAAATCAGAAAAATAGGGGTCTGCTTGAACCCAAAATAGCCAATGATAAAAATATACACTGTATTAAAAGTCGCTATCAACTTAAAAGAAATAGACCTATCAAACAGCTCCATATTCGTAGCGAAGTAAATACAAAGGAATAAAATAATAAAGAAAATCAAGACAGATTGAAGCCCGAGCTTAAGCCACCTAAGATTTATCTTGGCCAGATTAGAAAACTTATCTTGAATTTTTATCCAGAATGAATCCAGCAGTTTGTGGCCCCATAAAACATACATCAAGGGCAAAATCGCGAATAAATAGCCATAATAATGATGGAAAAGAGCATAGGTATCAGATTTGCCAATCAAAAAACCATTATCTATGATAACATCAGACTTTGTCAAAAAAAATAAAGGCTAGGAAAAATATAACCGGCATGAAATGCAGGCAGAATGCCTTGATTGTAGTGTTTATCAAACTCGCTACAAAAAGAAAGAAAGGCGGCCCCGATAATAAAGGAAAAGAGGATAGCATCAAAAGCCCTTCTAGTGGAAGAGCTTTCGGATAAAAGTAAATGGCTAGAAAATAAAACTGATTAACCATCATGAGCAGCAGCCACGCTGCTAACCACATTGTGCTAAGCGTTTTGTCCTTTTTTGAAAAAAGTAATGCAGACAAAAATGCCGCTTGAACTATACTTAGTATTAAGAGAGTTCGCATCCATTCAAAACCTAGATATTAGCCCTTAGGCTGATTATTTCCAGAATTAGAGTGCCTAGATCCGCCACCTTTATAATTTGACTTTCCTTTATAACCTCCGCCGCTTCCACTGCGGTTTTTATTGAAAGGTTTACCACCCTTGCCTCCTTTATAACCACCACCACTTTGTTTTTTCTCAGGAGTATATGCTGGGCCTTCCCCTAATTCTTTAGGAATATCAAGTTTAGGTACGTCCTTACCTATGAGACTTTCAATCCTAAAAAACTTAGGTTGATCTCTTGGATTTATTAGGGTAATAGCTGTCCCTGCACTTCCTGCTCGTGCTGTTCTACCTATCCTATGTATATAATCTTCCGGATCTGGAGGACAGTCAAAATTGACGACTAAGTCTATCCCTGTAACATCTATTCCTCTTGAGATAATATCAGTCCCTATGAGGACACGTACTTTCCCTGCCTTAAACATGTTCATCAGGTCTTCTCTAGCTGTTTGGTCCAAGTCAGAACTGAAACCTTTCGCCCCGAGTTTGTATCGGTTAAGTTCTCGTTCTATATTCTTTACATTCTCTTTAGAGGAAGAAAAAACAATGATGCTTTTAAAGGACTCATCCTTTAAAATAGCTGTAAGTAATGGAAGCTTCTGTGTATCATAAACCACATAGGCTTGCTGATTAATCCCTTCTGCAGGTGTTGAGATCGCAATATTAATCTGCTCTGGGTTTTTAAGAATCTTATTGGCTAACTGCCTTATCTGAGGCGGCATAGTGGCCGAAAACAAAAGCGTTTGCCTGTTCTCTGGTAAATAAGACGTTATACGAAGAATATCTCCTAAAAACCCCATATCTAACATACGATCTGCCTCATCTAAAATCAGATGTTGGAGCTTAGAAAAGTCCACTTTATCAGAATTCATTAGGGCTATTAGCCTTCCAGGCGTCGCTATAACTATGTCTGCACCTGCTTCTAAAGCTCTTTTTTGAGTCACAAAAGTATCTCCATCTCCCCCACCATAGACAGGAATAGAACTTACTCCTGTAAAATAGGATAGGCCTTCCACCTGTTGATCTATCTGAATGGCTAATTCGCGAGTCGGCGTAATAACTAACGTGTTTAAATGCCTTTCTTCCTCTGGCATCTGAGCTATCTTATGCAGTACAGGTAAAATAAAAGCTCCGGTTTTTCCAGTACCCGTCTGAGCACAGGCTATTAAATCCTTATTCTCTATAATTTTGGGTATAGCAAATTCTTGTATTGGTGTGGCTTTATCAAAGCCAATGGCGTCTAGGCCTTCCAATAATCTGTCATCTAATTGTAGTTCTTTGAATGTCAAATGTGTAGTGTTTTTTAATGCACGTTTTTAACAAAGTTAATCAAAAATTAAGCCACTTAACATTTCTAAGCTTTTTGGCAAAAAAGTTTAGAATGCAGCACAAATAAAGAATGCTTCCTAAGGGTTCTTACAGCCTTTGATTTGTGCTTCAAAGACGGCTCCAACTTTAATCTGTGTTCCGGGGTTTAACAAAATTGATTTATTAGAAGTTAATCTGACAGATTTGTCGCTGACAGTTCTGTTATATTCCAAAGCCTCTCTGGAAGCTAACCTAAGTTTTTGTCGTCCTTTGAAATTGAATGCTCTAGGAGTTGATAAGTCATTAATCTTTATCAATTCATATTTGGACGAAAGTCCATCATCACAGCCAGCCGAACAAGAAAGATAAAAGATCTTATCCTTTTTTGGAGATATACTTAGTTCACTTTTAGACCCCAAAAACTCATTTAAACGACTGTCTCCGTACCAATAAGGCAAACCAGAAACACAAGAAGCCCTTAAAATCACAGATTCATTAGCTCTAAAAAATTGACAACTATCAGACAAGATAGGTTTGGTAAAACCCACATTAGCGTTCAAAACAATTTCTTCAGATTCAAAGTCAGCATAAAATTCATCACCGGTTGCCAGGACTTTTATCCTCACAATCCCATCTCTCTTAAACCTTATAGAGTCTCCAAAAACCTCTGCCGGTCCAGAAACCAATTTGAATCTTGGTTTAAGTCCTGAATTTAAGATGACATTAGCTTTCTGCCAAAGACAGTTTTGGCGAATAATACCCAAACCTTGAATGGATTGCTGAGACTTACCGGCGATAAACGGCACAGACTGATTAAAATACCTTTGGTCCATTTTCTCATTCCAAAGGGCAGCAAGTTGCGTTTGACCCAGAAAAGAAAAGTGTACACCATCATCTCTTAAGTCAGACCCATTATAACCTACTATCAAATCAGAGTCTGGTCCCAAAAAAGTATCTTCGTCGATTTCGGTCAGCTTTAATTGACCCGATCTTGTTTCATTTCTCAAATCCATTCTGTTTGGATCGCTTGGGTCGTCTGGTCCTGTGATTCCATATTTTGCCCAAGACACCTGAGCAACCATCCAACTTAGTCTATCAAAACCTAGGTTTTCTCTGCTCGTCTTTATAACCTGAGAGATATGAGTGGTATAATCATTTGCGGAGAAAGGGAAACTAGATGCTACAGAATTAGCCTCTCCTTGATGCCAAAGGACTCCTCTGGCTCCATGAAAGCGTAAAAACTCAGATATCACCTGATTTATCTTGGCGAAAGGTTGACCTCCTTGAATAGAAGAACGCCACCAATCATGAGAAGAGCTTCCACCAGAAGCGGCATTAAAGAAAAGGACCGGCACCCCTAATTTTTTAACTAAAGAGTCTCCCAAGACGCCTAAAAAAGAGGTGCCGGGAGCACTTGGATACAACCATCTGGGATCATCGCTTTCTAAAATAGAGAAAAAAGTAGGGTCTTGAGAATAGTAGGCTCCCACCACTCGCTCGTCTTTGGCAACAGGACCTTCGAATTCAGCATTAGACTGGCCAGCCACCAGAAATATTTCTCCTATTCCTGTTTTTATTTCTTCGAAAAGAACACTGCCGTCAGCCTTTGTAATCTCGGACCGTAACAAATACCAGCCCCCTTCAAGTGCTAAAGTCGTATCAAAAGAGCTTTTTGGTATATTAAAATTCTTTACAAATTCATTGACAACAATATTAGAATTTGAGACTTGAGACAGAGATATTTTTAATGTTTTGACATCTAGCAGACCACCTAATTGTATAGGGATAAGCCCCAAATTATTGTTTGTCCTTTGATAAACGGCGAGATTTTCGGGCACGACTATCCGTTGAGAAAACAAAAGTTTTGGAATAATAGCAATCAAGAATACGACAAGAATATACCTCATCTATCTAACATTTTTAATGGTTTTTCTAAAGTCTAAACTACAAAAGTTAATGGCGTCAATTGTATTCTAATTTGGACAGTTACTTATTAACCCTTTGAACATTGAGCCAGAGGAAGTCTCAAACCCAGGTAATAAAAGCAAGTGGTTTCTTGCATTGAAAGTTACATCCGAAAGTGACCCTACCTTTTTGTCATAGATGATTTTAGAGCTTGAATTTGCTTCAAAAAAAGGAACATCAATAATATCTGGCAAAACAGGATTAGAGATACAAGTGCTCTCCATCAAGATATATTTAATTGTGATGGGGCTTAAACAAGCGTCTTTTGTACACTTTATGATGAAAGTAGAATCTCCGTTCATGTTAAATGTAAAGAGATCTCCAACAGCAATTGGTTCCAGTAAACTTGTCCGTATAAACCAATTCGGTATTCCTGCTGAACATCTAGAAATTAATTGAACTGGTTCGTGTCTAAAATAGGCCTCTCTGACGAGTAGGCTATCTGGTTTTTCAAGGTATTCATCAAACTTATAAGACAATATTCTAGATTCATAGGGCTTATATAACTGGTTTCCCTCATTCGAAATTTCCAACTTAAGGCTGTCTCCTATATTGGTCATTTTTAAGGAATCATTACTAATTAATCCGTCACCCGAAACAATAGAAAAGTTTAACGGAATTCCTGCGTTGCTTTCTAGTCTAATTTTCTGCCAAAAGCAATTCTCCTCCGGAATCCAGCTGATATTTGATAAGGTTTGGTCAATCTTTTTTGCTATATATGGGGTTCCATTATTAAAAAACTCAGTACTTAAAGCATTACTCCAAAGTTGAGCATGAAGTGCCTGTCCAATATAAGACATGTGAACACCATCATCTCTATTTACTGAACCAGCATACCCTTCAATTAAATCAGAATCGGGGCCCAAAAAAATGTTATCATCGGCCTGAGTAAGTAATAATTGACCCGCTCTAGTAGGGATTCTAAATTCAATTTTATTTGGATCATTTGGGTCTCCAGGACCATAAATTTGATACTTTGACCATGAAGCTTGGGCAATGACCCATCCTAATTTGCCAAAGTTTAAGCCCTCTCTAGATTTTTGTATTACCGCCAATAGTTCATCCCTATATAACTCTTTACTTGCCCTATATCCATAACTCATAGAATTAGCTTCTCCTTGATGCCACAGAACAGCACGAACCCCGTGATGATTTAAAAATTGATTAATTACTAAATCTACTTTCTGATATGGTAATCCACCCGTAAAACTTGACGACCACCAGTCGCGAGAAGAAGTTCCGCCTGAGGCCGAATTAAAAAACAAAACAGGAACACCTAATCTTTTAACTAATGAGTCTCCCAAGACTCCTAAAAAAGAGGTACCAGGAGCACTTGGGTACAGCCATCTGGGATCATCACTTTCTACAATCGAGAAAAAAGTAGGGTTTTGAGAATAGTAAGCACCCACCACACGCTCATCAATGGCTACCGGCCCTTCAAATTCAGCGTTAGACTGGCCTGCAACCAAAAATATTTCTCCTATTCCCGTTTTTATTTCTTCGGAAACCGTAGTCCCATCATTCTTTATGATCTCAGCTTTTAATAGATACCAGCCCCCTTCAAGCACTAAAGTCGTATCAAAAGAGCTTTTTGGTATATTAAAATCCTTGACAAATTCATTGACAACAATATCAGAATTTAAAACTTGAGACAGAGAAATTTTTAATGTCTTAACATCTGACAGACCACCTAATTGTATAGGCATAACACCCAAATTATTGTTGGTTCTTTGATATATTCCTAAATTTTTGGGTGACTCAATAAAGTCTTGCCCCTTTCCAGAAAAGCCCAATAATACCAAGAATAAGATAGTGTACCTATTAAAAAGAAGAAGGGTTTTAAGGCAAGATGAACAACTATTAGGTTTGTTTTTCATCAGACTCAAACTAAATAATCACTCTCAAAAACAAGCGTTGTTTCTCCTTGATTTATAGCATAATTAAACCCTTTTTGAATGGCATAGGCACCATGATTTCCTTTTTTATCAATGGCCAAAAAGCCTACTTGATATTGTTCAAAATCCTTTAGTTTATTGGCAATTCTCTTTACGCCTTCTTCACAAGCCTCTTGTGGGCTTCTTCCCTGACGCATTAATTCTACAATTAAAAAGGAACCACAGGTTTTTAAAACTAATTCGCCAACTCCAGTCGCTACAGCTCCTCCCACTTCGTCATCTACATACATACCAGCTCCGA
>JBNMFK010000085.1:0-13245 GCA_051269965.1 Algoriphagus sp. | reverse complement strand
CCTTTGTAGGCTATGAAGACAAAACACTTACAGATGTTGTTTTAGTGGCTGGTGAAATAACCGTTTTAGATGTTAGAATGGGTACTGATTCTCAAGTATTAGCAGAAGTAGTCGTTAAAGCTCAAATTGTTAGAAATAGCGAGTCAGCACTTCTTACCATGCAACGGAAATCGCCAAATATGATGGATGGTATTTCTAAACAAACTTTTAAAAGGATAGGTGATAGTGATGCCGCAGGAGCAATCAAAAGAGTTACCGGAGTCTCTGTTGAAGGTGGCAAATATGTCTATGTAAGGGGATTGGGTGATAGATATACAAAAACACTCCTTAATGGATTGGATGTGCCGGGTTTGGATCCTGATAGAAATGCTCTCCAAATGGATCTTTTTCCAACAAATATTATTGACAACATTGTGGTTCTCAAAACAGCAACTCCAAATGTAGCAGGAGATTTTACGGGTGGTATAGTTGACATTACAACAAAAGATTTTCCATTAGAAAAATCATTTAGCGTTTCCATTGGTGGTTCATATAACCCAAGCATGCATTTCAATAATAATTATATCTCCGGTCCGATTAGTAAAACTGATAAATTCGGGTTTGATAGTGGTATCAGGGATTTACGGGTTAATGTAGATCAAATTATACCATCAATTTCTACCAAGGATAAAGCTATTACAGAGCTGACAAAAAGGTTTTCCTCAGAATTAGGAGTGTTAAAGATGACATCGCCCGTAGACTTTAATGCTTCCATTGCCACGGGAGATCAGATTAATCTTAAGAAAATAACTATCGGTTATAACCTAGCCGCTAACTATAGAAATACTACGTTATTTTATGAAGAAGCGGAGTACAATGCGTTTGTGAAGGGTTTGGACCCCTCTAAAGACTATGAATTTGAACTAAATCAATCAAGAAAAGGCGGACTAGGAACAAATAATGTATTGATGAGTGGTTTGGCTGGTATGGCCGTTAAATTTAAAAAGCATAAAATAGGAATTAATTACTTGAGAATTCAAAATGGAGAGAGCAAGGCAGGTTTGTTTGATCAACAAACTTTTATCTTCAATTCTTCTAATTTGATCCAAGATAATATTGAGTATTCAGAACGTTCTATTGCCAACTATAATATAAAGGGGGAGCATAGTTTTGGTAAAACTGATGTATTTAGATTTGACTGGAGTTTTGCTCCAACGTTTAGTAAAATACAAGATAAAGATGTTCGCGTGACGCCATTCAGATTAGATGATGGTGAATACTCCATAGAGCCTTCAGAGGGAGCAGAGCCTAGGAGGATTTTCAGAAACTTAGATGAATCTAACTACAGTGGACGTGCGGATTTTACGTATAAGTTTATTACGAATCAAGGCGATTCAAAGCTGAGGTTCGGTGGCAGTATGGTTTCCAAAAATAGGAACTATCAGATTCTTCAATACACAGTGAATTTAAGAGGTCAAAGTCTATTGAATTTGAACGGAGAACCTAATAAAATACTTGCAGCAGAAAATATTTGGACTCCAGAAACAGATATTGGAGCCTTTGTAGTAGGTAATTTTGAGCCTGCCAATACATATGATGCCACTCAGAATATTGCTGCTGCTTATGTGATGAACGAACTCCAGATGACGAATAAGCTGAAAACTATTTATGGTCTTCGTTTGGAGAAATTTGATCACTATTATACAGGCCAAAATAATCTAGGGGACGAGGTTTTAGTAAATGAGAAAATAAATGAATCTCTTAGTCTTTTGCCTTCGGCCAATATCGTATATGCCTTGAAAGATCGAACTAATCTGAGGTTTGCTATTGCTAGAACAGTAGCCAGACCATCATTTAAAGAAGCATCTATCTCTCAAATCTATGATGCCCTTTCGGACAGAACCTTTATTGGTAACAGAGATTTAAAGCAAACCAGAATCATGAACTACGATGCCAGGTTAGAGAAGTTTATGGATAATGGACAAATGGCTTCATTAAGTGTATTCTATAAGACTTTTAAGAACCCTATAGAGGTTGTATCATTTAGTCAGGCTGCTCCTAATGATATTCAGCCGAGAAATGTAGGACAGGCAGTAGTTACGGGTGCTGAGTTTGAATTCCGTAAAAATATTGGACTATTTGTTAAAGGTGAGAGACCACTTAGCTTAGGCATGAACATGACTTATGTTTATTCACAAGTAGACATGAATCCTAATGAGTATTTATCTAGAATAGAGAATGCTAGAAGCGGCGAGAACGTGAAGGAATCTAGGCAGCTTCAGGGTCAGTCACCCTTTATCATAAATGCTTTCATGACTTATTCTCATCAAGAAAATGGGATAGAAGCAAATTTAAGTTACAATGTCCAAGGGAAAAGACTTTCTATTGTTGGGATTGGACGTAATCCAGATGTTTTCGAAAAGCCGTTTAATTCTTTAAACTTCAAAGGAACTAAACGATTTGGCAAGGCCAACAGAGGGTCTATAAGTTTAAGTGCAACTAACTTATTGAACGCGAAGCGTCAAAGAGTTTATGAAGGATTTAACGCCAGTTCACAAATATATGATCTTTTCAAAGTGGGGAGGTCATTAGGTATGAGCTTAGGCTATACCCTTTAATACGCAAGTTTCAAACTTGATTCATATTGGTAATCACAAAATAGCCTGGATTTTCTGGGCTTTTTTGTTTCTCAATTATTGTAGCAAATTCATAATAAGTTTAACAAATACTTAAAACTGCCTTTAAATACAGTTAATCTTTACTCACTAAATTTAATAATAAAAACAAATTAAAGTGAAAGACAAAATGAGGAGAATAGTGAGTTTGTTACAAATATATTGGCCTCAAATTGTCATGGCAGTTTTCTTGATTTGGTATTATAGCTTTCCTATGCCCAAATATCTCTAGCTAGGTACTTTTAAGAGTCTTCTCCAGCCCATCTAATTCATGAAGCATGAGAGATTTCCCTTCCGCCAGCCATTTAGTAAATTTTTGACTTTTGCTTTGAAAACTTTTAACGTAACTCATAAACATATCAAGGTCAAAAGATTCTTGGGCAATTCCAGCTCCATATCTCTCTGCATCTAAGGCGTTACAAGCTTGTTCAAAATGATTTTTGACTGGTACCATCATAACTGGTTTTCCAAAATAGATAGCTTCACAAACGGACTCAAATCCGGCTGTGGTCACAAGGCCCTTAGCATTCGCCATCAGTTTTAAAAATTTCTTATTATCTAATTTGTGTATAAATAAATTTTTATGAAGTTGAGTCACCTCCTGACCTTGACTGTTTTTGGTAAAGCAGTGCAGTTCAATATCCATATTCTTAATGTGCCAGTTAGCGAGTTGTTCTAAAAGGTTTGAGTTAGTTAAATAGGCCACAAAGTAGGGTTGAAGCCCTTTAGGTTCTTCAAGGGCTGTTTTTCTTATTAAGGGAGGTAGGCAAATCATCCTTTTAGTTACTTGAAATTGCGAAAACGAAAGAGCCCAAAGTTTCTTTGCTCTGATGGCAGTAACTTTGCTATTTAGATTAACTAATAAGCGGTCAATATATTTCTTTTTTGGGAATTCGAATTGGGGATGGAGTAATAAGTATTGATGTCCAATACAGACCATTGGTGGTGCAGAAAAAGGAAATCTAAGCTGATAAATACCAGCTAAAAAGTCATAGAAATTAATGATTAAGTCAGGTCGGTAAAAGTCCATTGATTTCTTTAGATCACAAAGACTTTTTGCATGCTTAGGAAGGTGTTTGATATTATGGATTAAGGTACTCCGTAAACTTAATCCTTGACTTTTCTGGTTATAAATGAGGTTTGGACTGTTAAAATAATGAATGGGCGTTAATATACCTTTTTCTACTTCAGAAGTGAATGCATCTTTTTCGATCCTGCCTATAAAACAGGCTACCACGTGATGAGAGGAACCTTCAAGCTGCTGGAAGAGACTTACGGCTTGAGTTAAATGTCCCCTACCTTCTCCCTGGACTATGAAGACAATTTTCATTTTAATTCAAAAATATGGCCATATGATTCATTGAATTCAGTATCAATTTCTTCCATTTCAAAGTGAATAGTAGACTCTGTATTTAGACACTTTTTAAGGTGGGAACCGTCATAAATAATCTCCCAGTTGCCCTTATAATTTTCTACCAGAGCAGATTTATTCTCTACCCAATCTCCAGAATTCATATAAATTATTCCACCTATTTCCTTTATAGCTGGCTGATGAATATGTCCACAAATTATGCCATTGCATTCTTTGGACTTCGCCATTTCTGAGAGTTGTTCTTCATAATCTGAAACATAATTAACAGCCATCTTAATCGAACTTTTTACTTTCTGCGATAGGGAATAGTATGGCTTGCCCTGCAGTATTCTATAGTAGTTGTACTTCTTGTTTAGCCAAAGTAAAAAGGTATATCCAATATCACCAATGTGAGATAACCACTTGGCTTTGGTGGTGACTAGATCAAAAATGTCACCGTGGGTAATAAAGAATTTGTTTTTACCAGAAGGAAGTATCATTTCCTTAACGATTTGAAAGTTTGGCCCAACTGAGAATGGAATAAATTGATCAAGGAAATCGTCATGATTTCCCCTTAGATAATATACCTGGGTATCGTTTTGTTCTATGACTTTAAGAACAGCTCTAATGAATGCTGTGTGCTTCTTTTTCCATGTCCCATATTTTTTTAACTGCCACCCATCTATAATATCTCCGTTTAGAATAAGTCTTTCACAAGAGTATTCTTTGATAAAGTTAGTGGCTTCTATCGCTTTGCTTCCATGAGTGCCCAAGTGGACATCAGAAATGACGATTGTTTTATAGTCGTAGTTATTTTGCATATGCAAAAATCAGGACTGTATATTAATTCAAGTTTATGCCAAGACTAACTTTCAGTTAACATTTTGTCTAGGCATAAAAAAACCTTGCCTATTTCTAGGCAAGGTTTTAAATATTAAGAGCAAATTTAGCTTATTATTCTGCTCCTTCATCTGTTCCTTCATCGTCGCTTTCTTCTTCTACAGAGCCATCATCCACTTTAGCTGCTCTAGGAATAACGATACTGGCCACAGGATTGGCCATAGAGTCTAAGATAGTAAGACCAGGTAGGTCTATAACCTCTACCTTCACTGATTCACCTAACTTTAACTTAGTAATGTCTACGTCTACATACTCAGGAATAGCAGATGCGGGACCCTGTAGTCTTATTTTACGTTGTTTGTGCTGTAACTTACCACCGGCTGACAAGCCTGCAGGAGTTCCAATAAGGCGTACCGGAACAGAAATTTTAATTACTTTATCCGGTGTGATTTCTAAGAAATCGGCATGGATTAAGGTGTCATTCACTGGATGATATTGACGGTCTTGAAGAATAGCACTGTATTCTTTTCCTTCAATATTCAAAGTTACTTCATAAGCGTTAGGTGTGAAAATCAACGGACGGAATAAATACGCAGGAGCGTAAAAAGAAACTTGTTCTGAGCCGCCGTAAAGTACACAAGGTACTTGCCCTTCAACACGAAGTTGATTAGAAGCTGAACGACCAAGATTCGCTCTTTTAAACCCTACAATCTCGGTTTTTTTCATTTTAAAATGTTATTTGATGTTGGTAATTTATAAAAAGTGTGCTAATGGATCCGTTATCTCTAATTCTTCCAATAGCCTTTGCAAAAAGTTCGGCTACGGATAGAACTTTAATTTTATCGTTGTCTTGTTTCAATGGAATGGAATCGGTGACGATTAATTCCTCTAAAATAGAATCTGTAATGTTTTGATGTGCTTTGTGAGATAATACAGGGTGTGTGCAAATTGCTCTTACAGAAACGGCTCCTTTATCCATAATGATTTGAGCTGCCTTGCATATGGTTCCTCCCGTATCTATTAAATCATCAATTAGAATCACGTTTGCTCCTTCCACCTCACCAATTAGTTGCATTGAAGCTACTTCATTATCTTTTTTTCTTTGCTTATCACAAATAACAATGTCGGCATCAAAATGGCTGGCAAATTTCCTTACCCTGGCCACGCCACCTACATCAGGAGAAGCAAAAATGAGGTTATCTAACTTTCTAGTCTTTAAATAAGGAACAAAAACCGAAGTCCCTTCTAGATGATCCACTGGAATGTCAAAAAATCCTTGAATTTGCCCTGCATGTAAATCAAGAGTCATAATTCTATCCGCACCTGCAGCCATAAGCATGTTAGCTACAAGTTTGGCACCTACCGCCACTCTTGGTCTATCCTTTCTATCTTGTCTAGCATAGCCATAGTAAGGAATAACAGCCACTACATAATGAGCTGAAGCCCTTCTTGCGGCATCGATCATTAGAAGTAACTCCATGAGATTGTCTGCGTTTGGAAAGGTGCTCTGAACAAGAAAAACGTCACATCCTCTTACAGATTCATCGTATGCAACAGATATTTCACTGTCAGCAAATCTTTTAATGGAAGTTTTTCCCAACTCTTTGCCATAAAAATCAGCAACCATACTTGCTAGGTATTTGGAATTAGTGCCAGAAAATATCTTAATGTTAGCCATGTAGGAGGTGTTTTCGAAACAAGGTGCAAAGGTAGATAATTTCTGGGTAAAATCCGAGGTCTATCAATAAGGAAAAAGAAACTTTTGGGAAGAATGCTAAATCCTTTATTTTTGCAGACAACTAACCAAAAGCAAATCATGCAGCTATCCTTGATAGACGAAGTGCCAGAATTTTCTAAAAGCTTCTTCTTAGATATTTACGCCGAGGCTATTTTAGACAACAGTAATTCTAAAATGAGATTAGAAACTATTGATGGTCAGCAAGTTCCTGGTGATTTGAAGGTGAGTTGTCCAAATGCATACTATTCTAAATTTCCTGAAGGAACCATCTATAAATTAGATACGAGGTTAGTCAGGAAGGAAGGGAAAAAGCCCTATTTCATTGCTATGAATAGGAAAAATGTACAGAGAGCGATGGAGTTTTTCGAATATAACCTTAAGGTTCAGAACGGTTTGGACTACATTCCACCTACCAAAAAGAAAGCTTAACAGAATGGTTTGCTTCTAGTTTACCTTATGGAGTATTTTGATTTCTTACAATTAAAAACTCACAAAGTATTGATCTTTTGTTTACGTATGGTGGGCCCATAAAGGAAATTATTACATTTAGTCTTCAGCCCATTTATTTGAGTTACTTTCAAGTAGTTAATATTCTTACTATTACTGGTTTAATTATCATACTAAGAATGCTTGAAATCAGTTTTCATAAAGAAATTGGGCCACATCTGAACTAAGACAGTTTCTGTTTCAGTTTTATTAGTACTTAATTTGTTGAAGAATTAGGTCAAAGACAACGCAACCTTACATAATATGTCGAAAAATTTAGTAATAGTGGAGTCTCCTGCGAAAGCAAAGACTATTGAAGGATATTTAGGTAAAGATTTTATTGTAAAATCAAGTTTTGGACACATCAGAGATTTACCTGGAAAGAAACTTGGAGTGGATGTTGATAATAACTTTGAGCCCACTTATGAAGTTTCGGCCGATAAGAAGAAAATAGTGACTGAGCTTAAAAAGTTAGCAAAAGGTGCTGAAGTTTGGCTAGCCACTGATGATGACCGCGAAGGAGAGGCTATTTCTTGGCATCTAAAAGAAGCTATGGGTCTTGCTGATGACACCAAGCGTATCGTTTTTAGAGAGATTACAAAAAATGCCATTACAAAGGCCATTCAAAGTCCCAGGGGGATAGATATAGACTTAGTTAATGCTCAGCAAGCTAGACGTGTTCTAGATAGGTTGGTGGGGTTCCAGTTATCTCCTGTCCTTTGGAAAAAAATAAGATTAAGTGGAGCAGACAGGAAAAATCTATCTGCAGGACGTGTGCAATCTGTAACGGTAAGGATAGTCGTTGAGCGAGAGCGAGAAATAGAATCTCATAAAGCTGTTTCAACGTTTAAAGTAGTCGCTATTTTTGAGGTAGAAAAGAACAAAATATTAAAAGCTGAACTAGGTAAGAATTTTGCAGCGGAAGAAGAGGCGGTAAATTTCCTTAATGATTGTGTAGGAGCTAGTTTTAAGATTAATAATCTGGAGGTAAAACCTACTAAAAGAAAGCCAACGGCTCCTTTTACGACTTCTACCTTACAACAAGAGGCTTCCAGAAAGCTGAGTTTTTCTGTAGCTCAAACCATGCAAGTGGCTCAAAGGCTTTATGAGAGCGGAAAGATTACCTATATGAGAACAGATTCGACTAACCTTTCTAACGATGCGGTGAACAGTGCCGTAGGGCAAATAAAAGCTGCCTATGGAGATGAATTTGTGGAAGTAAGAAAGTTCAAGACAAAAAGCGAATCTGCCCAAGAGGCTCACGAAGCTATTCGTCCCACTGATTTTGCGATAACAGAAGCAGGAGCAGATAGAAATCAAAAGCGTTTGTATGACCTTATTTGGAAAAGAGCGATAGCCTCGCAAATGAGTGATGCCAAAATTGAAAGGACAATTGCCAAAGTTGGAATTTCTACTAGATCGGAAGAACTAACTGCCACAGGGGAGGTTATTAAATTCGAAGGTTTTTTGAAAGTTTATCTTGAATCAACAGACGAGGAGGATGAAGATAATAAAGACATGCTTCCACCACTAAAGGTTGGTCAGTTGCTTGACTTACAAACCCTGAAATCTACAGAACGTTTTAGTAGAGCTCCGGCTAGGTATACAGAGGCTAGTTTGGTGAAAAAACTTGAGGAGCTTGGTATTGGTCGTCCTTCTACTTACGCACCTACCATTTCTACCGTAATTAAGCGAAACTACGTAGAAAAAGAAGATAGAGTAGGGGAAAAGAGAGAATACAAAGAATACGTGTTGACACATGATAAAGTAACTCCCAACCATGGAACAGAGGTTTTCGGAACGGAGAAGTCAAAGTTATTTCCGACGAATATTGGAATGATTGTCAATGACTATTTGGTGGCAAATTTTGACGATATCTTGGACTACAAGTTCACAGCAAGTGTAGAGAATGAATTTGATGATGTAGCTGAGGGTAAATTACCTTGGCAAAAGATGATAAATGGTTTCTACAAAGAATTTCACGATAAAATAGAAAAGGCAGAATCTTCGGATTCTACGGCTGGTTCTAACGCCAATGAGCTGGGAATGTACCCAGATGAAAATGGTAAAAAGGTTTTCGCCAAGCTCGGGAAATTCGGACCCTATCTACAAATAGGAGAATCTACGGATGAAGATAAGCCAGAGTTTATAAGCCTTAAAAAAGGAACTATCATAGCTAGCTTGACTATGGAAGAAGCCTTAGAAGTGATAAAGGGGCCTAAACTTCCAATAGAGTTAGGTATTTACGAAGAGCAAGCTCTAGTTATTAATGAAGGAAGATACGGGGTTTATTTACTTCATAATGCCAAATATTATAATCTCGAAAAAGGCGAAGATCCTTTTAAAGTGACCTTAGAGAGGGCTATAGAGTTGATAGAAATTAAAAGAAAAGATCCTGAAAGCCAGCTGCCAAGAGATATGGCAGATTTTAATGGGGAGCCAGTTTCTGTAGGAAAAGGGAGATTTGGTCCTTATGTAAAATACAAGGGGAAATATATAAGCATCAAAGGAGAAGATCCATTAACCATAGATAATGTCAAGGTCATTGAATTAATTGAGGCTAAACAACAAGCCGATGATAAGAAAACCATTAAGGTTTTTGAAGAAAATGATAAAGTGCAGATTTTGAATGGTAGATACGGTCCTTACATAAAGGTAGGTAAGCGAAACATAAAAATTCCTAAGGATAAAAAACCAGAAGAGCTGACTTTAGAAGAGTGCTTGGAGCTAGCGAAAGGAGAAAAGTAAATGCCTAGTAGTAAGATATCAAACTTGATTAGAAACTTGTCTCCCAAATTCAATTTGGGAGATTTTGTTTTTTTGTGCCTTCCTGAATTACTCGGTGTTTCTTTATATGAATTGTGGCAAGTTTTAATGAGATGGAAGAAATTACGGTGATTGTTTTCAAGGAGTATTACGGTTTAAAATACACTTGGCAAAAAACATTTACGTCCTTGTAGATAGTTATTTGGTATAGAGAATGATTTAGTTTGTCATCCGTGTTTTTGTGTAAGTCTATAATAGTAAGGTGTTTGTGGTTTTACTTGAGGAGTTGCCGTTAAATAAGTTTTTTAGGATATATGCCCCCCCTCCCCTCCTTAAATTCACTTATCGATTAAAAAAATAGCTAGCAAATATCCTAAATTTACAATGCACAATTTGTGCAGGGCCAAATTTTCATACATAAACTTTATCGTTCACAATGGAAAAAAACATAACAATGACAATACTCAGTTCAGCAGTTGCATTTATGGCCTTATTATCATGCCATGAAGAAGAGCTTTTCCCAGTAATTTATGGAAATGTTACCTATTACAAAGTGGATACTTCACAAGTTGTCGACTTTTTGCTCAATGAAAGGTTACCTCAAGATGTAGAAATAGTAAAACAAATAGTTATTGGAGACGAAATATATAAGCCCAAAGGTGTTAAGCTACATGGGAGTACAATAGATAAATCTTTTACGCAAAAAATAAAGAATAAAAACCTCGCTGGTACAAATTTGAAATACTTTGCCATTGGAAGTAGTTTGACATCGGGAGTTAGACATGGTGGATATTTTAATGAGGGTATGATAACTAGTTATCCAAATTTACTGGCGATACAATTAGGTGTGAAAGAATTCAAAATGCCACTATTTGACGAGCAAGATTATAATGGGACTGGTAGGAAAATAAAGTCTGAAAAAAATCCTACTGGTGGGCCTTTTCAGAAATTTACAATTAGTTCCAATAATCTTGGAATCGAAAGTATAACAGAAATAGTGGAATCCAATAAGAAGGGTACCGTAGAAAAAATTAAAAAGGTCAAACTTAAAAAGTATCAGGGTTGTCTTGAAGATTTAGATGTTTTTGCTACTCCGGGTTTAGTAATTGATAGATTGGGTTTCGGTTCAAATAAGAAAAGTGAGCTTTTTTTGAACAGAATAGAAATAAAAGAGAAAAATGAGGCAACCGATATTTATGGTTTTGGAATTCTGTTAAAGAAGAAAGTAGATGTTTTCACCATTGAAGTGGGAAGTCAAGGTTTTATTCCAGGTGAATCAGCTATACCCGGAATACCTAATAACCGAGAGCATCCAGCTTTGACCCTTGCAAAATCATTAATTGAAGGCGGAGCCAAAGGATGTGTGGCAAATGTTCCGGACTATTCTAAATTTCCAGTTTATCATCAAGTGAAATTGTCAGATTTAAAAAAAGCAGTATATAATAATCCGATCGCCACGACCCTCACGGAAGAAAATGGCGAATTGGTTAGTTTTATCCCTAATTCCAATATCGATTCAATGATGAGTCCGATAGTTAATATAGCTCTAAAAAAGCGTATACTTTCTGGTGGAAAAGACTTTTTCGGCTCTTACACTGAGAGTATTTAAAACTATAACGAGTTCTATGCCACAAAGCTTAAAGAACTCAAAATTCCCGTTGTTGATTTGTATCAATTATTCGTGGATATAATCAATGGTAAATACGTAACATACGATGGAGTATTCGTAAATGCTAGTGTAAAAGGCGGAAATTTCTTTTCAAACGATGGCATTTATCCTTCCCCATTTGGTAATTCAATTATTGCCAACGAATATATACGGACACTAAACGGTGCCTACGGGTTTTCAATTCCTTTTATACCAACTAAGGAATACCTTTAAAATAAAGGACTTACACTATTAAATCTTAATACGTATGAATTTTAAAAAAATGTTCATCTAATATTCTTGTGCCTAGTAGTTAGTTTTCAGGTAAACGCACAATCAAACTTATATCAAAAGTATAAAATTGGTACAGGGAATGGCTACGGAGCCATACAATTTCTATACCCTCTAGAAGGCAGTGTCATCCAGAGGACTACTTCGAACAATGCTAACATTAGTTTTTGTATACAAGTGAATTATGGATTGCAGGCTTCCAGTAGCTATTCCTATAAGTTGATTTTAGAAAGACTTAACCCTGTAACTGGGAACTCTTTAGGGATTATAACTGTCATTCCGGGGAATTTGCTAGTTAGCAATGCCACGGGATAGGTAGGCACCATAAAAAAGGATTGGACCGTGGCATCTGGTTGGTATTCAGCCTCAGTTCAAGTTACTGATATTGCAAATAATATAACTTGGGCAGGTCCAAATATTAAATTTGGAGTAGGCGACAGCTACTTGATAGCAGGTCAAAGCAACGCAAGAGGTTTTCCCGAAATCTGGGATCAAGGCTTAATATCATTTGATAATAGTTTAACTGACAATAACTTGCCTTCTGGTGTTAGAGTACTAAATGGTTTTAAACCAAAAGTAAATGAAGAAGTAGTACGAACAAACAACGCAGCTGAGGCGAACAAGAAGCAAAGGTATGTAGTGAGTAATGGAATGCCTTACTTTCACAGTCTAGAGAAATTGACCTTGAATCATGATATGGATTTTGAGGATATGAACTGGTTTGAAAGACCAATTTATCCGAATGGGATGGCTTCTTGGTGTTGGGCACCCCTTGGTAAGAGATTAGTGAACTCTAGTACAGATGTTCCTGTTCAATTTTTCAACTTTGCCATTGACAATTCGAGTATTGGCCATTGGCAAAAAACGCCAATTTCGCTCGATCCTCCAGGTCTATTGGGTGCTCCAATTGAAAATCATTATAAAACGTTATCCGATTTTATAAGTTTCCAAGGTAACATTTTAGGATTCAGAGGAATATTATGGCATCAAGGAGAAAGGGACGTTACAGATGGAACTTCAAACAGTGATTATAAGAATAGACTGGAAGGGCTAATGAATAATGTTCAAAACGATTTCGATCCATGGCAAACGACAGTACCCCCAATGAGAATTTGGAAGCCAGTAAATTGGGTCATATCGAAGGTTGGTTATTCTACAGATAATGGAAATCCACCATCCATTATCACAAACGACCCGACAAATATCAAGGGAGCACAAATTAGTGCCACTCCTCAGACGAATGGTTCAAATAAATTTGCAGGAATAGATTCTGACATTTATAGCGTATCAACCAGAGCTCAATCTAACAAAATTCATTTTACTGGGAGTACTCATGGGCAAATAGGACAATTGTGGAAAGATGTTAACCTGGTTCAGGGAAATACTAAAGACAGTCAGAGTTTCCTGTTCCCAATTACTATTTCTCATAATCAAGGGAGTAATACTTATACTTTGACCCCGCCCTTCGGTT
>JBNMFK010000084.1:0-13270 GCA_051269965.1 Algoriphagus sp. | reverse complement strand
ACTTGAACTCTCAAATACAGAAGTATACTCGAAAAGTTAAACACTGGCAAACACCAGATCAGAGACTTAGATGGGTAGCTATGGCGATTCTAACGGCGGAATTGAAAATGAAAAAAGTGGGAAATTTCAAGAACCTAAACAAAATGAAACACCAAATAAAAAGGCACATTGAAAAACTTAAGGAAGCCTCTTAATTTCATCTAGCTTTTGAACTATATCCTTGGTGAAATTTTGATTGGATATTTATGTTTAGGAATTACTCCAAACTAACATATTGAAGACCGTTGAGAAGGAAATTTTCTAATAAGTACAAATTAATGATTATTTTTCCCAAAAAGTAAAGAAATATGCTGGTAGCAGATATTGGAAATACAGATATTCTCTTTGGTGTTTTTGACTCATCTACACTGATAGATACCTTTAGAATACCCTCTAAGAAAAAGGAGAATGCTCTATTCTTTGAATATACACTGCAAAACTTTTTCCTTGAAAACAATATTTCGGCAGAGCTATTAAATCAAGCTGTCTTAAGTAGTGTGGTGCCAGAACTCACAGAGACTATAGCAGAAATGCTGTCTCTTATCACCGGCCAAACAACTATCGTAGTGAAATCTGATATCCA
The DNA here is from genome assembly GCA_051269965.1 of Algoriphagus sp. Taxonomy (GTDB): domain Bacteria; phylum Bacteroidota; class Bacteroidia; order Cytophagales; family Spirosomataceae; genus Arcticibacterium. The sequence goes on along the minus strand of JBNMFK010000084.1, from coordinate 12,648 downwards.
CCCTGATGTAAAAGTGTGTATTGATGACCCCGAGGAACTTGGTACAGATTTGTATGCAAACGCCGTTTATGCATTCTCTAAATATGCCTCTGCCTGCATTATTGTGGATTTCGGGACGGCTTTAACTTTTACAGCTGTAAGTGCCAAGGGTGAAGTTTTGGGTGTTTCCATAGCTCCAGGCCTAAAAACCGCGGTGCATGCTCTGTTTTCTAAGACGTCTCAGCTACCTCATGTCCCTCTAGAGTTACCTGAAAAGGCTATTGGCACCAATTCTCTTAAATCTATCCAATCCGGGGTGCTGATAGGTTATGAAGGTTTGGTTAAAAATTTACTAACTAAAATAAAACAGGAAATAGGTACTGAGTGCAAAGTTTTGGCCACTGGTGGCCTATCTTCTATTCTCTCTGGTCTTAAGGATGAGTTTGACGAAGTAGATGTGCACTTGACCATCAATGGTCTGCGTATTATTGGCGAAGCCTTAAGGGCTTGATTGACAGCGTTTATAGATAAAAACCTTTTAAATCTATGTACTTCTCTACCTCCTGCTTCACCATGTAAGTAATAGGCTTTTTATTTTTTAGAGACTTTCTGATATACGTAGCCGAAATGTCTAGTAAAGGAGCCTCGACAAAAGTGACCTTAGGATGATTTTTGAAATTATGGTCAGCCGTATTTGGCCTTTGATAAACATAGAGCTTGTAAAATTCCAATATCTTTTCGTAGTTTTTCCAGTTCTCAAACTGTACCAGATTATCCTCTCCCATGATGAGCACAAACTCATGCTGGGGGTATTTTTCTGCTAAAACCGTTAGCGTATCAATGGTATAACTCGGGCGTGGCAAATTAAACTCCACGTCTGAGGCCTTTAGTTTCGGATTATCTGCTATGGCTTTTTCCACCATCGTGAGACGGTCAAACTCATGTAGGAGGCTTTTGTTTTTCTTAAAGGGGTTTTGTGGCGAAACGACATACCAAACCTCCTGTATATCAGAATGCGTGGCCATGGTATTCCCAATAATTAGATGACCCATGTGAATAGGATTAAAAGACCCAAAAAACAATCCGATTTTCATGTTCTTAATTTTAGATACGGTGAGGCCTTTCGGCAATGCTAAGCTTATCTGACTTAAAATCTACGTAAAGTTTTTCCGCTTTTTCTTGTGAAGAATCCAAATCATCATTTAACAGTACTACGTCAAACTTATCTTGGAAAGTCATTTCAAACTTCACTTTATATAATCTCTTAGAGAGACTCTCTTCGGATTCTGTTCCTCTTTGACGGAGCCTTTGCTCCAAAACATCCTCAGATGGCACTTTAACGAAAATGGCTAAGGCATCTTCTCCAAAATACTTTTTGAGCTGTAAGCCACCTTTGACATCCACATCAAAAACAACGATTTTACCCTGGGACCACATTCTTTCTATCTCTGTTTTAAGCGTACCGTAATAGCCTCCAGGATAAACTTCTTCCCACTCGATGAATTTATCTGCTTCTATGCTACTTCTAAATTCTTCAATGCTCAAGAAATAATAATCCTGGCCATGGACTTCGTTTCGACCTCTTTTATCACGGGTACACGCCGAGATAGAAAAGCCCAAATCATCGTGAGTAGCCAAAAGATGTTTCACCAATGTAGTTTTTCCAGAACCTGAAGGAGCACAAAATATAATAGCTTTGCCCATGTTTGAAGTTTGTTTGCACAAAAATAAAAAATCCACCGAAAGGATTTCAGTGGATTTCATTATCTAAAGATTAAAGGTCTCTAAAAATAGAGATGTAAAAGGGATACTTCCATCACACCTAGAGCAAGAACTATACCCATCACACCAATCTTTTCTTTAATTTTCGAAATAGTTCCTTCTGGACAGCATTTTTTCTCGACTTTATCTTGCAAGGCTTCTTTAATACTTTTGTGAAGGTTGTGTCCTTCAATACATGCTAGACATGTAGACATTTCAACCTTAAAATGTGCCATTTCTTCTTCCGTGGCCGAACCATCCAAAACAGCTTGAATCATTTCCATGCAACGTTCATGATTCTCACAATTATGTTTTACTTCAGCAGCTTTATCCAAACCCATATCGAACAATTATTTATATACTTTAATATCTATATCTACGAGCACTATAATCAGTAGTGTAATTGGAACTTAGATCCTCCAAATATTATACATTTTAGGAACTTTTAAAGTTCCCCAGGTATTTGATTACACCCAAAAAACTAACGTAACTCTTTATAACCCATACTTGTAGCATAAGAACGCAGTTTCTCTTTCAATAAGTTCCGAGCTCTATGTAATCTAGACCTCACAGTTCCAATAGGGATGTCTAAAATTTTAGCCATTTCCTCATACGTGAAACCTTCTATATCACACAAGATAATAACTGTTCTAAAATCTACTGGTAAGCCATTCAATGACATGGCTACCTCATCCCCAATGAGATCATGAACCATCTCAGTTCGCAGGTCTACCGTACCATTATACTCCGGCTCGTCTGCCGAATTATAAACAGATTCCACCTCTTGGTAATCTACCTTGGCAGGCTCTTTACTTTTTTTACGATAATCGTTTATAAAAGAATTTTTTAATATTCTAAAAAGCCATGCTTTGGCATTAGTACCTTTTTGAAACGAGTTTATAAACCTAAAGGCTTTTAGATAAGTATCTTGTACAAGGTCATTTGCTCCGTCTTCGTCATTGGTCAATCTAAAAGCAAAATTATACATAGAATCTATATGCGGCATAAATTCGCTATCGAATACTTTATATTTTTCAGTATCTGAGTATCTTATTTTCTTTTCTACAACTTCTTCTTCTTCCATAGTATTGGCATTTAATTTGATACCGCTTTCTAAATTTACTGTCAAATAAAAGGACTTACAGCCTGAATACGATTTTTTTTGCTGAAAAAGCTTTTATAATTGACGAAAGGAAACCAGATTCGTTTAAATATACACAAAAACAGTTCCTATGACCTATAAGTGGACAGATCTACCAACATTACCAGCATTCTTTGATAGATATATCTTAAAAGTAGACGATTTGCCATTAAATGTTGCCTTTGATACGTATTCTCCTTCTGCCATAATGTCTGATTTAGATAAGATGAACAAATTGGGCGACCAAGTATATGCACCAGGTAAATGGACCATTAAGGAAATTCTTCAGCATATTATTGATACAGAAAGAATTATGGCTTACCGGGCCCTTTGCTTTGCCAGAAATGACAAAACAGAATTACCTGGCTTTGCGGAAAACAATTATGCCAACAACACACACCTTTTTTATCGAACAGTAGCAGAACTCATGAAAGAATGGCAGCTTTTAAGAGCTTCAAATAGATCTTTATTTGCTGGATTTAGTGATGATATGTTGGTTAGAAAAGGTACCGCCTCTAACATTGAAATACCTGTTTTAGCTTTAGGATTTATGCTTATTGGGCACGCCGTTCATCATTATCAAGTGATAGAAGAGCGTTATTTCCCTATATTAAATTAACCTTTGTCATTTATAATTCCATTAGATTGTCAGAAACAAGAATAAACAAATTTCTAAGTGAAGCTGGTTACTGCTCCAGAAGGGCGGCAGATAAGCTTATTGAAGAAGGGCGGGTGACCATAAATGGTAGTGTACCACAGATGGGCACTAAAGTCACTGAAGGTGACGTAGTGGCCGCGGACGGAAAAATAATTTCTAGGCTTCAAGAAGAATTCGTTTATATAGCTCTTAATAAACCTATTGGCATAGTTTGCACTACTGACACCGAAGTAGAAAAGGATAATATCATAGATTTTATCAACCATCCAAAACGAATATTCCCAGTAGGCCGCCTAGACAAACCGAGTGAAGGTTTAATCTTCCTGACCAACGACGGAGACATGGTCAATAAGATTCTAAGAGCTAGAAATAACCACGAAAAGGAATACTTGGTTAGGGTCGATAGACCAGTCACCAACAATTTCATTCAAAGAATGGGCATGGGTGTTCCTATTTTAGAGACCATTACAAGAAAGTGTTTTGTGGAACAAACTGGTAAGTTTGAATTCAGAATTATTCTTACTCAGGGCCTAAACCGACAGGTAAGACGCATGTGCGAGCATCTTGACTACAGAGTAACAAAACTCAAAAGAACGAGAATAATGAATGTTAACCTAGACTTACCTATAGGGAAATGGCGAGATTTGACATCTACAGAACTAGCAGAAATTAACAGACTAGTGGCCGGTTCCGCTAAGACTGTTGATTGAACTTTAATTGCTCTTCCTGCAGTTACTTAAAATTTAATTTATTTGTCTGTATATTCTTGCTTTGAAGGAATTCTAAGTAGTAATATAAAGCCTAATATAAACAGCACGAGAATCATTAATACGGAGTTTCGCATTTCTCCAGTCTGCTGAATAATAAAGCCAAACAAGAAAGTTCCTATGGCGGTAGCTGAACGCTCCACGACATCATAAAAACTAAAATAAGAAGCTACGTCTTTGGTATTATCTGGGATAAGTTTCGCGTACGTAGAACGAGACAATGACTGCACGCCACCCATAACTAAACCTACCACAGAGGCTATCACATAAAACTGCTCGGCAGTCGTAGTGAAATAAGCCGCTAAAGGAGTCAAAGACCAGATGGCAATAATAATTCTAAGAGCAATGGTGTTTCCGTATTTCTTAGACAGCCAAGAAGCCAAATATGACCCTGGTATAGCTACCAATTGTATTAACAAAATACACAATATCAACCCATTCGTAGGAATATTTAATTCTTTATCTGCAAATAAAGCTGCTACATATATGATAGTCATTACGCCCATATCATATACAAAAAGAGCCGACAAAAAACGTTTTAACAAGGGCTTTGTCTGCATTTCTTTGTATACCTTTTTTATTTCCTGATAGCCCTTCCCTATCCACTCTGCCTTAAACTTCAGACTCTTATCTTTAGGTAAATAATAAAAAGGAATCTGAGCAAAAAGTGCCCACCAAATACCTACAGTAATGAAGGCGATTCGCGAAGTAAAGCCAGATTCAGAATCAGCTTGAGTAAGGCTAAATAAATCTGGTTTCATGATCATGAGTAGGTTAAAAAGCAAAAGAATGACACTACCCACATAGCCATATGCAAAACCATTGGCAGAAACTTTATCATACCTATCTTCTGTCACTATATCTGGTAAAAAAGAATTATAAAAGACCACAGAACCTCCCCAGCCTACCATAGATAGTCCAAAAGCAATGACTGCTAGTGTTATATTGTCCTTAGTAAAAAAGTAGAAATAAGCACAACTAGCTGCCCCCAAATAGCAAAAAAACTTCATAAAGAATTTCCGCCGCCCGCTATAATCCGCAATCCCAGTCAGAATGGGACTCAAAAAAACAAGTAACAAAGTGGCTGTAGAAATGGTGTATGAGTACAAGGCATCATTATTAATGGTAAAGCCCAAAAAGTTTATCATATCTCCACCCTCTGGGTTGACCGCGTTTGCATGAAAATAGATGGGAAAAATAACTGAAGTAATCACCAAATTATGGACGGAGTTAGACCAGTCGTACATGCACCATGCTCTGATGACTTTCTTTTGGTTTTTTATAAATTCCATAAAAGATGACCTGCGTTTATTGTTGAAAAGGGACGGCAAGATAAGTGAAAAGCCTGAAACAAAAACTTAAATCAGGACTTGTAGATATTCAAATCTAAATATGCGTTTCTCAATTTCCCTTTTGGATCAAACTCCTTAACCAGACCTAAAAAGTCATCCATTCGTTTATATCTGGCATGTAAATCTAGTTTACTTAAAGTGAACACTTTACCCCAATGACATCGCACTCCAAATGGTGCTAGGGCCGCCTCTATTTTTGGTAGTAGGGTCCGCACCTCTTTATCCATTTGTTTCCAAGTAAAATGAAAGGCTACCGACTCTCTTTGATAGGCCGTACTCAACCATAAATCATCCGCCTTAATAGTCCTGATTTCTGAAATAAATAGCAAAGGGGCTATTTCCTCTTTCATGTCTTCTACAGCCATATAAGCCTCTATGGCGTTTTCCCTTGACACAAAGAACTCCGATTGTAATTCTTCGCCACTACTTGGGGTAAAACCCATCTTGAAATGAGGCAGCCTATCATACCAAGGTCCAGAGACACCCATTTGGGCGGTACAGTTTTCTGCCGGTATGGCCGTGATAGGATGCAAATTCCTGGTTGCAGCCCTAGCACCAAAATAGGTGGATTCAAATTCTTGAAAAGAGTCATCTACTTTTGATTTTATCCATACCTGACTGATAATTTCATCCTGCCAATCTGTAAATAAACTCACACTATAGCCTGATGACATGATTTCGTCAAAATTATCTTTTAACTCTCCCAAAGATAAATTTTGAAAGATATCTTGGCGTACCTCAAAAGTTTCTTCCACAGCTAAAGTTACTTTCGTTAAAAGTCCCAAAGCTCCCAAGTTAACCACCATACCGTTGAATTTATCTCCGTCTTTTTCACGACTAAAGTTCAACAGTTCGCCTTCAACCGTTATCATTTCAAAAGCAAGTACGCTGGAAGCTAAATTACCATTACTTACTCCTGAACCGTGGGTTGCCGTGGCCATGGCACCAGCCACCGAAATATGAGGAAGAGATGCTAAATTATGAAGAGCATAACCCCTTTGATGTAATTCCTCAGCAAAATCGCCGTAGCGAATTCCAGACTCAACCACCACTGTTTTGTTAACTTCATCTAGCTTTAAAAACTTATTTAATTTTTTTGTAGAGACCTGATTATCCTCAGTGTCCGCTATGTTATTGAAACAATGACAAGAGCCTAATGGCTTATGGCTTTCTAGCTTTTTAACCAATTCTTGAATCTCAGCTACCGTCTGAGGCTCATATAAGTTTCTGGCTTTGTATTGATAATTTTTCGCCCAGTTTTCTCTGACAATTTTCTCCTCTGGAGTACATGACATAAGTGGACTCAATATACCACCGACTAATGCAGCAGAAGTAGTTTTTATAAATGTTTTACGTTTCATTAAATAGGGTTGGGTACCCTAATGTCAACATTTTAAAACCTAAATCAAATTATATTCGCTCTGTGAAAAGAAGTCCTGTGGACAAATGATCGCTAAAGCCATCTTCATCAAAAATACGTGTTCTACCAAGCCTAGTGTAGCGAATAGACCTATTATAAGCTCTTTTTAAGCGTTCATAATAATACACAAGAGAAGTCTTTTCTGATTGAAAAGAATAGTTTGTAACAGTCACAATAAGAGATTGGGAAACAATAAACTGATCTAAAATAGACTACTCACTACCATAAACGTGAGTACCGTATCCAGATTAGACAACAAAATACATGAGATTAAAGAGTATATAGTTTCTAGTATTTTTCATCCTCTATAGATTACCCCTAGCCTGTAAATATTTGGTGATTGACCTGTCATATGAGCTATCATATAAAATCTCCCATGACGATAATAGCAAGATTTCCAACCATGCTTTCTGTTAGTATTCTTGGATTCTATCAATCCAATAGATCAATACCTCGCCTACCGTCGCTCTGTATAGTTTAGACTCCAGCTATCCGTCCATTCTAGAAGGCCAATCATTGGCTATCAAACGAGTTCGTGATCATCCAAATCTAAGGTGGTCAGGTTCATCTGAAACAAATCACTAGTAGCATAATACTTTATAATTTCTAAAGTGACAATACAGCCATCATCTGTCTACTAATCTAACTAAAAAACAATGGCAATATTAATCCCTCTTTTGTCTCCGAAGTTTTTATGAATAATCTTATCGTTTCTGCCCGTTGTTGCTGTTACGCTGGCCGTCAGTTTAGCCGGGACAGCTTCATTTTATATCTCGTAAACACCTAGATTGTCTAGATCTAAACCATCATTCATTTTTTGATGATTTGGTATAGATGCGTAGCTTTTTATCTAAAACGGCTATACTCCATCTTTTTAAGTCTTTTTTGATAGTCTTTTTGAAACCAAACGGGCTAAGTAGGATAATTTTCTATATCGAAGACGTTTTCTCTATTCTACCAGTAAATATGATATTTTTTTCATGGCTCTATCATTGATAATTAATCAGAAAATGATGACCATTTCTATTTTAGCCAACTCATTCCTCATAAAAAATATTCTTATACAAATAAAGAAAAGGGCGTCCCAAGTTATTGCTAATTAATGGTATTTAGGCTTTAGAAAAAAAAACATGTCATAGGAGATAAAAGATTACGATGAAAAGGATCAAAAATTCGCAAACGAAAACAATTTTTTAATTATTCCGATAATTCTCAGGAACAATGTAAATTTATCGTAATTAACTTTTATCGTTCGATATTAATCGTAATATTGCAATGTAATAATAAGAGCTAATTCATGGGCGTAACAAAAACAGATCTCTTTACGATGCAGCAGAATGAATTGGCACAGGTGGCTAAGGCCTTCGCTCACCCTGCCAGAGTAGCTATTCTAGAACACTTACTCAAAACAAATGCCTGTATAAATGGTGATTTAGTACAAGAACTTGGCTTAGCTCAGGCTACTATCAGCCAGCACTTAAGAGAACTGAAGGCTATTGGTATTATTCAAGGAACCATAGAGGGGGTCTCTATTAGTTATTGCATACATCCCGGAAGGTGGGCTGAAATCAATAACCTCTTTAGTTTAATGTTTGGTAAGTATGACGGAAGCTGTTGTTAGTGGGTTAATTAATTGACTTTGCCCGATACTGTTCTCTGGCGGAGCACAAAATAAAAAATAATTATGAAATTATCAGAAGTAAAAGAGCGACTAAAAAATATAGAAGATCTACAATTTAAGCTTCCTACTGGCGAGTTTATTCCTCGTCATTTCCATGTGACAGAGGTAGGTATGATTACGAAGCATTTTATTGACTGTGGCGGCACACAACGTCAAGAAACAGTAGCTAATTTTCAGCTTTGGAGTGCCGAAGACCACGATCATACTTTAGCACCGACTAAACTCAGCGGCATAATTGATTTATCTCAAAAAGTACTTGACATACCCGACTTAGAGGTAGAAGTAGAATACCAAAACGAGACCATCGGTAAATATAGTCTTGACTTCGATGGTAAAAACTTCCAATTAAGCAATAAGTTCACGAACTGCTTGGCTTTGGAAAGCTGTGGAATTCCAGAAGATGCTAGCCCAAAACCACTTGATGTAAGCCTAGAAAATTCCTGTGTTCCTGGTGGAGGATGCTGCTAAGCCTCAGAAATATCAGCCAAGGAGATTATATGAGTATGGAAGGAATTTATGAAAGTGGCATAGTTAGTAGGCTTTGCTACTTTCCAAATACACTTTCCCTTCTCGGAAGATTAGAGCCATACTCATCTTGATTTTTTTAGAATAATTGGACACTCACAAAATGGCATCATAGGATTAGCAGGCCCAAGTTCCACCTCTAAAAAAGAACTTTACAAAGGTATGCCAGAGGTTAGCATTATTATAGATTTACGACTCTAATAAGGGATTTGGAATGGTCCTTCTTAAAGAACCAATAAGCCCATGCGATCATGACGGTATTGGAACTTTGCAATCGAGTATTTTCCTTTAAAACAAGGTGAGTTTGGCTTTGTATAAAAAAGTGGGTTTTAAAGTAGTGGGCTTACGAGAGAAAATTGGCCCGGAAAGGATCTGATATGATAACATTTTTTTGGAAAGACGTACTCATTTATATCAGTAAGAAATATAAAATGGGCCTTAAAAATCATCCGATTTCCATCTCAATCTTACATCAATTATTATTTAGCATCTATGGTATTAAATTGGCTTAAGAAAAATTGGGGAAATATGCTTTTGGTCGTTTTATTTATTATGATTCTGATACCTCAGACAGGTACACCTCTTAAAGTTTTCATAAATAGGCTCCTGGCCTTCAGCCCAGGCATAGAGGCTAAGGATGACAGGAAGATACTTCAGAATTATAATTGGTTATTGAGAGATATGCAAGGCTTTACCATAAATCTCAGAGATTATAAAGGCAAGAAAGTTATTATTAATTTTTGGGCAACTTGGTGTCCGCCATGCATTGCTGAAATGCCTAGTATGCAAGCTTTATATGATGATTTTGGAGAGGAAACTGTCTTTCTTTTTGTTACTGATGATGATAAAAGTCCCGTTGAAAAATTCACAACTAGGCATAGTTATACCTTTCCTATTTATCAGTCAATCAGCCAAAGACCAAAGGCATTAGAGGGTAATACTTTGCCGACAACCTTCCTCGTTGATGAGAATGGTAGTATTTTGATACACAAGGTAGGTTCCGCAAATTGGAATAGCGAAGACGTAAGAGCCTTACTAGAATAAGTATCTGCCAATTCATTCATCGTAATTTCATCTGGACGTATGTAAACACCCGTCCATAGCTTCAAGTTTTTCGTAAATTAGGCAAGTCACAAAAAAACACTCAGCATGCCAAAACTTAAAATAGTCAATTCCAAAGGCTATACACTCAACGGATTTTTAGAACTCCCTGCTAATCAAAAGCCAGAGCAATATGCTATTTTTGGACACTGCTTCACTTGCAGCGGCAGTTTAAGTGCAGTAAGAAACATTAGCAGAGAACTTACTAAGCATGGATTCGGAGTCCTTCGGTTTGATTTCACTGGCCTTGGCCTTAGCGAAGGAACCTTTACAGAGAGCCACTTCACCGCCAATGTGGATGATTTATTAGATGTTCATGCCTATTTGAAGACTCATTATAAAGCTCCGAGCTTGTTAGTTGGTCATTCTCTTGGAGGATCTGGCGTTCTTGTAGCTGCTTCCAAATTAGCAGATATAAAAGCAGTAGCTACTATTGGTGCTCCATCTCATGTGGAGCACGTAAAAAAGCTATTTACTTACGGCAATCCTGATTTTGAAAACAAAAATCTAGTAGAAGTCAATATTGGTGGTAGACCCTTCACTATTGACAAAAACTTCGTAGAGAATTTTGACAAAACGAATTTGCCTGAGATTGTCAAAAATCTTAAAAAGCCAATTCTGATCTTACATTCCCCTAAAGATCAAACAGTGGGTATTGAAAACGCCAGAAATTTATTCTCCGCAGCTTTTCATCCGAAGAGTTTTGTTTCTTTAGACGATGCGGATCATCTCCTTATAAAACCGATGGATAGTGAATATGTAGGGAATGTAATAGGCTCCTGGGCAAAAAGGTATTTCCCAGATAAAGTAAATGCCAAACTGGGTACCGAAGGCGAACAAGTGGTAGGTCATTTAGACTTAGTCAATAATAATTTCACCACCTCTATTCAAACAGAAAACCATAGTCTTATCGCAGATGAGCCTGCATCTGTTGGCGGAGATAATTTTGGACCTTCACCATACGAGTTACTAAACGCTAGTTTAGCGGCATGCACCGTTATGACTTTAAAGCTTTACGCACAAAGAAAGAAATGGGATTTGCATGAAGTCTATGTCTATCTGAGCCATCGTAAAAAACACAGTGTCGACATGGCTATTAAAACGGATAATAGTGGATACCTAGACCATATTTCAAAGAAGCTTAAGCTGGTAGGTAATCTGACTGATAAACAAAGAAGCAGACTGAAAGAGATTGCCTCCAAATGCCCTGTGCACAAAACAATTATCTCAGGTGCGTTGATAGAAACCGAATTAATAGAATAGGCTCCTTATGTTTTTCAGGAGTCCTTTAAAAAGAGAATTATGTTCATTCATCAAAGAATCGTAATTCACTTTGAGGTGCACAAACCCTAAGGATAAACATCTTATATTCTAGCCTAAAAACAGTGCCTACCTCTGATTTAAATCCTGATTTTAAACGCACGTGATAGCCACCGTTGAACTGCACATTAGAACTTCAAGGAATTTTATTTAAAGTTTGTAAAAAATAGTCGCCTTATCTGTCTTTGCTCTGGTCAACATATCATTCAATGGTGATACCAAATTAACATTGGTGGAAGTAATGGACAAGTTGACGATACTTCCTAAGGAGGTCACCACCGGTGGAGATTAACGAATCATTGCTTTGTACTTGTCACATCGTAAGTTAAATAGTTTGAAACAACATACATTCTGCTATTAGGGTGTACCTATCACAACCAGATTCATCGAACTTCCATTATCATCTGATAAATATCCTTGCAACACATTTCCAGTCTTAAACGAACCTATTTGATTGGTAGGGACTAGCAAACTTGTCCCAGCACATTGACGTTCATAGACAATGTAGGGCCAGTTATAGCTCCATCCACTATACTAAACTAAATGAAATCTGGACCTACTAATAAATTCCCTATTGCATTTTCTTTGTCATATCCTCTAGAAGTAAAGGTATATGGGTTCCAAAGGAGTATATCTCTAGATTATTCTCCTTTCATTTCATGAGCTCTAAATGATATACTATTGTCTACATAGTATTGCGTGTTAGACGTTCCATACAATTGGAATTTTACACTTTCGACAACTGGTAATGAGCAATTATTCAACGCTATTACCGAATGGTTTAAGTCCCTAACAGGCAAACACTTTCCAAAGGTTGATATAGTTCAAAAGCTAGTTGAAATTAAGAGGCTTCCTTAAGTTTTTCAATGTGCATTTTTATTTGATGTTTCATTTTGTTTAGGTTCTTAAAATTTCCCACTTTTTTCATTTTCAATTCCGCCGT
>JBNMFK010000083.1:0-13331 GCA_051269965.1 Algoriphagus sp. | reverse complement strand
AAAAATTATATTATAATTGAAGTTGTAGGTTTTAGAGGTAAAGATGATTGCAATCAACCAAGTAAAAAAGGAAAACCTAGAAGAGAGATTAAAAAGTTATCAAGTCAATTTAAAATTAAAGTGGGTAGTTGCTCAAATAAAAAGAATTAGGGTGATTTCTTTAAAAGAGAAACGTAGTCTATTGATGTATTCATGTTCTAATTCAGAAAAAAAGATTCAATTAATTTGAAGTAAAATTGTAATATGCCCAATTTTTAGAAAACGGATTATCGTTTTTATTTTAACAATATGAATAAAGTGGCTAAGTTGAACTCCGAGTCTACCACCTTTCCCAAGGATATCTTTTTTTTGCCTTTTTTTTCTTTTTGTCTGTTCCAGGCTCAAATTCAGTGCTTGGATTAGACTCACCTTTATCAATATCCCATAAAAAATGCATCCTAAAAGGAACTCCATATCTTGGAGAAAAAACTCCTGCGACTTGATCACTGTGGTTATGCTCATATTTAGACCTGCAGGTCTCCATTGGGCATCTTGGTGCCCAGCAAGAAGAGAGCAGGCTAATTATGAATAAACTCATTAAGTTAGCCCGTGTAAAGAATCTATCAAATATGTTTTGAAGCTTTCTCATCATCATTGTTTAAATAGGTACGACAAATCTTACACCTGCGGTTTTACTAAGAAAAAGTCCGTTAGAAGTGAAATCTCTAGGTGGATTACGAAAAGTAAAGGGATTTTCAACTTGCTCTATGTCTAAAGTGGACTGTTTGCTATCATACATTCCCACACCAATTCCTGCAAATGCATCAATGAAAAACCATCTAGCTACGATAAAATGGTTCCCAAATTTAACATGAATTGCCCTCTCCAGATAAGTTATATTATAAGGGCCTGTACCTGGTACTTTAGTATCTGCGTATAAATCTATAGTCGGCCTTTCAGAATAGGTCAGACTTTTCTGTACATATTCCAAGGCATAATACCTTCCAAAGGGTTTCTTGTCCAAAGCGTAAAAAGGATACCAGTCCGAGAAATAACCTCTTACCTCGGCACGAATTATTTTAGTTTCTTGGTCTGGATGATAGAGCTTTTGTCCTTTATCAAAACTCCAAGTAGATTTCCCTTTTCCATAATCAAAGCCGAAGCTGAACTTTCCAAAAGGAGGTGCTAATTCCACGCCGTATTGCAGCACATTATCTCTTCCTAAAACAGCAGTCGGAGTTACTTTTAAAAGTATAAAAGGCTGGTAGGAGAAAGAGACAGGTTTTTTTCTCACAATTCCCAATTGATCAAAACCTTCACTCATGAACTGAGCATTAGCAGTTTGGAAAATCAGGATGATTAAAAAAGACAGGAAAAGCTTTGGAATCATTCTATACAATATGGCGGAACGCTTTAAAAACGATAAGTTCAGTATTTTTATTTCCAAATAAAGTGTCATTCATTTATTTTCTTTCAAACAATTTGTGTTTCAAGCGTAAAATTATTCAAAGACAGAGTAAATATTGTAAAGGATACTGCTTAGGATGTAAACAATGCTGCTTAATAATTTACTAGCTTTGTAGTATGAAATCAAGGGTCCTAAAAATGATGGCCGTCTTTATGTCACTAAATATTATTTTTAGTGCTGCAGGATTTATGGTTTTTGAGCATACTTGCCATGCGATGGGCATTGTTTCAAGTAGCTTGTCAGAGAAAGAATTTTGTTCAATGGAACTCGTCTCAGAGCGTAATGAAGACGAAGGGACATACTTCTATCAGGAATCCTGCTGCGAAGAAAAATCAGAGCATAAGCACCTTTCAATAGAGACAAGTATTGGTTTTGAGAATGTAGATATTCCAAATTTTTTCCTGACTCTTGGGGACTTTTTCATCGTTGACAATCGAGGAATGGAACCTATGGTTCTTGTCTCAATGGGCTTTGAAAGTCTACTCCCTCCTGTTATTTCGGCGAGGCAATTACGCCTAAAAAATCAAAACTTTCGTTTATAGAAAATCTTGTTAATCATTTGTTTTTCAATTGTTTAATAAGTTTTTATGAATAAGATCCTATATATATTTTTTCTTCTTTTTTCTGCTTATTTGACTTCTGGTCAAATAATAAAAGGTACGGTTTTAGAGAAAACTGTGGCCGAAGATTTGGCACTCACTGGTGCCATAGTTCAATGGTCCTCTGGACCGACAAATGCCGTCTTTACAGATGAGAATGGAGCCTTTGAAGTTTTCAAGGAAGCACATCATTATCAATTAGTCATTTCTTATTTAGGATATAAAACGGACAGCGTCTTGGTACAAGGTGAAGGCCCCTTAACCGTTTATTTGGAAGCGGATAATACACTTCTAGATGAAGTTAAAGTGAAAAGTAGTTCTACAGCATTTGATAATATTGCTCCTATTCAAACTCAGATTATCACGTCAAAGGAGTTAGCAAAAGCGGCCTGTTGTAATCTTTCTGAAAGTTTTGAAACCAATGCCTCTGTTTCTGTTAGCCTTTCGGATGCAGTTACGGGGTCAAAACAACTACAGATGCTGGGCCTCTCTGGGAAGTATATTCAGACTAATGTAGAAAATATGCCAAGTATTAGAGGATTATCTATTCCTTTCGGTTTAAATCATGTTCCAGGTACTTGGATTCAATCGATAGATGTGGCAAAGGGAGTGGCGTCTGTTGTCAATGGTTATGAGTCTATGATTGGAGCCATAAATGTGGAGCTGCAAAAGCCAGATCTGGGTCCAAAGGTTTATCTTAATTTTTATACCAACGAATTAGGTAGGGGAGAGGTTAATTTTAACGTAAATAAAAAACTGAGTAATAGATGGTCAACGGGTCTATTAACTCATGGGTCTTTCTTGAAAACCTCAATTGATCGAAACCAGGATGGGTTTAAAGATTTACCTGGCTATCATCAGATAAACGTACTTAATAGATGGAAGTACAGTGGCGATCGACTGATGAGTCAGTTTGGTGTGAATTATCTTCAGGAAAACAGAGACGGTGGACAGCTAGAGCAAATTTCAAGCCCCTACTTATTCACAAATGATACAGAGAAACTAACGCTGTTTGCAAAAACAGCCATTCTTTTCCCCCAAACCCCTTACAGAGGCTTAGGCTTGATTCTTAACGCGTCCCTTCTAGACTCAAAATCCTTAATCGGAAATAACACCTACAATGCGGAAGAAAATAGCTTTAGTGCTAATCTAATCTATCAAGACATTCTCGGGAATACGAATCATACCTATAAAACGGGGCTGAGTTTTCTGGCGGATAATTATGATGAAGCCTTTGATAACTTTACTTCTCCTCTGATATTAAAAAGAGAGGAACTGGTTCCAGGTGCATTTCTTGAGTATGCCTATAATAGGCTCGATAAAACTATCTTAGTTCTAGGTTTAAGACTGGATGAGCATAATCTTTTTGGTACTCAAATAACTCCTAGAGCTCATTTTAAAAAGAATATTGGAGAGAATAGTATTTGGAGACTTTCTATCGGTAGAGGCTTTAGAGTTCCTACGCCACTTTCGGAGTATTACGGAAACTTAGTGAGTAACAGACAAGTGATTCCTTTTGAGGTAGTGGAACCAGAAATTTCATGGAACTATGGTACTAGTTTGATGAAGAATTTTGGTAAAAATGTCTTGACTTTAGACGTTTATCATACAGAGTTTGCGCAGCAGGTTATTATGGATATGGAAAGCCTAGGTATACATCGTATTTACGGTTCCAGAGATAGGTCTTTTTCTACCAGTGCACAGGCTGAGCTACTTCTAGTGCCAAGTGATAGATGGGAGATAAAAATGGCATATCGCTGGCAAAATGTGAAACAAACTTTTGACCAAGAAGGACAGAAAACATTGCAAGAAAAGCAGTTTGTGCCTAAATCTATTGCTTTACTAAATATTTCTTATGCCGAACCTTATGACAAATGGAAAGTAGATGCAACGGTACAATACAAAGGGAAACAGCGACTTCCTGGTTTCGATGGGAATGAGTACTCTCCTGCATTTTTGACTTTGAATAGTCAAATAAGCAGAAATTTCGTGGATTGGGAGTATTATATAGGTGCTGAAAATTTCCTTAACTATAAACAGCCAAGCCCTATTATCTCTGCTGGTAATCCTAATGATGAAACCTTTGATGCAGGACAAATTTGGGGGCCAATAGTAGGCAGGACTATTTATCTGGGAGCTAGATATAGATTAAGATAAAGTATGGATATCATTATAAAAAACATGGTTTGCGATAGATGTATAAGTAGTGTGGAGCAGTTGTTAATTAGCTCAAATATTGCTTTTGAAAAGGTACTTTTAGGCTGTGCAACTCTTAAAGAGCCGTTGACGGATGTAAGTCAAAGTAATCTTTCAAAATCGTTGGGAGATTTAGGTTTTGAACTTTTGGAGGATAAGAATAGTCAATACATAGAGAGAATCAAAAACGCCATTACTATCTTGGTGCATCAGCAGGAAAATTCTCTCAAAAAGTACACTGTTTCAGCCTTTATTGAGACCAAAGTAGGTAAAGATTATAAGGCATTAAGTGCTTTGTTTTCGACGGGAGAAGGTAAAACGATAGAACAATACGTCATTGCTCAGAAAGTAGAAAGGATAAAAGAATTAATTAGTTATAAAGAGTTGTCAATAAGTGAAATAGCAGATAAGCTCCATTATAGCAGTGTAGCTCATTTGTCAAATCAATTTAAAAAATATACAGGCATTACGCCGAGTCAATACCGAAATGTTGGCACAAGAAATGCCTTAGATCACATATAGTTCGTTATGATATATAAAAATATAGGATGAAAAAGATAAAATTAGTTTTGGGTTTAATGTTTCTAGGAGCACTTGCAGCCTGTGATCAAAGTCAAGAAGTTCACGCTCATTATGCTTGCCCTATGACTTGCGAAGCAGATAAAACCTATCACGAAGAAGGATCATGTCCTGTCTGTAATATGGACTTGGAAGAGGTAGCTTCTCTAGAAGAGTAAATTTGATTAACAGATTGTTAGGACTTTAATACAGATAGAAAACTTAAATTTAGATATGAAAAATATTTTAACCCTGTTAGGGCTGTTTTTTGCCCTGAGTTATGGAGCCAATGCTCAAAATTTTGCTAAGGAAGATAATGTAGTTAAAATTAAAACTTCGGCCATTTGCAAAATGTGTAAGAAAAGAATTGAGCGTGATTTGAGTCTTACGAAAGGGATAGATAAAGCGGAGCTAAACTTAGATGATAAAGTAATCACGGTGGCGTTTAATCCTAAGAAAACTTCTGCTGAGGATATTAAGAGAGCGATCTCTAAAATCGGTTATGATGCAGATGATGTTGTAGCCGATGGGAAAGCCCATGATAGACTTCCTGACTGCTGTCAAAAAACAGCCAGTCCACACATAGACTAGATTTCTTTGTCTGTAAGAAGATTTATATCTAACAGGCAAAGAAATAGGTTTCGGATACATTTGAAAACAAGTTTAATCTAGGAATTCTAAACACAGAGAGAGTGGTAAAGACTAAAGCTGCGTAGCCTTAAAACCAACTTCATTAAGTTTAGAAATCACTTCTTCAGCAGTGAAATGTTCTCCGTCTACCGTGAGTATTTTATCCACACTTTCTAATGCGACTTGCCATTCATCCACTTCATCCATCCCGTTGAGGATAGGTGTTACAGTTTTAATGCAATTCCCGCAGTTAATGTTGGTTTTAAATTGTATTTGGGTCATCTCTTAAACATAATGTTAATTAATTTTTAAATATTTCAACCTAAGGCTGTTAAGCACCACACTCACAGAACTAAAGGCCATCGCCGCACCAGCAATCATTGGATTTATCATGAATCCGTTTATGGGGTATAACAATCCAGCAGCGATAGGAATTCCTATAATATTATAAATAAAAGCCCAAAAGAGGTTTTGCTTAAGTGTTTGCATCGTTTTCTTAGATAACCTAATAGCCTCGGATATCTTTGTTAAGTCGCTAGATGCAAGCGTCATTTGAGCTACATCTAGGGCAATATCTGATCCAGAACCCATAGCAATGCTAACATCTGCCTGAGCTAAGGAAATGCTATCATTTATACCATCACCAACCATCGCTACTGTTTTACCTTGGCTTTGGAGGTACATAATATAATCGCTTTTATCACTTGGTAAACAGCTCCCTTTAAATTGGCTAATGCCTACTTCTTTAGCTATTGCTGCGGTGGCGTTTTCATTATCTCCTGATAATATAATTACTTCTAAGCCGTCTTCCTGTAAACGTGAAATGACTTCTTTAGCGTTTTTTTTAACGCTATCCTCTAGGGTAATTTTTGCCAAAATATGACTCTCATCAAAGAGAAGAACTTGAGTGCCATTCTGACTGTTTGAAATGAAGTTTTCAAAGCATTTTTCTTTAGCATAATTCTCACTCCCTAAATAATACTGTTTTCCTTGGTAAGTGGATTCAACACCCTTACCGGTCACAGATTTAAAATATTCTAGCTCTACAAGTTCGCTGTCGTTTAAATAAGTGACTATAGCCTTAGCCAATGGGTGTTCAGATGACTTTTCTAGACTCTTAGTTATTGACTTTAAAAAGCCGCCGTCTTTATAGAATTCAGCAGAAACTACCTTTGGTGAGCCTTGTGTAATGGTTCCTGTTTTGTCCAAAACTACGGTGTCTATCTTTTGAGCCAATTCTAAACTAACGGCGTCTCTGATTAAAATGCCAGACTCGGCTCCTTTGCCCATTCCCACCATAATGGCGGTAGGTGTAGCCAGTCCTAAGGCACAGGGACAAGCTATAACTAAAACAGAAAGAGCCGAAACAAGACCTAGTGCTAACTTGTTTTCCCCACCCAAAATCATCCAGACAATGAAAGTTAAGACAGAAAGTACAATAATAACAGGCACAAAAACAGCGGCCACCTTATCCACTAGTTTTTGGATGTGTGCCTTGCTTCCTTGTGCATGTTCTACCAAGCTCACTATCTGAGAAAGGTAAGTATTTTTTCCTATTTTTTCAGCTATAATTCGGAGGCTACCTTCTTGGTTTAATGTACCCGCATAGACCTTACTCTTCTTTTCTTTTAAAGTAGGCAATGGCTCACCGTTTAATGTACTTTCATCCACATAAGATTCGCCTCTCTTTACTTTGCCATCCACAGGTATTTTTTGGCCTGGCTTCACCAAAACTAAATCTCCGAGGATTACTTCGGAGGTAGGCAGTTCAAGCTCTTCACCATTCCGAATGACACAGACGGTCTTTGCTTGTAAGCCTATTAGTTTTTTGATAGCTTCTGAGGTGCCGCTTTTAGCTCTTTCCTCTAACCATTTACCCAGTAGTACAAAAAATATAACGACCCCAGCTGCCTCAAAATATACATGAGGTGCTATGCCTTTGGATAGGAAAAAGGAAGGATAAATAAGGGTGAAAATACTAAATAGGTAGGCCGTTCCAGTGCTCAAAGCTACTAAAGTGTCCATATTTGCGGATCCTATCTTTGCCTGTTTCCATGCGTTTATGAAAAAAGATTTTCCAAATACAAAAAGAATACTACTGGCTAAAAGAAGCATGGCGTAAGGCCAATCTAGGCCAGACATACCTATCACAAATAGCGGTAAGGCACAGATACCAGCAAAAATCAAGTTCTGTCTGGTTTTCTTGAGTCTATCTATTTTGATTTCGGAGGCCTTTTTATCTGCGTTTTCAGCTTCTATAATGAGATCATATCCTGCATCTTGAACAATTTTCTGAATGCTTGTCAATGGAGTATTCTCCGAGTCAAAACTCAAGGTGACTTTCTCAGTTGCTAGATTAACCGAAACGTCAGTAACACCGTTTACTTTTTCAAGAGCACGTTCAACGCTACTGACACAGGCTGCACAGGTCATGCCTAAAACTGGTATTTGATGATTTGCTTCCATTTTAATGCCTTATTTTTACAAAACTAAGAAAGGCTACGTCAAGGTTCTTATAGCATTCGTTTTTTGAATTATAAGATTAGCATAAATGAAATTATATCTCTTTAGTCTACCTCTCTATTTAATCCTAGTGGATGCCTGCGTAGATCAGAAATCTACGTCTTCTATAAATACTAAACTTGAAACTAGGGAAGACGTCCCAAATGGCTTACGTGTTGGTAATGAAATCGTGTATACAAATCAAGAGGCCGTTAAATTTGGGGAGCAATATTTAGACAATGGAGAATTGAAAACTGCCTCTAAATTAGCCTTCAATGAAGATTTGAATGGCAGACTACACTTAAAAGATTTGGAATGGAAGGGGACTTGGGGTGATGGGCTAAACCATGATAAAGTTGTTTTCTGGAGTACAGAACATTTTTTGGATGTCCGGAAAAATGCTTTAGATGATGTTGATGTAGATGATATGCGTGGTTTCGATTTTGCTCCGTTGGTGCATCAAATGAAACGAATTCCGCCATGGAATGGTGGGCCATTTATGCAACATTATGTACACATCCCTGGGAGGAATAGGAATCATTGGAAAGACGAAAATCAAGAATACTTCTTTATGCCAGATGATTTTCCTGCGGATATTGACAGTCATATACCACAGTATTATAAATACTTCCCAGATTATGAATTGCCCGCGAATAAAATTGGTTTGACTAGTTTCATGATTTTTGACGACACTCAGAATTTAGGAGCTAGAAAGGGGTACACGCTTACAGGAAACTACACGGGTCCTGGAAATAAGCGGGTGGTTTATGATTATGACCAGTGGCTTTATGATAGTGGTGCACCTCCGGCTTATTCTACAGGCCAGGAGGAAGTAGATAAATGGCTGGCAAGTGTAGATGAGCGTGTGCTTCAAAGAAATTTTGACAAATATATTATTGACCATTATCAGGATGTAGGTCATTTAGTTCTGAATTGGGAAGCACTAAGATCGCCTTCGGGTCCCGGTGTTCAGAAGTTAGCTAATTGTCTAAATAAGTGGCGTATCGCTTATCCCGGGCGGGGTATTTCTTTTTGGCCAAAAGGCCTTATGGAGCTCAATAGGGTGAGTATGGAAGGTAATAACTACAAATACCAACTTAATGATGACATTAACTTTAAAGGAAGCTTGCAAGATTGGTTAGGGAGTTTGGGTTCTAAAAGCCCTTTTAGATTAAATGATTTTATGTTAGAGGAGGGCGACTTTAATTATGTAGGAGGGTATCTTAACTTCCCTACTAATTATGGATATGTGCATCATATGCTTTTGCAGCATATCATGAATAAGAAGTTTCAACCAGAAAAGAAGAGTATTTTGATGTGGTGGCATAATCAAGAGTTTGTCAATGGTTTTGAACTGGGAGATAAATGGTTCAAGAATAGTAAAGACCAAGACCTCTCTTTAGAAATCAAACCGATGGTATTTCCTTCTGCCATGCACAATGCTGCAGTTTGGGCTTTTGCATTCTGTGATGGCGGTGAATTATGGTCTGAACCTTATCATAGAATGGACGAGAATGAGTTTTTAGGATCCAATGGTGCCGTTACCGACAAAAAGGGACGCCAAGTAGGTACAAGTTTTCATCCGAGATTTAACGGTCAATATGCAGTGCAGAACTATAGAAATATTGACAGATGGGAAGGAGGGAAGTGGTCGGTGAGTATGAACAAAGATATAGTCGAGGCCAAAAGTGCTTGGACTTTTGTGAGTTCTGCTAGGGAAGGGGAAAAGTATAAACTTGGGAGTCAAATTATGCCAGCTTTTGGCTTGTATGAAAAAAGTCAGCTGGTGGCCATGAAATACAATGAAGCTAAATCAGAAGCTTTGGTGTTAGTTTACGATGCCTGGAATGACCCACTTAAACAAGAAATAATCAATGTTCGGCTGAAAGATAAGGTAGTGCCCATAAAGGTATTTGGACGATACACATCCGTGGTTAGAATAAGTAATTTAGATTAATATTACATATGAAAAAAACAGTAGAGTTACAGGAATATACATTTTCTCAACTTTCAGAGTTGGATCAAGCGTTTTTGAAAGAGGCTAAAATTGCCACAGAGGAGGCCTATGCCCCATATTCTGAGTTCTATGTAGGTTGTGTGATTTCCCTGGAAGATGGGGAAATGGTGCATGGTTCTAATCAAGAAAACTCGTCCTTTCCTTCTGGCTTATGTGCAGAGCGAGTGGCCTTGTTTCAGTGTTCTAAAAAGTTAGAGAATAAAGTGAAACGAATGGCGGTTTTCGCACGTTCTGAAAAATATAAAGTGCCTACGCCATTAGTACCCTGTGCGGCTTGCTTACAGGTGATTGCAGACATTAGAAGTAGACAGAAGGCCGCGATAGAGATTTGGCTTTGGGATGGCTCAGAGTTAGTTCATAAAGCAAAAGATGTTTATGAATTTCTACCCTTTCATTTTGAATTAGAAGAAGTAGATAAATAGAATCTAATGAAAACGATTTTAATAGTTATTGGAATAATTGGTCTAGTATTTTTTATTAGCCAGATAGTTGCATTAAGAGGTCAAAAAGGCATTGAGAAATATCCTTTTAATGTCGTAAAGAAATATGATACGTTTGAAGTGAGAGATTATGAAGCAACGTTATTCACTTCTGTGAAACTTCAGACTAAGGATTACAAAAAAGGCTCTAGCCAGGGATTTTCTATGCTAGCAGGCTACATCTTTGGAGGAAATGAAACCAAGGAGAAAATAGCCATGACTTCTCCAGTAAGTATGTCTTTAGAGGATTCCATGACCATGATGTTTATGGTGCCTAAAAAGTTTAACAAAGAAACGTTACCAAAACCCAATCAAGAAAAGATAGCTTTTTATGAAGCACCCGCCAGAAGAATGGCGGCTATTTCATTTGGTGGCTGGGCCAATGATGAGAAAATAGAAAAGTATAAAGTCGCACTTAAAGTTGCCTTAGAAAAAGAGGGTATTGCTTTTACCAATAAGTTCTACTTTTTTGGTTACAACGCTCCATTTGAATTACTGAATAGGAAGAATGAGGTTCTGGTGGAGTTGTAGATAATTCCTTCCAAAGACGGGTCATGCTTTACCGCTTAAGAATTTAACTCGTTCTAAATCTAAATTCTGTCCTCTGCGATAGATTTCTTTACTTAAGACTCTTTAAATTTATCTCAAATTAGAAGATGATCAAAACTACTGTGATTTCACTAAATCGGTCATAATGGAAAACAAAATAACAGTGGCAGTACGAACGACTGCCTTTGCTTTAGCAAGCTTACTAAGTTGCCATACGCCAAATTTGAAACTCGAAATGCCCATATTAAAGTATTCTATAAGAGTTGGAGATATCTTAAAGACTGATGTTTCCCCACTTAGTTACTAGAAAAAATTGGCTCCTTTTATAACGTCTATAGCACTAGGATTTTTAACGAAACTAAAATAGTTATAAGTAAAAAATAAACCTTCCAGAATCCAACATTAGTGCCTCAGAAATATGAGCCCTAAAAAAACTCAAGAATAGCTATAATTCCTATAATGAGCTTGAATGTGTGGCTCTTGGAAGTATCTTTTACACTAGGGGTTCGTGATGGAGGTTATTTTAATGAAGGTATTAAAACTACTTTTCCTGCAGACTTAGCAAATCACTTTGGTATTAAGAATTTTTCCTAGCCTCTTTTTGAAGAGAGCGATTACAATGGCTTTGGTAGAAATGAAAAGATAAAGGTTAACTGGACAGGAGGGCCTGTTCAAAAATTTGCTAGAAGTAGGATTAATTGTGATTTGTGAAGATTTAAATAATAAAATCCTGGATAGAAAATTTGAGAGCTATAATAACCATGGAGTTGTACGTGCAGATGCATGTAGCCTTCATTTAACGGCTAGAAGTGGTATTACTGAGTCGTTCATAGACCTTAGGGTTGGGGTTTGAGTGAAAATTCTTTGGGCTATGTAGGCTGTACTCCTTTTGAACAAAAATATTAGAGTGTTGATGGAGATTTTTTAACTGTAAAATTTATTTCGAATTTCTTAGATTTCGCGAATGGAAATGCCAGCGTTAGTGGAGGTCTCGGGATACACTCTCCAAGTATTCCTTCTGTCTTAGCTTTACTGATGGATTTAAAGGAAAAAGGGTTGAATGGTTGTGTTCTTAATACCCAGATATTACTGAGCTAGAGGTAATGAATCAAATCAAAGATTTGCCTTTCTTTTATTCACAGAAAATATAATTGAAGCCTTCATTCAGTATCTCAATGAAACGGTTTACAGGTGGCGAGTATCTAATAACCACCACCAGTGCAAATGACTCTTTAGCAAGCCGAAAAATAAATATTGTTGTAAAAGAAATTTGGCAAGTTAGTATTTTCCTAAGAAAAGATCTGAAACGCATTATTCAATACCATAACCGAAATATGGAAGAATATGCCAATAAAATAGGATCCTCCATTGTGGATATCAAAAGGCTATATAAAAAAGTTTTAGGTGATTTTTTTGTCACACATGACGGGATAAGAGTAAGCCCTGATTACGGAAAGGGCAATTTATTTTCCTCTGACGGGGTCTATCCCCCCGCTTTTGGTAATGGTATTACTTCAAATGAAACAATACGGACGATGAATAAGTGGTACAATACCAAAATAGACCTTATAGAAACGAGAATGCTTTTAAAATATTAATTCGATACTGGAAAATGATATATGACTCTAATCAATCTGTCGGATTACTAATGTCATAATTAAATGACACTGATGGAGTTGCCAAATTCTTAAACCTTACTCTACAAATAAGCCCGGCAAAAACAGTGAAATCGGAGGAATTAAGGTCACCAAAGCCAAAACTATAAGACTTACAGCTAAAAATGGCAAACTAGCTTTGCTTACTTTGGCAATAGAGGTTTTACCAATACTGGAAGCCACAAAAAGACACACGCCTACGGGTGGCGTAGTTAATCCTATAATAAGATTTAAAACAGCAATGACTGAAAAGTGAATGGGATCTACACCTACGGTAACAGCTACTTTTAGTAAAATAGGGAAAAGGATAAGGAGTGCTGCTATGGTCTCCATGAAAGTCCCCACGAAAATCAGCAGAAGGTTAATCAAGAGGAGCACTAAATATTTATTTGTAGTAAACCCTAAGATTTCACTTGAAACAAGTTGAGGCAAACGCTCCGTAATTAATATCCATCCAAAAAGATTAGCGAAACCCACAAGCACCATTAAGGAAGCAGAGGTTTTCATAGAATCAAGAATGACAACTTGAACCTTTCTGAAGGAGAGTTTTTTATAAACGAATTGCCCAATGATAAATGCATAAATCACGGCTATGATAGATGCTTCTGTTGGGGTGAAAATTCCGCCAATGATGCCGTAAAGGATGATAAAAGTCATTAATAGAGACCAAAATGTTTCTACAAAACTCCTGTAAATTTG
>JBNMFK010000082.1:0-13340 GCA_051269965.1 Algoriphagus sp. | reverse complement strand
TGGCGGCTGGTAAGGGTGTTATCATAACAGAGAATAGAGAAGAGGCTAAGAGTACTTTGAATGAAATGCTCCTAGAGGCTAAATTTGGTGATGCCAGTTCAAAAGTAGTGATTGAGCAATATTTGAAGGGCATTGAATTATCTGTTTTTGTATTGACCGATGGTAAGAATTATATGATTTTGCCAGAGGCTAAAGATTATAAGAGGATAGGTGAGGGAGACACTGGACTCAACACCGGAGGCATGGGAGCGGTATCTCCCGTTCCTTTTGCGGATGAAGCTTTTATGCAAAAAGTAGAAAAAAAAGTTGTAAAGCCCACCCTTGCCGGCCTGCAAAAAGACGACATAGATTTCGTAGGTTTTATTTTTATTGGCCTGATGAATGACGGTGGAGAACCTTGGGTAATAGAATATAATGTGAGAATGGGTGATCCTGAAACGCAAGTGGTTTTCCCAAGAATCCAGACTGATGTCCTTAGGTTGTTTAAAGCTGCGGCAGAAGGTAAACTAGATAAGATCAAGCTTAAAGTATCCCCTAAAACTGCTGTGACTTCCGTAGTCGTAGCAGGCGGATATCCAGAAGCCTACCAGAAAGGTTATAAAATGGATGTGCCCGAGGAGACTGCCGATAAACTAGTCTTTCATGCAGGTACTAAGGATGAGGAAGGGGTGGTATTAACTAACGGCGGAAGGATAATGGCCTTTACTGGTCTAGCAAAAACAATGGCCGCCGCGGTTAGAAAATCTCAAAGTATGGCACGAAGAGTGAAATATAGAGGAAAGTATTACCGCAAAGATATTGGACAGGACTTGCTGTCATTGAACAATAATTAGATTATTTTTGATAAATCGTATTTAGTCTGGAAATGCTTAATTTCAAGACTTTACTCTGCAAAGTGATGGTGAAGGTGATAGATAGGAGAGGCAGAGATTTTACTTAACGGGCTTTAGAGCCTTTGAATATATATTTATGGGATGTGGACAGTGCTCTTCTGGCAGCTGCGGTAGTATAAAAGCTCCTGCAGACTCCGAGAAGACAGATAATAAAACAGCAGGCTGTAGTAGCGGAGGATGTAGTAGTGGCGGCTGTACTAAACTAAATACTTTTGATTGGCTTTCAGACATGGCTTTGCCAAGCACCATGCGTTATAACGTGGTGGAAGTTAAATTTAAAGGAGGCAGGAAAGACTACTATAGAAACTCAAAGAAGTTAGATCTACATACAGGTGATTTCGTAGTCTGTCAAATGCAGAATGGGTATCATATCGGTACGGTATCTTTGCAAGGGGAGCTGGTAAGGCTGCAACTTATCAAAAAAGAAATTCCAGATAATGATAAGATGGCGAAGCTTTTAAGAGTAGCCTCAGGCTCTGACATGGAAAAACATCAGCAAGCTATCAATAGAGACTTGCCTACCATGTTTAGAGTACGGGAATTAATGAGCGACTTTAAGCTGAAAATGAAAGTTTCGGATGTAGAGTTTCAATCTGATAATTCTAAAGCCACATTTTATTATTCTGCAGACGATAGAATAGATTTTAGAGAACTTATAAAGGCCTTGGCTTCGGAGTTTAGGGTACGTGTAGACATGCGTCAAATTAGTCTTAGGCAAGAGGCTTCTAGGATAGGAGGAATTGGCTCATGTGGCCGTGAATTATGCTGTTCTACATGGCTTACAGATTTCAAATCAATCTCAACTTCCGCGGCTCGTTACCAAAACCTTTCTCTTAACCCTGCTAAGTTGTCAGGACAGTGCGGAAGGCTTAAATGTTGTTTAAACTATGAGCTAGAGACTTATGTAGACGCTCTTCAGGATATTCCAAAAGTGAATAAGCCGCTGTTTACAGAAAAAGGTGAAGCCTTTTTACAAAAGACAGATATTTTTAGACGTCTGATGTGGTTTGGATATAAAAATGATAACAACTGGTTTTCTATTCCTACGACTCGAGTAGTAGAAATAATGGAAATGAATAAGGCTGGTAAAAAACCAGTGAGCTTGGAAGATTTACAGCTTTTGGAAGAAGTAGTTAATAAAAAAGAGCCACTTAATAATGAACTGGATAGGCTAGATAGAAAGCTGTCTAGCAGGCCTGAGAATAAAAACAAAAAGAAAGTAGGGCCCAATAGTGGGAATAGGAAGAACAGACCTCATGGGCAAAATAAGGATCCAAAGCAAGTTCAAAAGAATCCTAACATCCAACCTAAGGCATCAGTAGCTGGGCAAAATACAGAGAGTTCACAGAACCCACGTTCTAACGCTAATCAACCAAGAAAAAACAGAAACAAGCGAAATAATAGAAACAGACCTAATCCTAACAAGGGGAATGAAAAGAGCTAGCTTGGCCGTTATTTGTAGTGTTTTAATGAGTGCCTGTACCTCAGATTCTGTTCATAAGGATTTAGTAGATTTTGATGCGTATGAATGGGCTGCTACAGATGTTAAAAGTTTTGACTTTGAGATTGATGATAACTCAAAAACCTTTCAGGTTAATTATTTACTTAGGAATGCTCTTCAATATCCTTATTATAACATTTATCTAAAAAGTGCCTTAAAGGATTCTGCTGGAAACGTTTTGATGCAAGGCATGGAAGAGCTTATTCTTTTTGATGAAAAAACAGGTAAGCCAAAAGGAGATGGCCTTGGAGATTTATTTGACCACAGAATAGGTGCTGCTCAATACAAAGATTTGAAGTTTCCTTATCCAGGGAACTACAGTCTTGAGTTACAACAAAGCATGCGACCAGACCCCTTAGTAGGAATTATGTCTATCGGTTTTGAAATCTTGAATCCGAAAAAATAAGAAGGGATAAAAGTTAAAAAAGGGAGAATCATTTATTGATTCTCCCTTTTTTAATAGCTAGCCATTTACTTAATTCAAGCTCTCTACTAAGTCATCAAACTTTGTCAACTTAGTTTTTATTTTAACAGAAAGCTCCTTTGCGGTTGTTGCATTTTTCTTTGCTTCAGCCGATTCCCCGACCTTTTGATTAAGTCTTGCCATTTCGTAATAGTATTCAGACTTTACATTATCCTGAGTTATGGTTGGCAATGCATCCTTTAGCCAGCTTTTTGCCGCAGATACATGCGAGTTGTCTGGGAAATTATCGTTAAAAACACGAGTTACGTAAACATAGGCAGAACCATTCCCATTAAAGGCCGTAATCATTTTATTACCCAATGCTAGAGCCTGAGGTAATTTGTCTTCTCTTATGTAAGCTTTAGCTTCAAATTCCCAGAGAACATTGTCTGTATACTTCCCTGCATTTATAGCTGCCATATGCTTTCTGACAGTTTGTAGCTGCTCTAAATTGTATTCTTTACCCCTTGGGCTGTAAAGAGAGCTTTGTAAGATACCTCCTAAGATATTGTTTTGATTATCTGGATGTCCTTCCTTTTTTTCATAGGCCGCCGCTTGGACAGTGTGAGATAGCCAATATTTGGCAAAACCATTGTCAATGTCTGAAACAGCTTTTTTAGTAAGACCCCAGCTCTCTTCTGAGCCTAATTTGTTTTTAGGATAAATTTCAAAAAGAGCATCAGCTGCTGCTAAACCAGCTAGCGTGTCTTTAATAACTCGAGTAAAAGAGGCGTAGTCTGACAAGAATTTAACGGAACGTTCTCCCTCTGCAAAACGGCCTGCATAGCTGGAGGCTCTATTCGTTACGTCAAGTGCGGCTTCAGCGTTTTGGTTTAAGGAAGCTATACTCGGATCTGCACTCGTTTGATGAACCAGATTCCCATCGCCATCAAAATACAAGAACATAGGGAAACTTGGTAACCAAATATTCTTATCGTTTAAGAATTTGACTTGGTCTGCTTCCTGAACGTTCAGCTTGTAATTAATAAAATTAGTATTGTACATTTTTGCTACTTCTGGCTCCTTGAAATAAGGCTCAATAGCGACGCAATACTGGCAAGTAGGGGAGTAACATTCTACAAAAAGTAGCTCGCCTCGGTTTTTAGCTTCCGCTAGAGCGGCAGTGATATCTGATTTCCAGCTTACTTGTGTTTCGTCAATGACCTTGGCGGGCAAGTTGACTTTTGGCGTAGCTTTTTCTTCTGCCGTTTCTTGAGAGTTTGATTTACAGCCAAAGGCTAGTAAAATGATAAGGATAGAAATCCCTTTGATATTTTGAATATGCTTTAACATGAATGTTTTGTCTATGATTTTTGCATTGAAATGAAGACGTAATAACTTTGTCGAAATTAAGAACAAAAGAGGAAACGACAGCCATAATCCATCTGTTGTCCTGTTAAACTGATGTTAAAAAACGAAGAAATGACCTATATCTTGTACGGAATTCCAAATTGTGATACAGTAAAAAAGGCTAAAACTTGGCTTATAGAAAATGGGATTGATTTTACATTTCATAATTTCAAAAAAGATGGACTAGAAGCACCTAAAGTTGAAGCTTGGCTTTCTCAGGAATTACCAGAGGTTCTGCTTAATACTAGAGGAACTACTTTTAGGAAATTGGAAGAGCACCAAAAGGAAAACTTTAAAGATAAAGCGATGGCCTTTGAGATTATGATGGGAAACCCCTCTGTAATTAAGAGACCTGTTTTAGAAAAGGATGAAAAAGTGATAGCCGTTGGTTTTAAGCCTGAGATGTATAGCGTTTTGTTTATATAAAGTAACTTTTCTTGGCCTTCATGGAGGTTGTTTTCTTGCGAAATATAGGACTTCGTTGCGTAAACCCTGCAAAATGAAATTAGGCTCAGGCCCTCTTCTTCCGTTCATTATTTCAGGATGTGCTGAAAAAAAAGGGACCAAGCCAAGTACTATTTTTATCCTAGCCGATGATTTAGGCTCTGGAGACTTGGGTTCCTGGGCAACAAATCATAAAAATACCTAGTATTGATAAGCGGACTGAGCAAAGCATGCTTTTTACAGATCACTTTGCCGGAAGCTCAGTTTATACTCCTGGCCGTGCGGTTTTCATATGGGTCATGATAGCTTAAGGGTAAATTATGAAGCAGGAACATTAGACTTTGGTTCATATTGTGCATTGAGAGATCGTGATATCTCTATTTCGGAGGTTTTAAAATCCCTAGGCCATTCCAAGGCCCTTATTGGTAATCGGAGTTTAGGGATGAATGAAACCACTGTTGAGCCGAACAAACAAGGGTTTGATTATAGGTATGGTTTCTTACATCAATGGCATGCCTATTTTGTTTTTAGAGCTGGTGAAACTCTGGGAATTCATGTAAATGAAAACCTAATTTATACGGGTTTTTCAAACGACCTTTTTTCAGAGGAGGCTCTAAGTTTTGGGGAAAGAACACAGGAAGGTCCTTTCTTTTTATATTGGGCTTATACCAGACTACATACAGAAATATTACTTCCAGAGAGTCATATGTTGATGTCAGCAAAGGATTAGTGACTGAAAAACCTTATTTGAAAAATAGTAAGCCAGACAGTCCAAATAGCAATAGAGGAATTCATCGTTCTCAAGCGTTGCCAGCTGCTGCTTTTGCGGCCCAAAGAGCACCTCTCGGCTCCCGCGTAGGAGTGCTGTCAAAAGAGTAGCTGATTTGGGTTTAATCGAAGAAACTGTTTTTATGTTTTCTAGCCATCATGGTCCCTATGCCGAAGATGGTCCAAATCCTGCTTACTTTTAAAGTGCGGGAAAACTCTAGGACAAACCAAGTCATAAGAAAGCTGTGAGAATTTAGTCAAAAAGAGAAATTGAACTTTACGATTTGTGTTCAGATCTGAGCGAAAGCTTTGCTTTGGCTTCTGAATTCCCCGAAAAAATAGCCGAAATGGTAGAACTTTTTACTGTATCTCTGCCTTAGCATTAGATTTGAGCTTTTAAAAGTTAGACCTTAGATTTATTTCCTGATCCTATAAAACCAGAACAATGAGAGTCTTTCTTTTTTTATCCCTTTTAAGCTATTCCGCTATTTCTCAGGACCGCCCCAATATCCTCTGGCTTACCTATGAGGATACGTCTCCAGAGTTTATTGGAGCCTACGGCAATGAAAACGCCAAAACTCCTTTTATGGATTTTATGGCTCAAAAGGGAACAAGGTTTACTGGAGCCTTTTCTACAGGTAGTGTTTGTTCCCCAAGTCGTTCTGCTCTTATAACGGGAGTCAAGACCTTTGAACTAGGAACAGGAAACCATCGAAGTAATTATAGTATTCCAGCGTACATTCACGGGTTTCCAAAATACCTTAGAGATGCTGGATACTATGCCAGCAATAATGCAAAAACGGATTACAATGTAGCCAATCAAGCTGAAATGATAGCTGAGGCTTGGAATGAAAGTAGTAATAAAGCTGGCTGGTGGAATAAGGAGGCGAGCCAACCCTTTTTTGCTGTATTCAATTCTAATTCCTGTCATCAATCCAGAACCATGACATTGCCTTATGAGCAGTACAGAAAGATGATTTGGGATCAACTAGCAGACAGTCTAAAAACGCAGGAAGATGGCTTTGAAATGCCACCGTTTTACAAGGATACCCCTGAAATGCGAAAGCAAATGGCAAGAGTTTATAACTCTTTGACTAAAACTAGCCTAGAGTTTCAGGCCATTTATGATCGACTCGTGAGAGAAGGCTTATTAGAAAATACAATCATTTTTTCTTTTGCGGATCACGGAGAAGGAATGCCAAGAATGAAAACCAACGGGCTGGGATTAGGACACAGAGTCCCGTTCACTATCTGGTTTCCAGAAAAATATAAACACCTTTCACCATGGGGGCAGGGAGGTGTTGTGACAGAGGAAATGATAGATTTTGTGGACTTGGCTCCCACTGTTTTAGCTCTAACAGGAGTAGAAATTCCGGCTTATATGAAGGGAAGAGTATTGGCTGGAGACCAAAGAAGCCATCCTAGAGATTATCTCTTTTTATCCTCAGACAGGTCAGACGAAAGTTATGATTTAACTAGAACGGTTATTAAAGGCAAATATGCCTATTCCAGAGTTTACATGCCTTATATCCAGGAGTTACGTCATTTAATGTATATGGATTTAGGTGATATCACCAGTGAGATAAGGAAGGACTTTAAGGCAGGAGACCTAAACAAAGATCAAGAGATGATGCTTATTCCTCGTCCTGCTGAATACCTTTTTGATTTAGAAAAAGACCCCTGGGAGCTAAATAATTTAGCAGAAGATAAGGAGTACATGGGTTTGATTGAAGAGTTAAGAGATAAGTTGAAAGTAAACATTCTTAAAGAGCGTGATGTTCTGTTTTTACCAGAGTATGAAATTGCTCAGATCTCAGAAAAAGGAAACGCTTTTGAGTATAGATTAGATCCAGTTCAGTATCCTATTAATGAAATTTATGAGGTAGCAAGTCTAGCTGGCTTTAGAGATATCGTAACGTTGAAAAGACAATTGTTAGCTTTAAAATCTAAAAACAAATTTGTAAGGTATTGGGCATTATTGGGGCTTAAGTCTCACGAGGTAAATGATTTTGGGGCTCAACTTTCAACCCTTTTAAAAGACCCTTATCAGCCTAACACCATTTTAGCAGCATCTTTGGTTTATGAATTGAACGCTAGTGAAATAGCGAAGAACACATTAGAGAAAGCTATTCATAGTCCTTATGACCATATCAGCAACTTGGCTCTACAGCAAATCATGTATCAATCCAATGCGGTAGATTTTAAGAAGATTATCGGGGTCTTTGAAGACCAACAAAAACAGCTAGCTAAGAAAGACAGACTCTTTAATGCCGACCGATCCGCCAGTATGTTCAGATATATACTAGCCGGGGGTTCCATTGCAGAGGACTGAGATTTGCTTTTAATTAGTTAATTTCGTTCCAAAATATTCAACCAAAATGAAAAAAAATCTTAACCGTCGTGACTTTCTAAAATCAACTGCATTTGCTTCTAGTTTCTTTATTCTTCCAAGGCATGTTTTAGGAAAAGGATTTCTAGCTCCGAGTGACAAAATCAATATGGCCTTCATCGGATGTGGGAAACAAAGTAATGGACTTCAGCGTCGTTTTTATAATACGGGGCAAGTAAACATAGTTGCTGCTGCAGATCCACATCGTTTAAAATTGGAGAGGTTTACAAATAATCTCAAGAAGCTCGTTGCTAAAGATAATTTGGATACGTCTTTCAATGACTATGAAGACTATCGACAAATAATTGAGGATAAATCTATTGATAGTGTGGTGGTAGCTACGCCAGATCATTGGCATGCAGCCATTACGGTAAAGGCGGCGGAGTCAGGGAAAGATATATATTGTGAAAAACCTTTGGCTCTTACAGTGAAAGAGGGTAGGGCGATGGTAAACGCCGTTAGAGAAAACAATAGAGTATTGCAGACAGGGAGCATGCAACGCTCATGGCCAGAGTTTTTGCGAACCGCAGAACTGATTCGAAATGGCTATTTGGGAGACATCAAAGAGATTTTAGTGAACGTGGGTAACCCACCCAAAGACATTGATTTTGAGGCACAGCCTTTACCTAGCCATTTAAACTGGGATTTATGGCTCGGGCCAAACGTGGATAAGAGCCCCTATAATGAATTATTGGCACCTACCTTAGAAAATGATTTTTGGGCTTTATGGAGAGAATATAAACCTTTTGGTGGTGGTTATATCACGGACTGGGGAGCTCACATGTTTGATATTGTACAGTGGTCACTTGGGATGGATGATTCTGGGCCTGTGAAGGTAAGTGCTCCTTTGGCCAAAGGCATGACTGGTGATATTAGGGGACTGCAATACACCTATAAAAATGGCATTACCGTCACGCATAATGACTTTGGCAAGAACAACGGGATTCGTTTTGTGGGGTCTGAGGGTGTTTTGGATGTGCAAAGAAAGAACTTGGAGGAGCCTAAAAATCTTAAGAATGTTGAAATAAAGCCAACTGATATAAGATTGAAAAAAACGGAGAACCATTACATAGATTTTATCAATGCGATGCGAAGCCGAGAAATGCCGATTTGCGATGTGGAAATAGGACACAGAACGTCGTCTATGTGTAGCATCGGTAATATCGCTTATGAATTAGGAACAGAGCTAGACTGGAATCCAAAAAAAGAGAAATTCAAAAATAACGCTGCGGCAAATGCCCTGTTAGGAAGAGAAATGTCAGCGGAGCATGGGATTTTAATTTGATGGGTGTTTGAGAGGTTAAACGCCATGCTAAAAACCGAAGGCGTGGTCTTTGTTAATTTCTTTAAAACTATCTGATTCAAACGCTCTTTGCTAGTAGCTCATAAGCCAATGGAT
Source organism: Algoriphagus sp. (assembly GCA_051269965.1). Taxonomy (GTDB): domain Bacteria; phylum Bacteroidota; class Bacteroidia; order Cytophagales; family Spirosomataceae; genus Arcticibacterium. Next base: position 4,133 of record JBNMFK010000082.1, on the reverse strand, counting down.
TTTCAGCTACTGCGTGTTTGCCTTGAAAGGTGAATTAGTTCTTTACTAGAACAATGCAAAGGGTGCAAGACCAGGCGTCGCCGAAACATGAGGTAGCACATGCTGCCGAAGTCCAAATCTCTTTAATGAGACCGCACCGAAATAGTAGGTGGAACAGGGATAGACAAAAGGAGATTCATCTTACCGAGGGAGGTCTCCATTCTTACGTCTAGAAAAGGAGAAGTCATGGGAACGCCGGCTGGCCTAGGTCATAGTAAACGAGCCGATTAATCGAATAGTCTCACAACGTGGCGAAGGACTTGGCGTCCCTGACTGAACATTTACCGACCTGAAAATTTCTATGGAATCTACGGATAGCCATTGATTTTACTAAGGTCTATGTCTCAAGGTGAAAAGAGTTTGGGATTTATGATAAGTGAACGGGTAGGCCTAGTTATTCTTTCCTACTACTAGATTACATTCTCAAAAATTGCATCAATAGATTTTCTAACTTTTTCAGAATTTTGAGAAGCATCTTCATTATCTCGATACCCAATTGCCAAAACAACACAAGCGTTCAAACCTTTTTCTGTTAACCCTAATTTTTGATTGTAATCATGATTTTCAAAGCCTTCCATTGGTGTACAGTCGATTTGTAATTCAGCACAGGCATTCATAGCGTTTGAAAGAGCAATGTAGGTTTGCTTTGCGGTCCAATGAAACATTTCTGTTTCTGATTTTTCTTTTAGCTTACCTTTTACAAAATCCCCATAACCAGAGATTTTGGCTATTGGAATATTGTTCGTATCTGATTTTAGTTTGATTAAATCATCTACATGATTATCGCTTAACGTTTTATAGTTGCAAAAAACAAATAAGTGCGAAGCATCTGTAACTTGTGATTGATTCCAAGATAGTGGTTTTAATTCTTCCCTTAATGCGGGATTCTTAATTTCTAAAACCTTGTATGGTTGCAAACCATAAGAAGAGGCAGACAATTGCACTGCCTCTTTTATATAGTCTATGTTTTTCTCAGATACTTTTTTTGAAGCATCCATTTTTTTGGTGGCGTATCGCCATTTTAAATTATGTATTAACTGCATATTAGATTTTAAGCTTGTTTTATAAATTGTACGTCAATTACTAACCTTACTTTATCAGATACAACGATACTTCCAGCTTCTGTAACTGCACTCCAAGTTAAATTGAAATCTTTTCGGTTTATTTCGCCTTTTATCTCAAAACCTGCCTTGGTTTGCCCATAAGGGTCGACTGCTATTCCATTTAATTCTGCATCTAACGTTATTTCTTTAGTAACATCTCTTATGGTTAAATCGCCAATTAATTGCCCACCCGTAAATGATTTTGAAACAAATTTCATTTCAGGATATTTTTCTGAATTGAAAAAATCGTCCGATTTTAAGTGCGTATCTCTGTCGTTATTTTTTGTGTTAATGGAGTTTGTTTTGGCACTAAATGCTATGACGGCATTATTAAAATTATCACCATCTGTTTTTGCGTTTGCTTCAAAATCTTCAAAATGTCCTGTTACGGTTGAAATCATCATATGCTTTACTTTAAAAGCAATTTCTGAATGCGTGTTGTCTATTGTCCAGTCCGTGTTGTTCATTTTATTTGTTTTTAATTATTATATTTTTATTTAAAGATGTTTATCTACTCATTGGTACTTCCATTAATAATACTCTTGCATTTTCTGAAGCTTTTAACTTGAAAGATTCTATATCCCAAATCCCAAAACCGTCTCGTTGTGATAATTTTTCGTTGTTTATTTCAACTTCACCCTCTAACACAAAAGCATATACACCGTTGCCTTCTTTTTTTATTTTGTACTCGTCAGAACTTCCCTTGGTAAATTTGCCAATATGAAACCAAGCATCTTGATTTAACCATACGCCTTGGTCTTCTTTGCTAGGAGAAAGTACTTGATAAAATTCGTTACCTTTTTCTATATCTTTAATTGATATTTGGTCATATCTTGGTTCCGTATTTTTCGTTTTGGGAAACACCCAAATTTGAAGAAATTTCACTTCTTTGTCTTTGTTTTTGTTGTATTCTGAATGCGTTACACCAGTTCCAGCACTCAATATTTGCACATCTCCTTCTTTGATTACCGTTATATTTCCCATACTATCTTTGTGCTCCAAATCACCTACGAGTGGAATAGAGATAATCTCCATATTGTCGTGTGGGTGCGTTCCAAAACCCATTCCTTTTTGCACTATATCGTCATTTAAGACTCTTAGTACACCAAAATTCATTCGTTCTGGATTGTGATAGTTAGCAAAACTAAACGTGTGGTGTGAGTTTAACCAACCGAGATTTGCTTTTCCTCTTGTTTCTGCTCTATGAATTACTGTATTCATTGTCTTTAAAATTTTATTGGGTAAATGATTTAATCCTACTTGTTCCATTAAAGCATCTTAGGTAGACTTTATCGTTTTGCTATTTTTTAACGAAAGAACTTGCGGAGCAATAGCACCAACTACTCCTATTAAGATTGCGTTTTTTGTAAAGCCTTTACGTAGCATATTGTTTGCTTTAATGACAATGCAAATATGGAGCAGTTTAAAAGACTGTGGAATATGAAAAAATGACTGAAACTTATGAAAATCCGATATTAGGATTTGTGTTCTCTCTTTTTGAAGTTTGAAGGAGATAATTGAGTGTGTTTTTTGAAGAAAGCACTGAAATTCGCGGGTTCATTAAAACCTAATTCATACCCAATTTCCTTATTGGATAACTCGGTAAAATAGAGCAATCGTTTTGCTTCTGTAATGATTCTTGATTGAATATATTCTTTGGCGGTTTTACCTATTTTGTTTTTTACAGTTCGGGTTAGGTGGTCTGTAGTAATGTGAATTACATTGGCGTAAAAAGAGGTAGAATGTTCTTTTCTAAAATGTGTATCTACCGATTCTTTAAAATTTCTTATTAGGTTGTCTCCTGAAGAATCAATATCCGTTTTTATTGGATTAATTGAGCAAATATTGTTGCACTCGATAAGCAATAGTTTTAAATATGCTCCAATGGTCAGGTCTTTCATTTGAGTATCACTTGTAGATAATGCAAAAACCTGATTTGTGAAATTCTCTATGAGTTCAAATTGTTTCAGATTTGGCAATAAAGGAGGCGTTTGTCCATAACTTTGAAAAAGATTAAGGCTACTAATAAATATTAGTGGAATAGAGTTTTCAATCAAAAAATGGTTAGAGAAAGTCATAGCAAATCCTATGGGTTTTTCGGTCTCTATTACTTGGTGTACTTGCCCTGGAGCAATAAAAAAAATTTGCTGGTCAGATAGTTCGTATGAATTGAAATCTATTTTATGAAGTCCTTTTGATTGTTTAATAATAAGTATAGTATAGTAATTGTGCCTATGTGGCTCATCAGATTGCCCATTTCTTTTGACATAAATATCTTCCATTTTGGATATTCCAAAATTTACCGCATCCTTTTCGGAGTTTACCTTATTATATGTTTTTACGAAGTTCATTTTTAATTACCTACAACGGTTAGTAAATCAAAAGTAGGCGTTTACGAAGCACTAAACTTTCGGTTAAGTACAAAGCTTGATACGAGACAAAAGCATTGAACCTAATGCGATATCGCCTATTTTTCATATACACTGTGTGTGCCTTGAATGGTGAATTTAGTGCTTTAAAAGAACAATCCAATGGGTGTAAGACTGGGCGTATTCTAAGACCCCGGTATCTCCAAACTTTAAGCGGCTTTTTTACTTTTAGCCAATTTGTTGGAGTAGTTATCCACATATGGATTTTGGTTTCTGACTACGGCAAACATTCTTAGAATTAATTTGAACCTTACTGCATTTAGAATAACACCATAGTGTTTTCCTTTTTCTGTTTTGGCTTTATAGAAGGCCTTCATTTGTGGATCATAAACTACTGATGACCTTGCACCCATTGAAAGATGGGATTTAAGCTTTTTATGTGAATAGAAGCTCACGTGCGGTTTTCCTTTTAGAGATGTTCCTGAAGAGTTTTCAAAAGGTGCTACTCCACAGAGGGAAGCGTATTTTCTTGGGTCCGTGAACTTAGTAAAGTTTTCCGTATAAATAAGAGTGGCAACAGCGTTGACAAATCCGATTCCAGGAATACTAGTCAATAAATTAT